>BJGJ01000167.1 GCA_014190435.1 Methylocystaceae bacterium | reverse complement strand
TTTTACTGAAATGGTTGATGCTTATATAGACGCAATTCTAAAGATCCAGCCTAGAGGACGGATTAACATAATTGGATATTCAGCTGGTGGTTTAATTGCTCATGAAATTGCGTGCGCTTTAGAGCAAATTGGTCGTGAAATAGGTATTTTAGGTCTGATAGATAGTGCGCCTAAGATAGACCAGGTAGATATAAGTCAGCCAACGAAAGATGAAATCCTTGCTGATATCGCTAGAAACTATGGGATGGATACAAGCGGTCAAGTTAGCCAAACAGAAATGCAACAATTTGCGCTAGATGTCCTCATAGAGAAGAAACTAGTTCCTCCTGAAACTCCAATAATATGGGTGGACAGGATGTTGAATGAAATGATTCAAAGTAGTCAGAGAATTTTCAAATTAAACCAAAGTCATGGAAACTTTGAGGCTGTTTATTTTTCAGCTAATAAGGAAGTACAAACAGAAAAGCTTAAAGAAATGCGAATGGCATGGAAGCAATATTGTTCCAAAGTTACATATATCCCCGTAGAGTCTATGCATTTAAGAATGCTTGAGTTGGAGCCTTCAAAGGTAATTGCCGCTAAAATTGATGAGTTAATTGAAAGCAATTTATCAAATTAGTTTAATTCATAATGGATCGTCATAGAATGAGCGCTTTTATATTATTGTGCTCAGGATATTTTTAAGATTGTCTTGAAAATAGAAGTGATCTCCAGAAAATTTGGTTATTGTAAAATTCTTATTCGTATAGTTTCGCCATTCGTCAATGTCCTTAGACGAGAAAGAAACTTCTTTGTCGCCGAAAGATGCATGTATATCAGTATTAAGTTTAACATTGGATGGCGTGCTATAATTTAATAATAAATTTAGATCAGATCGCAATATAGGCGTAAAAAATTGTTGAAATTCGTCATTTTCGATAATTTCTGAGGCGATGCCTCCGTATTTATTGCAGACCGCGTTAATCAGCTCTCTATCAGATAACTTCAGCATATTTGTTAGTTCATCATTCATCTTTTTTGGTGGGCGGCTTGATACGATAAGTTTGGTAAGGTCCATTCCGCCATTAGTTTCATAGAATTGAGCTACTTCAAATCCAACGGCAGCACCAAGGCTGTGGCCAAATATCAGCAGGGGCAGAGGTCTAAGTTCAATTAAAGATTGGGCAATATCGTACGATAGATTGTTAATTGAATTAGCGAAGGGTTCTAGGAATCGTCCTTCACGTCCTGGATAGTTTACGATCCAAAGCTCAACATCGGGGGGCAAAAATTCAAGCCACTTGAGATAATAAGAGGGTCCTGCTCCAGAGTGAGGAAAAAGTAATAGTCTTCTCTTAGCGGCTTGAGATCTTGCGGCACCATATAAACGTTTATAGGGATCGCTGTGTACCCATTTCATAATATTATATACTTGAGCCTCTTGCTGTTGCGCGACAATCAAGATGAGAATCTAGCGTCAATCAGGATGAGAATGCGCTACTACTGGCGTGACGGAGGGAGGGCGTAGCCCGACCGAAGTTATGCCAGTAGTAGCGGCATGCGCCT
>BJGJ01000166.1 GCA_014190435.1 Methylocystaceae bacterium | reverse complement strand
TTTCCTGAGCCAGCTTCAAGGGAGTGAAGCAAAACACCATCGTTTGTTTTAAAATAATTTGCGGTTAGTTCCATATGTGCGCCGTTTATTTATAAATTAATTTTTCGTCTAAGTTAGCATGTGTCTATATCTATCATCAAGTCTTTGTAAGATATAGAAAAGCATTCTCCTTTTTTTAACTGAAATTAATCGGTATGAAATGAGGAGACAGTAGAAATTTTGCACCTCACTATCAATTTTTATTTTTGAATGAATGTTGTCTCTATGTTTATCAATTTATTTAAGGAACCTCTGATTTAATCGTTAGATCTTGGCAAATCGCCTATGATTTGATTCAATCATAGAGCGAGGTTGCCATGAGACAAATGACTTTCTCCAGCGTTGGCTTTGAAGTCCACCATAAACAGACCCGTCGAGAACGGTTTCTGGGCGAGATGGACGCCGTTGTGCCCTGGCAGCGCTTATGCGCATTGATTGAACCGCATTATCCCTCAGGCCAAAGAGGCCGTCCACCCATAGGTATTGAACGGATGCTGAGGATCTATTTCCTGCAGCAATGGTTCAATATGTCAGATCCCCAGGCTGAAGATTGTCTCTACGATAGCGAGGCGATGCGTAAGTTCGTCGGAATAGATCTAGGCGCAGAGCCTGGTCCTGATGAGACAACAATTTGTAAGTTCCGTCATCTGATTGAAGAGCATGGATTGGGTAAACCTATCCTTGCAGCTGTGAATGAACATCTCAAGAAGCATGGGATTAAGATCGGCAATGGCACGATTATGGATGCAACAATCATTACTGCTCCTTCCTCGACCAAGAATAATGACGGCGAGCGTGATCCAGAGATGCATCAGACTAAGAAAGGCAATCAGTGGTATTTTGGCATGAAAGGCCATGTCGGCGTTGATAGCAAAGAGAAGATTATCCATTCAGTCGAGGTTACGCCTGCCAATGTTCACGATAGCCAAAAGGTCGAAGATCTTCTTCACGGCAGAGAAACGAAGGTTTGGGGCGATAGCGCCTATCAAGGTCAGAAGGATGCAATAAAGAAAGCGGCTCCAAAGGCCAAGGATATGACCAATAAGCGTGGCGCTCGAGATAACCCGCTTACTTCAGTTGATCATTCAAAGAACCGAACAAAGTCAAAGGTAAGAGCTAAAGGCGAGCATCCATTCTTGATCATTAAAAAGATCTTTGGTTTTAGCCATGTCCGCTATCGTGGCATCGCCAAAAACAAGACCAGGTTTGAAGTCGTCTGCGCTCTGGCTAATCTTTACATCAAGCGCAGATTTCTTATACGACAATGCTGGGTATGAGACGTCAAACGGGTCTAGAACCCCTAACCCAGGCTCAATCGAGCCGATATAAAACCCCATTATCGAGTAAATCGGCTTAAATCTTCAGTCAGCAAAATTAAAATCGTGCTAATATCAGAGAAATAAACTCAAATCATGAATTGTTCAGAGGTTCCTTAAATAATTTTGTTGCTATAGTTTTCATTATTTTAAAGCATAGTAAGTCTACGCAATATTATTTATCTAGCCTAGTTGTATGCTACAAACATAATTTGGTTAACTCTTATTATTTTATCTCCTTAGCTATTAGACTTTAAAGCTAGTTTTTGTCTGT
>BJGJ01000165.1 GCA_014190435.1 Methylocystaceae bacterium | reverse complement strand
GGCGCAAGCCCCCCAAATTGTTGCGCGATAGGCGTCAATTTTCTCTTCGCTTAACAGCATCACTGCAAGAAGTATGAGCGCATATCCCATGCTTAGTGCAATTGTCGATAGGCTCGTGTTGAAGGTGCGATGAAAGAGCGCCGATTGAGTGAGCGTCGATGCGCCAACTTGCGTAGCTTCTCCGCCAACTTCATAAATTTCAGCAGTAAGAATGAGCGGCGTGGTTGTGACATGCTGACTAGCAGCAATAAATAGCCCAGCGATAATACCGGCGATGAGGCCGGTCGCCAAAATGCGAGTGATCACGGAAGCTTGTTTCGTGCGTGTTTTAGTGGCAGGGGAACGAAAGCGCGTGACGCGAGTCATGCGCGCTATCATGTAGACGATCTGTTTCGCTGAAGCCGACAGCGTAGATTAAGCTGAAGCCGAGTAATAAAGCGAGTGTTACCGCCTTTAACGTATCGCTTTTAATAATTGAGAGCTGCTGAAGACCTGAGATCGTTTTCTCAACGCGCATTTTATTCTCCTTGCCGCCCCGCCGGCGGTGTCTTGAAGCAAAAGACGATCAGATGATCGCCGCGACGGCAGGTCTCCTGGCTCCCAGCTGTAAAGTAACGCCGCCTTCCCAGATGATCTCCAGTGGCCAAAGGCGTAACCATGCTGGCTACAGTTGCGGGGGCAGCCGCGGCATTGGGCTATAGGCCCGAACCGCGTTCCCTATTGCCTTCTTGCGAAGGACCGTCTCACCTATGTCATAGGCGGCCCAGCCTCAGCCGTCAAACAGTGGAGTTTTGTTGTGAACAAGGACAATCTTGAGGAAGAAGCCCGGCGTTATCGCGCCAAGATGGGGAAACGCAAGGCGCTCCAAGATGCAGAGGTCGCCGATAAAACAATTACCCAAAAGGGACTATTAATTGTCCACACCGGCGCAGGTAAGGGTAAGTCGACTGCTGCTTTTGGGTTAGCGCTGCGTGCTCTAGCTCAAGGTTGGAAAATTGGCGTTGTCCAATTTGGCAAAGGCGCTTGGCGTAGCGGCGAGAGGGATATTTTAGAAAAGCTCGGCAATGTTTCCTGGCATACGTTGGGCGAGGGTTTTACTTGGGAAACGCAAGATCGCTCACAAGATATTCAAGCGGCGGAAAAAGCTTGGGCGCAGGCCGTCGCATTGATCAATAATCCTGAGATCGGCTTAGTGATCTTGGATGAACTCAATATTTCACTGCGCTATGATCATCTTCCTCTCGCGCAAGTATTAGCGATTTTTGCACAGCGTCGGCCTGATTTACATATTGTTGTCACGGGGCGGAATGCGAAAGCGGAGTTAATTGAGGCCGCTGATCTGGTGACTGAAATGGCGGCTGTGAAACATCATTTTGCTGCGGGCGTAAAAGCACAGGCAGGAATTGAATTTTGACGTTTTGATAAAAAAAGCCGACGTCCAATTAATGGAAGCGTCGGCTTATTGAGTTTGCTGTCCAGGGCCGAGTAGGGCTTAAAGCTCCAATCCCGACTTCTGGATGCGCAAATTACTGAATCATGCGGGCAGTTGATCCTACCCCGTCGCCCTGCATACCATTACGGTTGCCCGTGCCGTTTGTGCCCTCAGGCGAAATCAGATCAGGAACCCAGG
>BJGJ01000164.1 GCA_014190435.1 Methylocystaceae bacterium | reverse complement strand
ATTTTTTAATCTTATCTGTTTCTTGTGTCCAATGTGGATTGCTATTATTCTCTTGTGCTTTTTGTTGGATAGTTATTTCTGGATTTATACCAGCTTGTTTTAGTTCATCTCGATAGTATGCAATACCAAAATCCATACTGTCAAATCGTCCACTCATATTTGCGTCCAATTTAAAATCAAAATGTTCGGCAACAGTTTCATCACTATCGTTGTCTTTTTTCATTTCAGTATTAGCTAAATAAAAACAACTATCTTTAGCCACAACATCACACGCACTACCATATTTCTTTTTAAATGCTTGTAAGGTTGCAACATCACTCTTTGGATATGCTCGTTGCACAATATTAGTCGCTAACTTAAATGCTCTATTGTAAGCAACATCTATATCCTCTTTTGCTGATATAAAGTTTTCAAGTTCTGGTTTTTGTTCGTTCTCAAAATGAGATAAAATCAAACCAGATATTTTTTTTCTTATATCAGTATTTAGTCTTGTTTTATTTGTAGTCATACTTTCTCCTTTTTTAGTTAGAATTATTTTATTTCATACCTTGAAATTAATGTCAATGGGATTATATAGGATATATCCAGAAACACAGTCTTATAAACTGATTAATCATTCTGGATAGTAAATCGGGTAACTACCGATAGAGTTTTCAATTAGATTGGTATGGGTCGTTTTCCACCACTGATTGAAAACTCATCTTTCTAGTTTAGCGCAGGCGCGCAAGCGCCTGCGACAATATGTCGCATTGACATAACCCCAGGTTGTGTAAGTTTACAAGCTCACAAGCGCCTGCGACACTATGTCGCATGTACACGAACCGCGGAACGTGATATAGTTAAGATAGAAAGAAAAATAACCAACAGGAGTGACTATGGAACAAATAGCGTTAGAGTTATCCAGACTAAATAAAACTATGGCCGAGATATTACATCTTATCCAAAAAGAAATGAAGAAGAGTGAAGAGTATGCCAAAGAATTAAAAGAAAAATATGACAAAGAATAAACTTGAAAAATTAGGTTTTAAAAAAATCCCCGGCACGGAGCCGGGGTTTCATATGTATGAATTAACGCCGGCCAAGCTGCAGGCGTTCGATGAAAATTTTAAACCGCAAGTTGACAAGCGCACAAGCTCTCAAGCTCGCAAGCGCACGAGCAAACTTGACAAATAAATAGATATGGGATTATATAGGAGATATGAAAGTAAAAGAATTAATAAATAAATTAACAGAATTTGATATGAATGCTAAAATAACAATATCAGATAAAAAATTTATGAAAGGCAATAGAGAAGCAAAAGGAGAGGAATTTTTAGAAAATGGAATTACAGAAAAAGATACAGAGTATAAAATATTAGATGTATTTAGCGTATATAGTGAAGATGTTGATATACTCATTGAAGAGATAAAATGAAAGTAAATGAATTAAACGATATCACCGGCACGCTGTCAAAACCTTCGAAGATGCCTGGATGGGCTTACGGTATACCGGCCAAAGAATGTAAGGTCGGAAGCAAGCTTGCAAAAATTCCAGGCACTGTCTGTCATGGTTGTTACGCTCTAAAAGGTTGTTACGTATTTCCGAACGTGCAAGCAGCGCAATACAAGCGTCTAGATTCCATCACCGATCCGCGATGGGTTCAGGCAATGGCTGCACAGATCTTACGGCATAAATCTAAATGGTTTCGCTGGCACGACTCTGGAGACATTCAATCAATTGATCACCTTAAAAAAATATTTGCAGTTTGTATCCTAACGCCGGATGTCAATCACTGGATGCCGACACGCGAAGCGGGGATATTGGCACAGGTTACGCCGGAGGAAGTACCTACTAATTTAATTATAAGATTATCAGCGACGAAGGTCAACGGCTCGCCGTC
>BJGJ01000163.1 GCA_014190435.1 Methylocystaceae bacterium | reverse complement strand
CCATAAATGGCGCCTATTAGATCAACAACCCTGGCGCCGAGCCTATATCATTCTGGACAACTCAGCTAAGGCTCCCTTTGTTAAAGCTCTATAATTACAAAAGAGGATTTCATGACAACAAGCAAAAACGTGGATAAAAAAGAAATTGTCTTGATTGGCGCTGGCATCATGAGCACAACGCTTGGCGTTTTATTAAAAGAATTAGAGCCCTCCCTTTCTATTACGATCCTCGAAACATTATCAGATTGCGCGCAAGAGAGCTCTAATGCCTGGAATAATGCTGGCACAGGACATGCTGCAAATTGCGAATTAAATTATACACCTCTATTACCCAGCGGCGACGTCGATATTTCTAAGGCTCTCGAAGTCAATGTAGAATTTGATGTCTCACGGCAGTTTTGGTCCTACTTGGTCAAAACTCAAGCGATCAATAATCCCAAAGACTTTATCAATTCCTGTCCGCATATGAGTTTTGTGTGGGGGGCAGAACATGCTGCCTTTTTACGCAAGAGATTTGAAAAAATGTCCCAGCATCACTGCTATGAGGGCATGAGTTATAGCGATGAGAGTCAAGAAATCTCGACTTGGGCGCCACTCATAATGGAAGGACGCGACAGATCTCAACCGATCGCCGCAACAAGAATGCTAACTGGAACAGACGTGGATTACGGCAGCCTCACGCATTTATTGATCAGTCACTTAGTCAATAAGTTAGACGCTAATGTTTTTTACAACCATAAGGTGACGGACTTAAAAAAAGATACAAATAATTGCTGGACGATTACAGCCAAAAACACTGTAACGCATGAACTCAGCGACTTTAAGGCTGATTTTGTTTTTATTGGCGCGGGCGGAAATGCTATCGAGCTTCTTCAAAAATCTGAGATCGCTGAGGGAAGAGGTTATGCAGGTTTTCCGGTGAGTGGCATCTGGCTAAGAAGCGACTTGCCAGAGCTTGCAGAGCGACATCACGCAAAGGTTTATGGCCTAGCGCCGCAGGGTTCTCCTCCGATGTCAGTGCCGCATTTAGATACACGCATTATTTCAGGAGAAAAATCCTTACTCTTTGGACCCTACGCCGGCTTTTCAACCAAATTTTTGAAACACGGAAGCTATGCTGATCTCTTTACCTCTTTAACGGCACAAAATATTAGACCTCTATTAGCTGTCGCTCGTGATGACTGGCAACTCAGCGAATATCTCATCTCGCAAGTCCTACAGAGCGCTGCGCATCAATTTGAAATGCTCCAGCAATTTTTTCCTCTTGCAAAAAAACATGACTGGCAGGAAGCCGTCGCCGGTCAGCGCGTTCAAATCATTAAACCAGACGATGAGCGCGGCGGCATTTTAGAATTTGGCACAGAGATCATCTCTTCTGAGGACAATTCACTCGTTGCTCTATTAGGCGCCTCGCCAGGAGCCTCGACCGCTGCTTTCATTGCTCAAAATGTTTTAAAAAAGGCCTTTGGTAAAAATTTAACTCATGATGGCTGGCTTCCAAAGCTTGAAAAAATCTTGCCAAGTTACGGTATTGATTTAATAGCCGATGGCGATGCATGCCGTAGTCTTAGAAAAGAAACGGCTTCAATACTTCAATTATCCTGACAATGACTTCACTTTCCCGTTAGATTTAAGTCAAATTAGCCTAACTAGATAATTTCGCGAAGAATTATGATAGTAGTTTTCATCAGTAATCTATTGAGGAAAAGTTGATATAATGAGAGGCAATTAAATTCCTGCTGAGATCGATAGTTTAAAGTCAATTAAAGGAGCAATCTCGTGACTAGCAAAAATATTGCCACGTTAATTATTGAGACTTTGAGCCAAGTTGGCGTCAGGCGCATTTTCGGAGTTGTCGGTGATAGTCTCAACGGACTAACAGAGGCAATTCGC
>BJGJ01000162.1 GCA_014190435.1 Methylocystaceae bacterium | reverse complement strand
CCATAAATGGCGCCTATTAGATCAACAACCCTGGCGCCGAGCCTATATCATTCTGGACAACTCAGCTAAGGCTCCCTTTGTTAAAGCTCTATAATTACAAAAGAGGATTTCATGACAACAAGCAAAAGCGTGGATAAAAAAGAAATTGTCTTGATTGGCGCTGGCATCATGAGCGCAACACTTGGCGTTTTATTAAAAGAATTAGAGCCCTCGCTTTCTATTACGATCCTCGAAACATTGTCAGATTGCGCGCAAGAGAGTTCTAATGCCTGGAATAATGCTGGCACAGGACACGCTGCAAATTGTGAATTAAATTATACACCTCGATTACCCAGCGGCGACGTCGATATTTCTAAGGCTCTCGAAGTCAATGTAGAATTTGATATCTCACGGCAGTTTTGGTCCTACTTGGTCAAAACTCAAGCGATCAATAATCCCAAAGACTTTATTAATTCCTGTCCGCATATGAGTTTTGTGTGGGGGGCAGAACATGCAACCTTTTTACGCAAGAGATTTGAAAAAATGTCCCAGCATCACTGCTATGAGGGCATGAGTTTTAGCGATGAGAGTCAAGAAATCTCGACTTGGGCGCCACTCATTATGGAAGGACGCGATTTATCTCAGCCAATCGCTGCTACACAAATGCTAACCGGAACAGACGTGGATTACGGCAGCCTCACACATTTATTGATCAGTCACTTAGTCAATAAGTTAGATGCTAATGTTCTTTACAAACATAAGGTGACAGACTTAAAAAAAGATACAAATAATTGCTGGACGATTACAGCCAAAAACACTTTAACGCATGAACTCAGCGATTTTAAGGCTGACTTTGTTTTTATTGGCGCAGGCGGAAATGCTATCGAACTTCTCCAAAAATCTGAGATCTCTGAGGGAAGAGGTTATGCAGGCTTCCCGGTGAGCGGCATCTGGCTAAGAAGCGACTTGCCAGAGCTTGCAGAGCGACATCACGCGAAAGTCTATGGCTTAGCGCCGCAGGGATCTCCTCCAATGTCAGTGCCGCATTTGGATACGCGCATTATTTCAGGAAAAAAATCCTTACTCTTTGGGCCCTACGCCGGCTTTTCAACCAAATTTTTGAAACACGGAAGCTATGCTGATCTCTTTACCTCTTTAACGACACAAAATATTAGACCGCTATTAGCTGTCGCTCGTGATGACTGGCAACTCAGCGAATATCTCATATCCCAAGTCCTACAGAGCTCGGCGCATCAATTTGAAATGCTCCAGCAATTTTTTCCTCTTGCAAAAAAACATGACTGGCAGGAAGCCGTCGCTGGTCAGCGCGTTCAAATCATCAAACCAGACAATGAGCGCGGCGGCATTTTAGAATTTGGTACAGAGCTGATCGCTTCTGAGGATAATTCACTCGTTGCTCTATTAGGCGCTTCGCCAGGCGCATCAACAGCAGCGTCTATTGCTCAAAATATTTTAAAAAAGGCTTTTGGTAAAAATTTAACTAATGATGGCTGGCTTCCAAAGCTTGAAAAAATCTTGCCAAGTTATGGTATTAATTTAATAGCCGATGGCGATGCATGCCGTAGTCTTAGAAAAGAAACGGCCTCGATACTTCAATTATCCTGACAATGACTTCACTTCCCCGGTAGATTTAAGTCAAATTAGCCTAACTCGATAACTCTGCGAAGAATTATGATAGTAGTTTTCAACTGTAATCTATTGAGGAAAAGTAGATATAATGAAAGGCAATTAAATTCCTGCTGAGATCGATAGTTTAAAGTCAATTGAAGGAGCAATCTCGTGACTAGCAAAAATATTGCCACGTTAATTATTGAGACTTTGAGCCAAGTTGGCGTCAGGCGCATTTTCGGAGTTGTCGGTGATAGTCTCAACGGACTAACAGAGGCAATTCGC
>BJGJ01000161.1 GCA_014190435.1 Methylocystaceae bacterium | reverse complement strand
AAATCCAGGGGCGGAATAGCCGCATTGGAATGAAAAATGTTTCAGGAAAGCTTGCTGTAAAGGATGCAGAACGCCGTCTTGCTCCAATCCTTCAACCGTCGTTACAATTTTTCCCTGAATTGCAGACACAGGTGTCGTACAACTTCTCACCGGCTCTAAATGTGCCCCAGGAACGCGTTGGACAGCTACCGTGCAGACTCTACACACCGCTATTCCGCAGCCAAACTTAGTTCCAGTTAGCCCAAGATCTTCACGCAAAAGATCATTAAGCATAAGGTCTTGATCAACCCCATCGCGCACAAGTCGCTGGTTGTTCAAAACAAAATCTAGAGTGATTGTCGTCACGCTTAGGGTCTCATTTGGTTAAAGGCTTCACGCACTTTATCTGGGGTTATTGGAAGATTCTTAAAACGAATGCCTGTAGCATGCGCTACAGCATTGGCGACTGCTGGCGTAACTGGATTTAAAACAACCTCAGCAATGCCTCGAGCGGGGGCATTGGGAGACTCTGGGGGTAGAATAATTTTATCGATTTTTCCTACTGCTACGTCTGTAGCTAACGCAACATGATATCGATCGAGGTTCCATCGTCCAGTCGTTGGACCATCTTCAAAAGCTGGTAGATCTTCATAGAGTGCGTGACCTACGCCCATAGCGAAGCCCCCGTCCATCTGACCCTCAACAATCTCGGATTGAAGCACGCGTCCAGGCGCTAGAAAATGCGCGCCACCAACGATGTTAACCTCTCCGGTTCTATGATCAACATCTACAGCGATAAGACATGCAGATGCGCCAAAACTCTGGCCATTGCCTTCCCATATGCTCTCGACAGTAACAGAGTCAGGATTTCGCCGATCAACTATCGCATAATCTCTATCTGCACCTCGTTGAATTGCTAACCCATCGATTGGATATCTAAATGTCTGGTCTTCAATAGTATATTCAGCTGATATCCATTTAGCGCTAAAGAACGCATGATTCATGGCTCCAGTTATCCGCTTATCGGCGTGCGCTTTGGCGGCTAGTTCCTGTAAACTAAGAGGCTTAAAACCATTGGCGATCAAGTAGCCATCACGCCACTTTACCATCTTTGGATTCAGAGATTTTGCTTTTTGCCCCCAAAGCTCTTGAGCCGAGGGAAACAAACCATGGTCAAAAACGATTTGGGCCGCTTGCGCAACGCCATGCACCCAGCGAGATGATGTCGTAGCCGCTTTGCTGGACATGAACAATAAGGGTGTCCAGCGAGGGTTTTCAGGATGAGGCTCAAA
Organism: Methylocystaceae bacterium; assembly: GCA_014190435.1. GTDB lineage: Bacteria > Pseudomonadota > Alphaproteobacteria > Rhizobiales > Beijerinckiaceae > Methylocystis. The sequence goes on along the minus strand of BJGJ01000161.1, from coordinate 743 downwards.
GGACTCAATCATCTGTAATTGTTTAAATAATGCGATCTCGCCCTGTTTAACAAAATGTGCGTTCGCACCAAGAATATCTGCGGTTGCAAGAGCAAAAGTCGTTAAAGAACCATTACCCATTTCAACTGCATGCGTGGTTACGGTAATTTGACCATCTGGATCAATAGAGACGGCATTGAGAACAGCGTCTGCGCCGGTTCCGTAGTTTTTCATAGTTAGGGCAAAGCCTACCCCATATGATTTGCCACTTGATGAATAACTTTTTTTCAATTCCTCTCGATTGCGCCAGAGACTATGACTACTGGCTTTCTGTAACAATTCTTTTAAACCTGCAGGCGCTGTTGGTGCGCCTGTGGAAACAGACCATCCTTCATGTAGAATATTCCTGCGACGTAACTCAATGGGATTTATATTCATTGCATGAGCAACTTCATCGACCATTGACTCTATCGCAAACGCGGTTTGCGATGCTCCATAGCCTCTCATAGATCCCGCGCCTGCAGAACGTGTATGGATAGCTTTGGACCAAATATCCGCAAGCGGCATATCGTATGGTCCTGTAGCGTTGATGCCAGCAACCTGCGCAACATATTTACTGAGATTTGGGCGGCCGCCGCCGTTCAAAACAACATTAGTTTTTAAAGCTTGAAAACGCCCTTTTGCATCAACTGCAAGGGTGATATCCATTTTAGCGGGATGCCTTTTTATCCCGCTTTGGAATTGCTCATAACGATCATAAAGGA
>BJGJ01000160.1 GCA_014190435.1 Methylocystaceae bacterium | reverse complement strand
ATCATTGGCAAAGAAAAAGAAACATACTTAATTGAGTGCAGCATTGGTGATGAGGAAAAGGCATTATTTATACTTCATTCTCATCTTTAACTCTCGCTAGAGTTCTCATCTTCTATCTAATAATTATTATAAATTTAGTTTTACATTTTTTGTTAGCGATAAATTCACGAGGAGTGATTCAATCACGTAATATATAGAGTGAAAATGAACAAGCAGGACTGCCAGTTATATGATTTATGCCAGGGAAATCTGGCAGGGGCGCAGACGCTGAGATTATCTGGACTAAAAAATATTCCAGATGAAGTTTTTGATTTAGCTGATAGTTTAGAAATTCTTGACCTAAGTAATGGATTTTTATCATCATTACCTGCTCAAATGAGTAAGCTAAAAAAATTACGAATATTATTTTGTTCAAATAACCGATTTGAGGAAGTGCCAGAGATTTTGAGCGATTGTAAAGAATTAAGTCAAATAGGGTTTCGGGCAAATTCTATAAAAAAAATATCAGAAGATGCTCTCCCGCAAAAGTTACGATGGTTAATTGTTACACAGAATAACCTTTCAACACTCCCTAATGCTTTGGCGGAAAGGCCTCTATTACAGAAGCTCATGCTTTCTGGGAATGAGTTAACGGGGTTGCCCGAGGGTTTGCAAAACGCCAGTGCGCTCGAATTATTGAGGCTGAGCGCAAATAGACTTGAGTATTTGCCTCCGTGGTTATCAAATTTACCGAGCCTTGCATGGATTTCTTGGTCTGGAAATCCTCTTGAGCCGAATATTACGATAAATGCCCAAAACCATATTTCATGGAATGCATTAGAAATTGGCACGATGTTAGGACAGGGCGCATCAGGTCATGTGTATGAGTCTAAATGGCTGCCTGCCCATGACGAACCTATGGTTCCGGTTGCGGTAAAAATTTTTAAAGGAGCAATGACCAGTGATGGGATGCCAAAAAGTGAAATAATAACTAGTCTAAATGCTGGAAAACATGAAAATTTGTTAGGAGCTATTGGTCGGGTCGCGGACCACCCCAGCGGTCAGGAGGCTTTGGTCTTGCCATTATTGCCGAAAGGTTGGGAAATATTAGCAAATCCCCCAGATTTTTTTAGCTGCACGCGGGACATTTATGAGCCAGAATTTAGAATTGAACCAGAAAAAGCTTTAGAAATTTTAAGATGTATAACAAGGGCCATGGTTCATCTGCATAGTAACGCTATTTTACATGGAGATCTGTATGCGCATAATATTTTATGGGACATCAGTGAAGGACAAGCAGTATTAAGCGATTTTGGCGCTGCTTGTGGTGTGCCTGAAAATGCAGATATTGATGGATGGACAAAGATAGAAGTTCGTGCGCTTGGGCTGCTTATTGAAGAATTGGCGTCCCATTTTAAATCCGAAAATAATTTAGTAATAAAATTAAAAGAAATTTCTGTTGCCTGTATTCAAGCTAATTGCTCCTGGCGACCACAAATGAGGGAGATATTGGACTTTATATCTGAGTTGTCTAGAAAGGGATGTTGTTCCATTGCCTAAAATAAACATAGCTTTTTATGCTGCAAAAAATTTCAAATGCGCTGCTTTAATTTTTTTCTGTTGATGAAAGGTCTCCAGCCAATAACATCTGCTGTTACCGTTTCATCAGACTTAAAATTACGCCACTCTTGATCGAAGCGACAACACGGATAGGGAAGCGTATAGGTCCCCCGATTATCGCGGCACAAAAGTTCAACAGAAATCTCATCATTGGGAAAGGCGTCTGTTGTGAACTCAGAGACCCTATCTTGCAAGGTTGCCATTAGTTTTTCCTTATTATAAATTTATTTCTGGTTTTCTTGAGGGGTTAATTTTAGATAGGCTATAATTGGATATGTTCGAGCCGAACGCCAGATAATTTTTGTTATTCATTAGTATTAAGACAACCTGGATTCAACCTCGAAGCGCGACAGATTTATTTGAACCCCAAAAGACTTGATGAGGCGTTTTGAATCCTAATCTTTCTCTTGGGCGGTTGTTTAATTCATACTCGATCATTCTTAGCTCCTG
>BJGJ01000159.1 GCA_014190435.1 Methylocystaceae bacterium | reverse complement strand
CTCAAACTCTGGCAAGCCGCCATCGAGCGATGGGCTGAAGAAAAAGCCCCGGGTGATGAGCCTGCGTGAGCGATCGGGCAAAAAGCCAGGCGGTCAAAAAGGCCATGAGGGCGAGACGCTCCGACAAGCTGCAGAGCCTGATAAGATTACCGATCACTATCCCACGGGGTGTTCAGACTGCGGCGCGGCGCTGACGCCAGAGATGGCACAAGATTATGCCGCGCGGCAGGTGTTTGACCTTCCTGAGCCTAGACCTTTGGTCGTTACAGAACATCGCGCGCATGGATGCCAATGCGTTGCTTGTGGGGTTGTGACGCGCGCTGCTTTTCCAGAAGGCGTCAATGCGCCAGTGCAATATGGAGCCAGACTGGCCGCCCTGGTTGTTTATCTGCTTCACTATCAAATGCTGCCTGAGGCGCGGCTTGGCCAGTTGATGGCGGATCTCTTTAACGTCACCCTGTCTGCGGCAACGATTGCCAGAATGAGCCGCAGCTGCGCCCACTCTTTGACGATCTTTGGCGAGGTATTGCGCGATCTTGTCGCTGGCGCGCGCGTAAAACACATGGATGAAACAGGGTTTCGCATGGGCGGCAAAACCCAATGGCTGCATGTCGCCTGCACCACGCTGCTGACTTTCTATCGCGTCTGCGCCAAGCGGGGCAGCCTACTGGCCAATGTATTTGGCGTTGTCGTTCACGATCACTGGAAGCCCTACTATACAAGGGAAGGCGTGCAGCATGCGCTTTGTAATGCGCATCATCTTCGTGAATTAAAGGCTCTTGTCGATATTGAGCATGAGGACTGGGCGCGGAAGTTACGGCGCCTGCTGCAGCGAGCCTGTCATGCCGCCAACCTCGCAAGAGAACGCGGTATAATTTTGAAGCCGCAACTCATCGAGCTTTTTGAACAAAGCTACGACGCCATCCTTAACGAAGGGATGGTCTATCACGGGGCTCTGTCGCCATTCCTACGTGAAGAAAAGGCAAAGCGCCGGGGCCGCCAAGCACGCAGAACGGGACATAACCTACTTTTGCGCTTACAATCACGCAAAGAGGATACGTTGCGTTTTCTATATGATCCGGCTGTCCCATTCACAAATAATCAGGCAGAGCGCGATATTCGCATGATGAAGCTGCGACAGAAAATCTCTGGTGGATTCAGAACATTTGAGGGCGCAGAAGACTTCGCAAAAATCCGGTCCTTTATCTCAACGGCCAAAAAGCAAGGCTGGCGTATTATTGACGCTCTCATGACAGATCCAGCGAGCTTGCTAGCAGAACTAAGGGTGTCTTAGGATAAAAGAACCTGGGTAGTTACAGCAAAATAAAAAAAAGGATGCCAGCTGGCATCCGCTTCTCTCCTCCCCGACTGGCTCCTGCTTTTTCTGATGCGCGCCATCGAAGATAAACTTCGTCCGGCTACTGTTCTCGATAGCCACGCCGGTTCCAACAATCGCACCGACTATAATTGCACCGGAAACCGCGCCAAGTGAATTATGCATGAGCCTGACTCATGCGCAAGGAATGAGATCTATTGAAGCATGTAGCAAGCGTTCAAATACAAAGTTTAGTAAGTTCATAATTAATCAAAGATAGAGGCAAACCCAATATTTTCCAGAGTAATTATCCGTCTCTCATAAATTCAAAGATTTACGCATGTCTTGAATCTAAGATTTACATCTGTGAGTCTGGCAAGGATAAAAACTCTGATATTTGAATCAGAGCAAAAATATTATAATTTAAAAATATTTGTATTTAACAGGTTTGTTGTATGCTGCAGCTACTATCATGCAAAAACGCAGCTTTAATAAATTTCGCATAAGGATCTTTTCATGGATAGAGGCATTTCATTAATGATTGAGAAATTAGAGAGCCTTGAAGTAATAATAGCACATCATGATAAAATAATGAGTGAAATGAACGAGGTAATAGTGTCGCAATGGAAAAAGATAGATGCGTTTGAAAAAAAGCTAATGGAGCTCCATGAGGATATTAATAGCATGAATGGGGTTCAAGAGCTGAGAGATCAGCGCCCGCCTCATTACTAATCTGGTCTAACGTGATT
>BJGJ01000158.1 GCA_014190435.1 Methylocystaceae bacterium | reverse complement strand
CGAAGTTCTAGAAGCTCGGTGGGAAGACTTCGATACAGACTCCCATCAATGGCGAATACCTAAGACCAAAAGCGGAAAGCCTAGATATGTGCCGTTGTCCGACTCCGTAATCGAATTATTAGAAGCAATCCCGAGACATGAAGAGAGTGAATGGATTTTTACCAATCCAAAGACGAATAAGCCGTACACAAGATTTTATAAATCGTGGGATCGCGCGCGACGTATTGCTAATCTAGCCGACGTTAGAATTCATGATTTAAGGCATTCATTTGCTTCATTTCTTGTTAATTCTGGAAGGTCTATTTATGAAGTTCAAAAGATCCTTGGCCATTCAGATGTCAGAGTTACGCAAAGATATGCCCATCTCTCTCAAAATACTTTAACGGATGCCGCAAATAAAGTTGGAGAAATTCTAAATTTTAAATTCTAAACTAGGGAGACTCTGATTTAATCGTTTGATCTTGGCAAATCGCTTTTGATTTGATTCAATCCTATTGCGAGGTTGCCATGAGACAAATGACTTTCTCCAGTGTTGGCTTTGAAGTCCACCATAAACAGACCCGTCGAGAGCGGTTTCTGAGCGAGATGGACGCAGTTGTGCCCTGGAAGCGCTTATGCGCTCTGATTGAGCCACACTATCCCTCAGGTCAAAGAGGCCGTCCACCCATAGGTATTGAACGGATGCTGAGGATCTATTTCCTGCAGCAATGGTTCAATATGTCAGATCCCCAGGCTGAAGATTGCCTCTACGACAGCGAAGCTATGCGTCGGTTTGTTGGAATAGATCTTGGCTTAGAGCCAGGTCCTGATGAGACGACGATTTGTAAGTTCCGCCATCTGATTGAAGAACATGGTCTAGGCAAACCTATCCTTGCAGCCGTGAACGAACATCTCAAGAAGAATGGGATAAAGATTGGTAATGGCACGATTATAGATGCCACAATCATTACTGCTCCTTCCTCGACCAAGAATAATGAGGGGGAGCGTGATCCAGAGATGCATCAGACGAAGAAAGGTAATCAGTGGTATTTTGGCATGAAGGGTCATGTCGGTGTGGATAGCAAAGAGAAGATTATCCATTCAGTCGAGGTTACGCCTGCTAATGTTCATGACAGCCAAAAGGTCGAAGATCTTCTTCACGGTAGAGAAACCAAGGTCTGGGGCGATAGCGCCTATCAAGGTCAGAAGGAAGCCATCAAGAAAGCAGCTCCTAATGCTAAGGATATGACCAACAAGCGTGGCGCTCGGGACAATCCACTTACTTCAGCCGATCATTTAAAGAACCGCACAAAGTCGAAGGTAAGAGCTAAAGGCGAGCATCCATTCTTGATCATTAAAAAGATCTTTGGCTTTAGTCATGTTCGTTATCGGGGTATTGCCAAGAACAAGACAAGGTTCGAAGTCGTCTGCGCCCTTGCCAATCTTTACATCAAACGCAGATTTCTCATGCGACAGTGTTGGGTATGATGCGCTCAACCTGACTAAGAACCCCAACTCAGGCCAATCGGGCCGCTATAAAACCTCATTGTCTAGTAAGAAGAGTCAAAACTTCAGCCAAAAAATTAAATTTACGCTAAAATTAAAGAAATAAGCTCAGATCACGAATTGATCAGAGTTTCCCTAGATTATTATTTGAAAGTTTTTATTTTCTAATTTTTTTAGGAAAAGATCTTAAATTTAAATAATATTTTGCCAATAATTTCAAATTGGGGGGAATTTAATATTTTATCTTTATGAAAATTATAACCCTTATAAGGTGAATGATCGCGAGATAACGGAATAAAATTTATATCTTCAACGCTACGCTGCACTCTTCTTGCCGAATATTCAATCAGATTTCCTTGCAGTCTTTTTATTATTGCAATATCGCCATCTGCAAGCAATCCATCTTGATTTGGAAATTTTACACAGCGGATATACTCGCTGTCATATAAGACGGGTTCGCAGCTTGGCCCTTGAATTTTCATGTCAAATTGATCGGAGACTTTAAATCTTGGATCGGGGGGCAGGGGGCTAAAATCTAATTTATCATTATCTAGGGCGTGTCATCAATTGAGCCAGATGATAGCAGAAGACAGATAAATTGCAGCTAAGAAGTTGCGTGCTGTTTTATCATACCTAGTAGCAATCGCTCGGAACTGTTTGAGCTTACAGAAGAAGTTT
>BJGJ01000157.1 GCA_014190435.1 Methylocystaceae bacterium | reverse complement strand
CGTCGTATTCTTGCGCAAGAAGTCGAAAGCGTTTTGATTCCTGTGGCTAAGCCTTTCGATATTGATGAAATGAAAAAACCTTTTGTCGTCCTGGTTGTTGGGGTGAATGGTTCTGGTAAAACAACGACAATTGCGAAGCTTGCGTCAAAATGGACAGCGGAGGGGAAAAAAGTTCTCCTTGCGGCGGGAGATACGTTCCGTGCCGCTGCTGTAGAGCAACTCCGTGTATGGGCTGAGCGTTTTGGCGCTGAGGTTGTTTCTGGCCCGGAGGGATCAGATGCAGCGAGCCTGGCTTTTGACGCCATTAAGCTTGCAAAGCAAAACGGCACTGACGTCGTACTAATGGATACAGCAGGGCGGTTACAAAATCGCGTTGAACTTATGGCTGAGCTAGAGAAAATTGTCCGTGTAATCAAAAAGGCTGAGCCAGAAGCGCCCCATGCAGTATTACTCGTGCTAGATGCGACAGTGGGACAAAATGCTTTGCAGCAAGTTGAGGTATTTGAGCGTATTGCAGGCGTTACAGGGATTGTAATGACTAAATTAGATGGCACCGCTCGAGGAGGTATTTTGGTTGCTGTCGCTGAGGCCTACCGCCTGCCAATTCATTTTATTGGCGTTGGCGAAGGGGCTGATGACCTAGAACCTTTTTCAGCCGGAGAATTTGCTCGAGCGATTGCTGGTCTTTCTCAACTAGATAAATTGGATGTTGTATCAGAGGATCAACGAGGATGACTGAGGGTTTATCTAAGGGCTCTGTTCCAAGCCGCGGTGACGAGAAAAAAGACGATGTTTTGGGAGGAAGAAAGAAAAAACTTAGCCCGTTATTAAAGCTAGCGCTAGAGCTAGGTCCGTTAGCCCTGTTTTTTTTAGCTAACAATCGCTATGGAATTTTTGCGGCAACAGGCGTTCTAATGGCGGGAGTTGTTGTCACTTTGGTTGTTTCGTGGATTGTAACGCGACATTTGCCTGCGATGCCGCTTGTTACCGCGGCTCTTGTGTTGATCTTTGGAACTCTGACTTACATTTTACATGATGAAACATTTATTAAATTAAAGGTAACAATCCTTTATTCATTATTTGGCGCAGGGTTGATCGGAGCTTTATATTTTGGAAAATTGTTGCTGCCAATAGTTTTTGATCTTGCGATACATATTGATGATGAAGGATGGCGTAAACTCACTTGGCGATGGGGATTGTTTTTCTTTTTTCTGGCAGGACTTAACGAAGTTGTAAGACGTATTGTCACGACGGATGTGTGGGTAAATTTCAAAGTTTTTGGGATTTTACCACTGACTATACTCTTCGCTATTGCGCAGACTCCGCTTATCATGCGGCATGAAATTCCTGTTGAAGAAGAAAATAGCGAGTCACATTTTTAAAAAAATCCAAAAGCATATTTATAAGGAGTATTTACAAAATAGTAACCAAAATGGCTTATCTATATTTTAAGTAAATTTAACGATAGCTTTTTGATCTATCTTAATGTCTTCATTAAGGGGGCCTTTTCTATCTCTTTGCGTTGTTTTGAGTATTACCAATATTGCATGATCAGAAATATGAAGCGTCTCGTGTTTTTTGGCCCATCGATTGAAAAATTAGTATTTTGGAGATAAAAAGAGTTTGGTTTATTTCATCGAATAAGCAGTTTCCAGAAAAAATTGTGTCTCACTCTAGATAACTAAAGATGGATTCAGGCCTTGCCCAGTCTCATTCGTTTATTGCTTATGATTGGCCTTTTAATTGGGCTTGTCTATGGTGCTATGCAGACAGTTGTTTCGTACGTAACGCCTAAGCCCAGAGAAATGAGCCATATTATCCCTCCCCAGCGTCTAAATAGGTAATCTTCAAAGATGTCTCATCGAGACCTTTGTCATTTAGACGCGTTTCTCGATATGTTGGTTGCTGAGCGGGGTGTGAGCAAAAACACGTCTCTAGCTTATAGGCGTGATTTAATTGATTATAAAAATTATCTAAATAAAATTGGTCTTAATATTCTTGAGGTAAGTCATGAGATTCTAAGTGAATATCTAGCTGATCTTAATGCTCGGGGCCTGACACGGACTACTGTTGCTCGGCGCATATCGGCACTTCGACAATTCTATAAATTTTTGTTCATCGAGCGTATGCGGGCAGACAATCCAACCACAATGCTAGAGTGTCCGCGTTATTTTCGCAGTGCACCTAGCGTCATGACTGTAGCCGAGGTTGATCGCCTTTTGTCACTAGCGCGAGAGAAGATTGATGACGTAAAACTTT
>BJGJ01000156.1 GCA_014190435.1 Methylocystaceae bacterium | reverse complement strand
TAATCGCGTTGATGGCGACAATTTCCAATCGCGCAAGCTCATTTGAAATATTCTGCGCTTCTTTTAGTTTATTAAATTCATCAATTGAGATGCCTGCTTTTAGTAAGCGTGCTTCGAGCGATAAGGAACCTGTTTTATCTCGTGCGGGTTCTGCAATAATCTTTCCAACAACAAGATCCCAATACACGCCCTCATAGCCTTCGGGCCGGGGTATTTTTCCGTTTCTAATATCTAGAATGTCTAAATAGTATTTTAGATATTTTTCCTCGCCTGTGGCCACAAACATTCGTGCAAAGCGCGTTAAGTCGTCTGATGATTGTCTCAGTTCATCGGCAAGAAGGTAGGATTGGTAGCGTTTATTTTGTGCTTCCTCTACTTTAGTTTCAATCTCTACCAGCATAATCGCTATGCCAGCGATCGCCGCAGACAAGAGGAGCGTGCCAAAAAGAAAAAATTGAAGGAGGCGACGGATCTGCATTTTTATAATCAAGGGCTAGAGGGGTTAGATTTTATTTTCTCGTTGACGATCTGTGAGGGAGAATTCTGTCTAATAAACTATCGATTTGATCAATCCATGGACAGGAAATATTTTCGATATAAGAAAGAATGCCGGATGTGGTCATTCTGAATGATTTTCTTATAGGCATTAATGAATATTTTGTCATATGTTCCGGTCAAAAAGCTATCCAAGCGAAAATTTTAAACTACCAAAGTCTAGAAATTAGGCGTGTTGTGGCACCTTTGTTGCTTATTTAAGCTGCAAATCTTTCCGTTTTTCCTCAAAACCAACGGCCGTACGTGCCCCACAGCTTGTTAATAATCTATGATGTTAACTCAGTAGGATTTGGCAGTGAAGTTCCGGTGACGTCAATAGGCTTGGAAACTCAATAGCTGGTCGCTGGCTAAAGGCGCATGCATTGAGATCGAGATTAAGGCAAGTTTTCGCACCAATATTGAGAAAGATCTGGTTCTTTAAGGAACAGGCATTTTCTCAACGGAGAGTAGTATCGTGGCGATTAAAGTAGCACTTCAGCATATTACGCATTATAAATATGACCGCCCGGTCGCCTTAGGCCCGCAAGTTATTCGTCTCAGGCCGGCGGCACATTGTCGAACGAAGATTTCAAGCTACGCGCTGAAGATTTCTCCGCAACAGCATTTTATTAATTGGCAGCAAGATGCGCAGGGAAACTGGCTGGCGCGACTTGTCTTTCCCGAGAGAACAACTGAGTTTCGCATAGAGGTTGATCTTCATGCTGAGATGGTTGTCTTTAATCCTTTTGATTTTTTCATTGATCCTTACGCTGAAGAATTTCCATTTAATTACGCGAGCGACATATTGGCTGAACTCGCTCCCTATTTAGAGCTTGATCCCTCAGTCGGGCTGCTTGATGAATTTATTGCTAAAATTGATCAATCTAAAAAACGAACAATAGATTTTCTGGTTAATTTAAACGCCCAAATTCAGTCCACAATTCATTATGTTATTCGTATGGAGAGCGGCGTCCAATCTCCCGACGAGACGCTTACTCTGCGCTCGGGATCGTGCCGTGATTCTGCATGGCTGCTAATCCAAATTTTTAGAAGATTGGGTTTTGCTGCGCGTTTTGTGTCAGGCTATCTCATCCAGCTGAAGGAAGACGTTGATCCAATAGAGGGGCCTACCGGCACAGATCACGACTTCACCGATCTTCACGCCTGGGTTGAGGTTTATATTCCCGGGGCGGGATGGATTGGCTTAGACTCCACCTCCGGATTGCTCTGCGGAGAGGGGCATTTGGCCCTTTGCAGCGCGCCCCACTATCGATCCTGTGCGCCTATTTCCGGTGTTGTGGAGCCGGCCGAATGCAATTTTAATTTTGAAATGCACGTTGCCCGGCTCAAAGAGCCGCCGCGCATTACTGCGCCATTTTCCGATGATGAATGGCGCAAATTAGAGGAGCTTGGTGACAAGGTCGACGAGGATCTTGTGCGTCAGGACGTCAGACTGACGATGGGCGGCGAGCCGACATTTGTGTCGATCGATGATTTTGAGGCTGCAGAGTGGAATACATCAGCCGTTGGCCCAACAAAGAAAATTTACGCTGATAAATTAATCCGCAAGTTGCAAGCGCGTTTTGCGCCAAGCGGCTTCCTTCATTATGGACAGGGTAAATGGTATCCGGGTGAAAGCCTCCCGCGGTGGGCTTTTGCGCTTTATTGGCGAAGAGACGGTCAAAAAATTTGGAATAATCCAGAGCTCATTGCTGACATGGAAGACGAGG
>BJGJ01000155.1 GCA_014190435.1 Methylocystaceae bacterium | reverse complement strand
CGCGTAACGAAAATAGCTTCAGCGTCATCACCCCGTCATCTTCCCCAATTAACTCTCGTGGTGAGCTTTGGCGGCTGAGGCTGCCCCGAGCTCTAAACGCCGGGCCGGATGTACGTCCGGCGTTTTTTTATTTTGCCCTTCATTTGATCTTGCTTAAGTTATTGTTTTAAAATAACTTAATAAAATTTCGCGCCTTTTTTAGACAGCTGCGCCCTGCGATTGCATCCCTGGCGTCCGCCAATTTAGCCCCGAGAGTTGAATTCCCCTGCCTCTAGCCTTATTGCCGCTCAAGGATTTGAATTTTTGAGAGGTGAAAATGATCGGCCGCCTAAACCATGTCGCCATTGCCGTCGAGAGCGTAGAGAAGGCTGCGGCCGTCTATAAAAATGCTCTGGGAGCACACATATCTAAGCCTGAAAGCTTGGCGGAGCATGGCGTCAAAATTATTTTTGTTGAACTTCCCAACACAAAAATTGAATTGCTTGAGCCTCTTGGCGAAAATTCGCCGATTGCTGGCTTTGTCGCCAAAAACCCTGCCGGCGGCATTCATCATGTCTGCTATGAAGTCGATGATATCCTGGCCGCGCGCGAACAATTAAAAGCGACTGGAGCCCGCGTTCTAGGCGACGGCGAGCCAAAAATTGGCGCTCACGGCAAGCCCGTTTTGTTTCTACACCCAAAAGATTTCTGCGGCACTTTGGTTGAACTCGAGCAAGCCTAGTCTATGCCCTTCCCCCTGCCGCTCGCATTGGCGATCTACGCGACCATCTGGTGGATTGTCCTCTTTGTGGTCCTGCCGCTGGGGGTTCGTTCGGCGGAGGAGGCGGGGGAAGAAAGACCAGAAGGGGCGGACCCCGGAGCGCCGCTTGCCCCTCAACTTGCTAAAAAAGCTGGCTTAACAACAATTCTATCGGCCATTGTTTTTGTTTGTATCTCGATTGCAACAAAATTTTTATATAGATAACAAAGTCCCAAGCTGGGCTGGGGTTGACCACCCTCATCTAGGCCGGTAGGGGAACAGGGTCATAAGCGCCTTGCACAGTTTAGCGCCTGACTTAGGTAGTGACTCAGTTCGCCACTCTGGTGATATAAGAGGCAAAGGTTATTTCGTTTGTGATCTGCGGCTAATGCGCAATAACTCAAACGCCAGTAATGATCCTGTAGCTCAGTTGGTAGAGCACTCGACTTTTAATCGAGTTGTCCTGGGTTCGAGTCCCAGCGGGATCACCACTTCCTGATTTATTCAAGCACAATTCTAAACTCTGAAGGATTAGAATTTAATTTTTTTTAAAAATCTGAGGGAGACTTACTGAAGTCTATGAATTTTAGGGCCCGTTTTTTTAAAACTTCCATATGACTACAAAAAATTGCCCTGCTATTATTCCTCGAACAATTTCTAAGAAATGTCGTTTAAAGAAGGCTTATCTGGAGAGCTTTCTGGCAGACAGAGGATGTTGTGAAATTGCTCGATGCTTATCAAGCCCCTCCATCTTTGCCTGCCCCCCCTTTGCCCAATAATCTCGGCAAAACTGATGTAAATTATCCAGCACTGTATGATCCATTGTTGAGACTTCGGAACAATCGATAACAATACTCTTCTTTAGTGGAATGCTTTCTAATTCAGCTTTAAGGTTGAGATAATTTCCAAAAAACGCTGCACCAGAGAGTTGTACATGAAAATGGCCGGGCTCAGTCTCCACAACTGTTTTTTCAAGCTTAAACGCATCCTCCCAATTAATACTTCTACCAAAATGCAAAACAAATTCAGTAAAAATGCCGATAGCGATACCTATCAATAAATCTGTCGCTAACACTCCTATAATTGTAATGACAAAAACCCCGAGCTGATCCCAGCCAATTCTGAGCGTTTTTGCGAATTCTTTTGGTGAAGCTAATCGAAAGCCCGTAAATACTAACAGTGCCGCTAGTGAAGATAGCGGGATCTCATGGATCAACTTAGGGAATAAAGCTACAAATATAAGTAAGAAAAAACCGTGAAAGAAATTAGCCCAGCCTGTTCGTGCGCCATTTGTTACATTTGCAGAACTTCTGACGATCTCAGCAATCATCGGTAGACCCCCAATAAGCCCACAAATGATGTTGCCAATACCTACTGCGGCCAAGTCGCGATTAAGATCAGAAGTCCTTTTATAAATATCCAATTTATCAACGGCGGCAGCGCTTAGTAGAGTTTCCAAACTACCTACAAGTGATATTGTCACGACATGTTTCCAAAACACAGCGTGGCTAAGCAAGGAAAAATCAGGAAAGCTAAATCCTTGCAAAAAATTTTGTGGTAAAGTTACCAGAAATTTTGGTCCAATAGTAAATTCATGATGTGGCAGAAACACATTATCCGGCATAAAAAGATAAATATGCTCATC
>BJGJ01000154.1 GCA_014190435.1 Methylocystaceae bacterium | reverse complement strand
TGTTTCCGTTAGCACCGATGTTATTGGTGATGCCGCCGTTGAGGCCATCGAGGTTGTAGGCGTTTGAGTTGCCGTTGCCACCGCTCCAGCCTCCACCAAGGTTAAGACCGGCGTAGAAGCCCGTCCACATTGGAGGGGGTGGCGGAGGAGGCGCAACTGGAGCCTTGCGGGAAGGCAGATCAGCTGCAAGCGCCGAGCCAGAAAGAATGGCGAGTGAAACCGCCGAAAGAAGAATTTTTTTCATGGATGTCCAGTCCTTGTGTAAGCATCAAAATTATCTAAGAGCTTTTCGCCTCAGACACGCTGATTAAAGATTTTATGAAGAAAAAAGCAATTGTGAATCTGTAGTGTCAGCACGATTACTGTGAGACTGTTGCAAATAGGACACACTCGATACCCCAACCACGCGAGCCTAAGCTGTTAATCCAATTTTAAGCAACACAATCAAAATTAGGTCTCGATCTATTAAGAGCATGGTAAGCGATATTTGGATTGTCCATCCCAATCACGATCAATGAAAATGCTCGGCTTTCCTTAAGCCGGGCATTTATCTTCTTTTAATGTAAATTAGACGAATTTTTCCTACCCTCCATACTCTACGAACCAATTAATAGGGATAATCACCGGTTTTATTCCGATCTCTTTTTTCGTGCGATAGGACAATCAAACCTCGACTTGAAATAGATTTTGCTCATAACCAGTCAAGTGTGAGCTAGCGCACATAAAGGCCTATTATCCGCGTGCGACCGTAATCTGAATAAATCAGTTATAGCGGGAGATAGGTTATGAAAATTAATCAAAAGATTACATCAAGACAAAACCATGAGCGTAAATGGAATTGGTGCAATATCCCACACCATGGCGTTGTTCAGCTCGCCATTCGCGCGCCTTTGGGATTCTTGACGATGCCTCGGCCAAAGTTAAAACCGGCTCTGCCTCAGATCTTCTGATTTTGGAACGAGTAAAATCAGCTATGAGATTTGCTCTTTAAAAAATTAAAACGTTCAAATTGATTATCTTGATTTCCATTATGCATCAGTCTCTTTGTAATATGAGATCCACTCGTGAATAAAGACATTTACAGGGATTAATCCGTTACCCAGAGACAGCAAAAGATAATGCTGAGTTGCCTACATGCGTTTAATTCAGCTACATGATGATTTGCGCTAGCGTAAACTCTCTCATTAACTGCGCGCCAATCCACACTATCGCCAAGTCTAATTATAAACTAGAAGGATAAATACTAAAGAGACAAATCAGAAATGGCTCAATTTTTATAAAGTTCGACCAAATCTTTAAATAGCTTTCATTTTCAGTGATAGTACAATTTGGCCGATAGAACATGAGGTATAGATGGATATGCAGGAAAAACTTGCTTAAGCGCTGAATACATAATTAAAGAATTGACTTACTATTGCATCATTCGCGGTTATTTAAATTCGGCTACCAAATTATCACAAATATGTGGAGCTTCTAATCCTATCATAGCGCTTTAATTCTATTAGATCTATAGGCCCTTGTCTTGTTTCAAGAGCGAATTAGATAATAATGATATTATCAACTAATTGGAGACAAAACATGTCAAATCGCTCGTTAGCCTTAATCTTTACTGGCGCTCTTCTTTCGTTGACAGCGCCCCAACTGGCACAAGCCCAAGATCCTATCACCAACGCTATTGACGCCCTTGTAGGCAATCCAGATTACCACCTTGATCAAGCAATTTCGCACACACAAGAAGCCATAATTCATGGGCAAGCAGGGCATGCCAACAGTCTTACTCATCATGCGCGGGAAGCCTTGATGAATGCGCAAGCCCAATACGCTGGCTATCAAAACTCGCATGTTGCTGAGGCGGCAACGCATCTCAAAGCGGCAATAAAACACGGCGATAGAGGTCACGCCCACATGGGTGCCACTCATGCCAGCGAGGCGCTAACTCATCTCAATGCAGCTAAATAGTTTTTTACAGGTAAACTAAAATTATAATTACGAAATCTAAGGAGATGTGTCAGTAAAACAGAATTTCATCATTATGAACCGTCAGTTATACAACTGGCGGTTTTTTCTTTACTGCATTTTTTGCTTCCTCCTTTTAATCTCTTTCTTTATTAACCTTCACTAACGCCATATCGCATCCCATTCGTCTGCTCATAGAATATCCCTGACTTTAGTCGGATCCTCGATTCAAGTCATTCTGGCATCTTTAAGCAAACCTTGTTCATTCATGTCATCAGAGATCACGCTACATGCTGATCAGCAGCGATAGTCTATTTAAGTTTAAGTTACACGAAGGCATAATCTCAACGAAAAAACGGCCCTCTTCGTCGACCTCCAAGGTGAATTCTCGCCAGTTTTGCCAAGCTATGGCAGCAAAGGCGGGGTAAAGTATGTTTGGTGATAATA
>BJGJ01000153.1 GCA_014190435.1 Methylocystaceae bacterium | reverse complement strand
TGAGATATGTTAAGCTCTACAATACGCAATTACCACAATCGGCCCTTCAAAGTAGAACGCCAATGCAGGCTATGAAAGACTATTACAAATCAAATCCAGAATTGTTCGTTAAAAAACCGAGTATTCGTACGGGATGTGACAACTAGGGAGTGCTATTTTTTATCAATAAATTTCCTATAACTCTCGAGACTAATCCTACGCAGCAGAGGTCGATGAAGAAGTTACCAAAAGTTAAATGTGATCTAACCTCTTTGACTGAGAATACATATGCCTTTAATTACTTGAGAGCGAATTTCTTTTTTCATAAATTGTATTGTTAACAGTGCAGAATATTGGCTCGATATATTTGTATTTTTATCTATTGTCATAATTTCCAGCCTCTTTGGGCTTAAATTTTCCATAAAAACAAGAATATCTACCGTATCTAAGACCATTACTTCTTGGTCACTATTTTGATCCACAGCCTTTTTTGAAATTGGATCATGCATATAATTTTTATTTATAATTTTAGCGCTATTTTCTATTCTATGATTAGTTTTCAGTTCTTTAAACTGGCAGCTATATATTGCAGGCGCAGCCTGCACTTCTTGAGCCATGAGTTGACAGATGATAATCATTATATACTTTAATTTCATTAATTTACCATACGGCTCCCATGACTTACTCAAAAAAATATTTACTTGGCATCCTTTATTGATTTCTTTATTTTAATGATCTTAAGATAAGCAATCTGCATATTAATCTCAATGATTATAGAGCCTCTTGCAAAACTCTTGATGTTTTAAGTGCCCAGAACACCCTCTGATACGCAAACTTTAACAAGACAAGCTTTTATAGAGGATTTTTAGGTCTATTGCCAAATATTGAGCGATAACACGCCTGATTAAGACGCGACTATCCCTCCGTTGAGCGGATTTAAGCCTTCAAGCTGGTGTCGCATGAGGATTGGCTAGGTCACGAGCCGCGTGATTTGCTCAACGGTGATGACAAGAACGCCAAACATCAGATGGCAGAAAACTTTATCTGCTCCGCGTATACGCACCTGCTTGCCACAACAATTATCTTTGAGGTTGCTCTTAACGCGTTCGGATGAACTGCGCTGATTGTAACGGGTCGCTTCAGCTAATGCGTAATTTGCAGTTTTACGCGCGCGGTTTTCTATCTCAATCGTCTCCTTGCCGTCGCGTCTCGAATTAGCGTCAATAATGGGCACATGGCCCAGCGATCGGCTGTGCTCCCAAATCTCTGGCGCGTTATAGGCGCTATCCATAAGATCATATAAATTTGTGACCCGGGACGCTGTCATACGCGCCAAAGGAATTGCGACTTGGCTATCATGCAAAGAAGCAGATGTCAGAAGACATGAGATTGGAATATCGCCATCAGCCGTATCAATATGGAGTTTATAGCCAATCCAGTACGTGACATGGCCCTTAGCGTTTCTTTTTCCGCCAACGCCACACGCAGTCGGTAAGTCCGCGAGCATTTGTGACAGTGTCTGATCTCTTTGGCGTGCTAATCTGCGCGGTTGAGGCAGGACAATCTCCGCATCTTTCTTTGGTCGAACGCGCTTGCGTTTTACTATCTCGGGTTGTTCAACCTTTACGGGCTTTTGTCGGGTTTCTATCGCGGTTGAGTCACGAGAGATATGGCCAACTAAAGAATCTTTAAAGGTCCTCTTAATCAACACCTCATGAACCTGGTTTGGAAAGCCGGTTGTGGCAAATTCTGTAAAGGCCCGAGAGAAGGTGCTTTCACTGGGAAGCCGAGGAACAGATACCCAACCGCACAGTCTGCATAAGGTCGCATCAAGGCGGAGCCTGTCGATCAGGCTTGATGTTATCGGCAGGTTAAGACCATCTTGGCGACAAAGGCGCGCGCTAGAGCATAGCGATCTTGCTGCGGGCGTCCTGGTAATGCTCGCCACATTAGCGCGAACGCCTCGATCTTGGCCATATCCAGAACAATCACAAGACGTTCATGTTGATAACACAGCGGCCCGACTTCTTCTCGCAACAAGGGAAAAAGATAGCCTTGAATATGATTCTAGCTACTTGTTATAGTAGAGGCATGCTCACCTACTGATTTGCTTTGCGTTTTGTCGTAAAAACATCATAGCAGAAAAGCAGGTGACTGCCTCGACTTTCTATTCAATTTCGATGATTAATTCAGTGCAAATTCCTAATTTTGCAAGAAGCTCTATATATTAATTTTATTTATCATGATTGCTTTTACTATTATCTTTCGTTGGCGACTTCTTATTTTGTTTCTTGTTTTTTCCAGCAGCATTCTTTGGACAATTTTCAACTTCAATTTTATTAAAATCTATTTGTTGTACAGTAATATTATCCCCTCCGGGTCTTTTCATGTTTTTAATAAAATCAGCCGCTACTTTTTTAGATATCTCAATTTTTGTCTCATTATCGAATATTTGAATAATGCCTACT
>BJGJ01000152.1 GCA_014190435.1 Methylocystaceae bacterium | reverse complement strand
GCAAGCTTTCTAGTCTGCGTCATTCTAATTCTGATCACTGTCGCCGATACCAGAACGCCTGTGCTTATTGGATTATTACTGCTTAGCATCATTGCCGCATGCTATCGCCTTGTGCCAGCGCAGCGCAATCAAAACTAATAGGCACTCTGGCGGTATTTTTTATAAAATGCCGCCAGTCCTATCTTTGCGGAGCGCTACCTAACTAGCCCAAGAATTACTTCTATTTCTAGAAATGAAAATTCCATAAAAAACGACTGCCCCTCATTTAATTGAGTTAGATTTCTGCTCGATCTTGGGCTATGAACCCTGCCAGATCGACAGTCTGTTGAGAAAATAACTGCAATTTTTCTATCGCGACATCGCAATTAAGCATTTGCAGAATAAGGATATCCTGGCCATTTAAAAATGCTGGCCCAAGACCGCAGAAGAAAAATTTATTTTCTCGTGCAAGGCGAATAAGATCTTCTAGTCTCGGGTCGTTAATGGGCACCCAAAGCTGCGCACCGAAAACACTATACTGCGCCAAGGTCGCAAGCGCGCGACTAAACGCCTCCTCAATATCGAGACCTAGTTTTTTAAAAACAATCAAGCCATTATTTCTACTATCAACCTTTGTCTCAACAATCGACTGATGCGTCAAAATAGAATTTTTTCTAACTTGGATAATAGCCATTCCTAATTGCGTATAAATTTTTTGAAGGATTTCTGCATATGGCGCCGGCAGGAAAAGCGTTCTTTTGGTTGGCGGCTGATAGAAGGAAAAAGTCAAAACAACACTTTGTCGCTGTCCAAGCGTAGGCGCCGGCATATTATTTGGTATGGATGTCTCTGGAGAAACTCCCAGCATCAAACCGCAAGTCGCCATCCCAGCGTGATCATCATTTCGTTGCGAGAAGGTATGAACTGTGATAGGTTTAGCAAAGACACCAACTAACGCATTTCTATTGGCCTCGATGGTTAAGCGTTCTGTCATCGTCTCAAGTAAATGATGTCCACGGTACTTCGGTAAAACAACCGCCTCTCCGCGTTCTGCAACGCTTGCCCCCTCTTCGCGCTCAAGCGCAATATGACCAACGACTTCGCCAGTTGAAACGCGCGCAACTAAAGGAATGAGCGCCCCCGCTCTGACTTTCTCCCAATAGAGCGTTGCCGAAGAGACTTCAGCGTGGAAATAATGACCGCCATAGATTTCTTGAAAACATCGCGAAATGCCGTCAAAATCATTTTCATTTGGCGGTTCTATGATAAAGGAAATGTTTTCTTTTGTATCCGTAAAGGACATCAGCAGACCTCTTAATAAGAACGCGTTTCTCTAGCATATTGCAAAGATTACAAAACCATGCACAAAAAAAATCGGTGATTGTTTTTATGTTCGCACTCGCGACGCCCACGAGTTTGCTTTTTGGCAAGTCAACTCAATTGGATAAAGACAGCGCCTCAGAGTGCCTAGCTCAAATGAACCAGGAAAATTGTTGGTATTACAAGAATGGTTTTTCTGATGGTCAAGCAGATCGCTCTGTTGGCATGCATAATCTACAAGCAAGGCCAGAAAAGGGCTTTGAGCGCCCGATTGAACCCGCCTATCGATCTGGATATCAAAATGGCTATAAATCTTTAAAACAAACAAATATTTTGAAATAGAATTGTAACACGTCACTCTCCCCATTACCTTTTTGACTTTTTATGCCATTATTGAGTTGCAGGGTTTGGCTTTGCTCCTTGCATTCTTTGCAATGGATCTACAAACATTTGTCCATGCCCAGGTAATGGGTGTGTTGGGACAGTAGTCTCAGGTCTATTCTGAACCATGCTGTTTTCTGTCGACGCAGCCTCCTCACAAACAAAGTTTTTTGTTAAATAGGAATGCAGGCGCAATTTGCATTCTTTAGTTTGGATAAAAACATCTTCTCCGGGCACGACATAGGGCTTCCCGTTTAGGATTACGTGTACGCCGACGGCAGGTTCGTAACTTATTATTTTTGCAGCTGTCTCATGCAAATCCGATAAGAACTTGCAGTCTAACTCATCACAAACCAGGACACCCGCAGGGATAAATCCCGGCTTATCTATTTTTTCCTGCGCAAACGCCTCAGCAGCTAAAAGCCACACCAAAAGGATGAGAAGTGATTTTAAATGGCTCAAATGAGTTTCTCCCTGCTCTTCGAGCAAAACTGTCTTCGCATCGATACACCCGCGTAGCGGCGAGACGCGTAGCTGAAAAGTTTATAGCTTAAAAGCGCTCAAAAGGGATATTAGCCGTAAAAGAAGGGAGTTTCCGGCTAAATTAATGACTTTTTCACCCCCTTAGGCTAGATCAAGCCCTTTGGCGTATTAGCCGCCGTAGAAAAATCATTGCAGAGGCAAGGGTTAAGGCAATGTTCAAAAGATTCGCTTCACTTACACTTCTTCTTTTAACGATTACGGGCTGCAATTCCACATCCAGTAATCGCGTAGATGATAAGGTCTATGCGAGAGACGCTGAGTTTCAATCCGTCGACGC
>BJGJ01000151.1 GCA_014190435.1 Methylocystaceae bacterium | reverse complement strand
TGAGCGTATGCAGGCTATGGTGCGTGATCTACATCCGCTTTCAGACTGATATAATAATTAAGCATCAATTTTTTGGATAAACAACATAGATCAGCTCTGCGCGATCCTCCGTGTAAGCTCGTACCGTGTGATTAGAAATAATCGAATGCTGGCAATTATAAAATTCCTGATGTTTTAAATTGACCTGAGCTCTACAATAGCTTACTGAAAGCTTGCTGCGTCGCAGCATGAGGCGCTCCAGCCGCGTAATCCTAAGTAGGCCGTTTTGGCCCCAAGGTCGCTGTCTTGTCTCCCGGTCCCATAAATGACAGCCCGTTACGCGGGGTTCGTCTTTTATTGCTTCGCGCGCTGTTGTTATGGCGGCGTCGTCGGAGAACTTTGAAAGATTCATTTTGACAAAATTTTCTGATCTTGGGCTTGCTGATATTCTTCTGCGGGCTCTCAATCGTGAGGGCTACGAGTCGCCAACATCGATTCAAACTCAAGCCATACCTTATCTGATGCAAGGTCGTGATCTGCTTGGCATTGCCCAGACTGGCACAGGTAAAACAGCTGCCTTTGCCTTGCCGATACTTCAACGCTTTACTCAAGAGCCACAGCGAGCCGTTCCATTTACAGCTCGTGCGTTAATTTTAGCGCCAACGCGTGAGCTAGCAGCACAGATTGCAGATAGTTTTCGTTCCTATGGACAATTTATGCGTCCAAGCGTTGGTGTTGTCGTTGGAGGCGTATCGCATCGGCCGCAGATTGAAATGCTTTCACGCGGACTTGATATTCTTGTGGCTACTCCAGGTCGATTACTGGATCATATTGCAAGTGGCAGATTTAAGCCTGCAACAACACAAGTTCTCGTCCTTGATGAGGCTGATCACATGTTGGATCTTGGCTTTATCGCGCCTATTCGTCAGATTGTCGCAAAGTTAGCCAAGAATCGTCAGACGCTTTTGTTTTCAGCGACTATGCCCAAAGAAATATCAGGCTTAGCTGCAGATATGCTCCGTAACCCAGCAGAGGTGTCAGTCACGCCTGTTGCAACAACGGCTGAACGCGTTACTCAGCAAGTATTTTTAGTTGATGGCGGGGCGAAGCGCGAAGTTCTTCTTGAGCTGATTCAAGGCCATGAAATTTCTCGTGCGATTGTATTTACGCGAACAAAGCGTGGCGCAGACCGTGTAGCGATGCATCTTGAGAATGCTGGCGTGGGCGCAGAGGCTATTCATGGTAATAAAAGTCAAAATCAACGTCAGCGCGCCCTAGACGGTTTTCGTAAAGGCCATACGCGCGTACTTGTCGCTACCGATATTGCGGCTAGAGGTATTGATATAGATGGTGTTACGCACGTCTTTAATTATGAATTACCGGATACGCCTGAGGCTTACGTCCATCGGATTGGAAGGACGGCGCGCGCAGGCGCGTCAGGGCAGGCAATTTCACTTTGCGATAATGCTGAAAGATCTTTGTTGCGTGCAATTGAAAAAATCACCCGTCAGTCCCTCCCTATTATAGATCGACGTTCGGAGGATGCTCGCCAAAACGAAACGCTTGGCGAGTCTGTTCGTGGAAAAGGTAAGCCTGCGGTGCGAGCCCGCAACGCACCACCGCGTGGACGCAGAGATGGAGCGCGCTCAGAGCCAAAGTCGAGCCATTCATTTGGAAAAAATTCAAAACCATCGTCGCGGTCGCGCGCGGGTGATCGTGTGCGAGGTTAAGGCAGCGAAATTTCTGCTCAGTCTCGTCCGTTGGACTTATTTTCCGTTGTTATACCAACCTGTTGCGTAACCAGCTCGGAAGGAAGCTTCATGCTGTGGATCAAATTCATTTGCGTGACGCCTGAAAGAATCGTTCTGATGATTACTGCGATCTGCTAGGCCTGCTTGAATTCCGTTCTGATATGCGTCGCATTCTAAGCCAGTCAGTCCGCCGGGGCATTTTGCCCCGCCCTTCGCTTGGGGGGCGGGTTAGGCGTTGAAACAGAGGGGCTGGTTGGTTGGTTACTGGCCGCCAAAAGGAGCGGTGATATAAGGGCCGTAGTTAATCGCTTCATCTGAGATCCGTGATGGTTATCCTCTTCGGGGCCGACAAGCGAGCCCTG
The DNA here is from genome assembly GCA_014190435.1 of Methylocystaceae bacterium. Classification (GTDB taxonomy): domain Bacteria; phylum Pseudomonadota; class Alphaproteobacteria; order Rhizobiales; family Beijerinckiaceae; genus Methylocystis. Next base: position 411 of record BJGJ01000151.1, on the reverse strand, counting down.
AGGAGCCCGTCAAGTTAGAGGAATGTTTTTTTGAGATACTGGAACATCATTTCAATAAAGCCTCAGATTTTCTTTTTACAGCATGGATTCGACAACCATGGCCTAGTCTCACGGTCTAAGTAGTTAGATATCGATGAAATCGGGGCCAAAACGGTTTTATCTGATACTTATTCAACAACAAATGGAATCTACCCTAATTTATTGATAATAATTACGAAACTTACGTAACCTCCTCCTCAGACGGGTCTATTTGGCGTCATATGAATGTGCTTCTTTTGATTGGTCTTTTTAATGCGTTGGATTACTGGGAGGAATGAGGTATCTGGAGCTGTTCATCCACCCTTGCAGAGAGGGAGGAAAGCAGGAGATCCGTAATGAAAAAAATGACATTCGCTGTTTTGGCAGGTTTCG
>BJGJ01000150.1 GCA_014190435.1 Methylocystaceae bacterium | reverse complement strand
TCCAACAATCTTCCGCTATCTTCTGCCAGATGGGTAAACTTTTTAATAGATGCTGCATCCTTGAGAGAAAGTGCTTCGATCATTGCATCTAGAAGGGAATCCAGCATATCAGCATATGCTTTCAAGTTCTTAGTCATAGGACTTGGCTGCCGAATGTTGGCGATATTTGTGCACAGAAGGCGGAGACTTTCTTCGATATAACGCAAAAGACCCAGTGTATTCTGAAGCCCAATCAGTTGCGCACTAGTCCATGGGCATAACATCTGACTCGCAATTTGCTTCTGGAAAATTTCGATGGATTTAGCGATAGCCTCGAAAGGCACCACAATCTCCTGCAACTGTGCATCTTCATTCGAACCCAATGAGTTACGCATGGTAAAGCAATATTTTTTCAATTTCTTTGCTAACCGAATTTCTTCATTTTCAACAGCGTCGAGTGCTGTATGTGGATCGGCCAAAGCCTCTTCACAGATATATTGTAAAGCCAGCGGATCTTCAGGTTCTCCTTCAAGAGCGATTTTAGACAACGCCCATGTCATAAGAGGCACTGCCAGAATGACGGTCCCAACAGCCATCACGATAATGATTGAATATATTTCCTTGGACAGTAAACCAATTGAGAGACCAATCGTGGCGATAATGATTTCCCTACCCCCTCGAGCATTCATCCCGAAACCCAGAGTCACACGCTCCCATTTGGAAAGACCTGCTATCCATGCTCCTAAATAGACCCCAATCAACTTGCTAACAAAAGCCACTGAAAGCACAGTAAGAAGAAGACCGGATGTATTCCACTCAAGAACGCTCCAGAGATTCAGTCGGAGGCCGGCAAGACCAAAGTAAAGTGGCGCCAAGAACGCTGACACAATCAAGCTCAAAGCGTGTACCGCATTTTTCTGTAGACTGGGTGCTGCTCCAATAAGGATGCCGACGACAAACACTCCTAGGGCAGATTCAAGACCAAGCCAGCTTGTAATTACACCTCCTGTTATTCCGAAAAATATAAGTATCGAAAGCTGCGCAGAGGCGCCAGGTGATATCACGTTATGCCAAGAAATAAAACGCGTCATTAAAGGTCTAGCGACCGCGTAACTTATCCCAAGAAATGTCAACGCAGCCCCTGTTGTTTTTGCAGCGGCAAGCCCATCAAAATGACCCGTAAGATACAGGCTAGTCATCACTGCAACCAGAATCCATGCCACGATGTCATCGAGCATCGCAGAACCCAGAGCAATCTGCCCTATCTTGTGGCGCAACATGCTCTTCTCACGCAGAACCATAGCAATCGGCGGTAGCGCCGAAATCGACATGGAAACTGCTAAAAACAACGACAGAGTAAAGCGGTCTGACGACTTAATTAGGAAGTTTTCAGGTATAAGCGCACCGAGCGTAAACCCACTAATCATTGGAATTACTAGTCCTCCGGCGGAAACCCAGATACTCTGACTGCCTGTGCGCTTAAGCACGTTAAGGTTTACATCAATACCTGCTTCCATCAAAAATAATAGTAAGCCCACCCATGTAATTGCCGATAACATGTTGGCCTGGGTTTGATCGGGTTTGAATATCAATATCTGAAACTCTGGGAACCAATGTCCTAGAATCGTAGGTCCAAGTAACACTCCAGCAATAATATTTCCGATTAATGTAGGTTGTTTCCAGCGTTTGAAAACCTGCCCACCAACATATGCAAAGCCTAGCAATACAGCTATCTGAAGCAAGAAACTCTCAATTTCGATCGGTGATAATGGCCTGATTGAAGTCATCCAATTATTCTTCCTGGGTAAGCTAATAAATAAAGCTTCAGAACTGAAGATATTTAATAAGTCATTGATAAAAATAAATAAATTTATCTTAAAGTGGTATGATTTTAGTTACTTGAAGACAAAAAACCATCAAAAATTTGCCTATATCAATAGTGCCAGAAAACTCATGGAAATACCATACCTAAAGGAATCTATAGGTATGTTTGCTCGCGAATGCTTGCGTGATTCTATCGGTAAGGATGTGCTTTATTGTTAATTAGCATCTACTTCTTTCCAGTTCAGTGCGCATACTTCCAGACCATTAAATTATAAAAAAATATGAATAACAATAGGATAAAATTTTATACTGGTAAATCTAATCGCTGTTTTTCAAAAGAACCTGGCAAATATTCAACCCCTTCACTATGGTAGATATGATTACTTAAAAGAAAAACGCGTCGCTATGGATATATGGAACGATTATCTTAATGATATCCTTGAGAAAACCACGATACCATCTTCCTTATAGCACTTTAATATACTCAATAAACACAATTTCAGAAAATATCATGCTTCCCTGCTCAACCATCTACAATATAAGTTGCATAGTATCTATATTTGAATAGAATAAACTTAAATTGCTAATATAAGGAATATGATCGATGAATGTTGCAGAAGTTATATATGAAAAAATCAACTCATTACCCGATGATAAGCAACAAGAGGTTTTTGACTTTATTGAATTCATATCATCTCGTTACA
>BJGJ01000149.1 GCA_014190435.1 Methylocystaceae bacterium | reverse complement strand
GCGCTTGTTATGGCTGCAGATAATATAGCTGGCTATATTCAAGGCCTCATTGAAGGGATTAAGTTTAAACATACGGCATATTCTTTTGACAGGGAGTCGCGAAAAAGCGCTCTCTCACAGTTTCTAAACAGTGCGCAGGAATCAATATCAAAAGATGAGCCACCTGGAGTTGCTGCATGAACTTTTCATTGAAATATTAAACAATTTAACTGCTCTGCAAGTTTAGCAGCTGATAATTAGAGCGCTATACGGATTTTTCTTTGATAAATTAAGCTGCGGTGTAACGTGACAATTAAGGTGAGAGTCCGGCGCATAAAGCAGGATGAGAGCGCTTCTGAAAGGGTTCTGCTTGCGGTTTATTAAATGGGTGGGTTACCAACTTGGAATACTTGCGTTTTGATATCATTCATATACAATGGTATCATTGATAGCTCTAAATTGATGTATACCAAATGGCAAACGTAAATGTAAGAAATCTGCCCGATGAAGTGCATCGGGCCATCCGCATCCAAGCTGCCCAGCATGGTCGCAGCACCGAGGCTGAAATCCGCTCCATCTTGGAGCGAGCAGCGAAGTCCGAGGGTCGCGTAAAACTGGGCTCATTCCTGGCCTCTATCGCCCGCGAGGCTGGCGGCCTGACCGATGAAGAACACGCCTTGTTTGAGAGCGTGCGCATACAGTCTCCGGCCCCTGTAGTCAGCTTCGAATGATCCTGCTCGATACCAACGTGATTTCGGAGACGCAGCGCCAGGAACCCAATGTCCGCGTCCTTGACTGGCTTGACGCGCAAGCGCTGGAAACGCTCTACCTGTCCACGATTACGGTAGCCGAGCTGCGTGCGGGTATCGCGCTCATGCCTGTCGGAAAGCGCCGGGCAAGCCTGGATGAAAATTTGGAAAAACGCCTGCTTCCTATGTTCGCCAATCGGGTGCTGCCATTCGATATGGCTTGCGCGAAGGCTTATGCCGAGTTGCTCGCGAAGTCCCGCGCTGCCGGCTTAGCGGTTGAAACGGCTGATGCCTTCATTGGGGCCGTCGCCCTTGCCAACGGATTCACTGTCGCCACCCGCGACAGCAGTCCTTTTGAGGCTGCTGGGGTGACCATCTTCAATCCTTGGGACGTGGTTCAATGACCTTAGCTTTCAGCAAAAGTCATGTTGAGTCTTGACCATCAAGAATTAGATTTACATGCGATAACTTGAAGAAATTCGACTCAAATATAACGCAGCATTCATCGTTAGTTTTTTTCCGCCAACATCTGTGAAAGAAGCATGGCTATGAGTAAGAAAGCTTTCGAGAAGATCGTCACTGGCCTAAACTAAGCAATCTCCATTGCACGTGTAGAAGTTGAGCCGACACGTCTCTATATTCCTACAAAGCTCGATATTAAAGCAATTCGAAAAAAAACCGGTCTTTCTCAAGAGGCGTTAGCCTATGCTTTTGGTTTTACTTTCGAGCAAATTCGAGCGTGGGAGCAAGGCAGAAACCGACCACTCGGCGGTGTGCGCGCCTATTTCATGATGATTGACCTTGACCATGAGGGCGTCTCTCGGATCATGATATCTATGCGAAAACTAAACAAAAAGAACAAGTCAGCATAATATAAATGCGGCAGCTTACTTCGACCCACTATAGAAGCCGAATGCACTTTCACTACATCTAATAGCTTCCTGAAATTCAGGATGCTGTATGTGTTCTTACCGGCTTAACCTTGAACCGCGTGACCTTGATCTCACCTTGACGTTTACGAGTTTGAGCAATGTCATAACTGTTTTGCATCCGCATGAGCGTATCCATTGATACGCCGAATGCTTTTTCAACTCTTAGTGCCATTACTGGCGAAAGATGGGCGCGTTCATTAAGTAAAGTAGAAAGAGTTGCGCGTGTGACGCCCAACACATCTGCTGCGGCTGTGACCGATAGTCCTAGCGGTTCGATGATCTCATGCTTAATGAAGCCGCCGGGATGGGCAGGGCTTTTTAAGCGTAGGCCTAAAGTTACACTCACCGGGACCTCCTAGTGATAGTCTTCATAATCTAGATCAATTATTTCAATTTCTTCACCGTCAATCCGAAAGGTCATCCGCCAATTTTGGGTAACAAATAGGCTCCATGTTCCCTTGCGGTTGCCAGTTAATAGATGGGCTTTCCAGCTAGGTATGGAGCGTAATTCATTCTCCTCTTCCATATTTGCAGAAAGGAAATCATGCGTCGGATCTTGGCGGCAGAGGCGGGTGGCAAGCCGCTCTCATCATCATTCTCGACGAAACGTCTTAAACCCTTATGGATGACGTTTCTGATCCTCATAGGCTATAATTATGCTCGAAATTCGTTCGGTGTCAAGTTACGCTATACGCAGTCAATAGTCATGCATTCAAAACGCTGAGAATGCCTGATTGATTGCTGTGGGATAATATAAGGCGCTTGCTCCATTATGGAGCGCTGCATGGCTCGCGCAACATACTCTCTCACGATCGTATAACCGCCAGAAAATCCCTCTTCAATCCGCAAGCGGTCAAAAATCCGGCGTGCCGTATGCCGCTGCTTATGATGCACGCCGCGGTCATCTTCTAGGACCT
>BJGJ01000148.1 GCA_014190435.1 Methylocystaceae bacterium | reverse complement strand
GCAAGACTACAGATTATTGCGATGTAGCTTGTTGTAGCAAAATCTCCCAAGATTGAACCCGAAAAGAGCGTCTTAAAGCTAAAGCGGTTTGGCGGGTCTTTGAAAGCTTCCGCACAATCATGGTGGATTTTTTTTATTCGCCATTCATTTATAGCTAAACAGATGAAAGATAAAATTGTAATTAGTTGTAGCCATTTATTTGGCTGAAAAGTCTCAATAAATGAAAAATCTGGTGCACATTCGTTGGCGTATTCGCAAGCGTCTGACCAGTCTTGGAACCAATTTCTAATTGCTTCTATCATTTTATGCGCCTAGCAGAGCTAAAATCAGCAGCTGAATAATTAAATTAATATATTCATTATTCATCAATCATGTCTAGAAACTGAAGGAAGTTTATGGTTGAGGACGCTAAGGCAGTTAAGGTGAGTTATAGTTGAAAGCAAACTTCTTCGAAGTCGGGTAAATATGCGCGAATTTTACGAGCATTTTGGGCGTTTGCGTATAATCATGCAAATGCTTTTGCTGCCCTATTTCCAGGCATAAAAAATAAAAGACATGGAAGAGCCTCCAAATTCATCAAAAGGATATATCTTTCAACATTTGAAAATGTCTAATCTTAGCCAGTAATTATTTGGCCAGTAATTACAGAGAGCATATAGAAAGCTCCGACTTAGAACTTATCCAATTTTGGGGAATTTTCATTAAAAATTATGGGCATCATACCTAGTTTTAGAAGATTTTAGCTCTAGATTATTCATATGATTTTTGTATTCTAACTTATACAAGAAAAAAACTATGGCGCTATGGATCAATGGTTCACTCGCTTAAGAAATTTGTCGAAAACTCTATTTTTCCGATCGCATTATTTGATCAGGATATGAATTATCTTTCCATGAGTAGTTCATGGCAGAAAATGTTTCATGGAACAGAAAATATAATTGGTAAAAATCACTATGACTTCTTTACAGATCTCCCAAAACATTGGGTAGAGGCGCATCAAGCTGGATTAAGGGGAAAAATCATTCGGGGAATGGATGAGCCCTATGCGTTGTCTAACGGAAAGCATGGATGGCATCGTTGGCAGGTCTCTCCTTGGTATACAGATAAAAATCTAATCGGCGGGATCTTGATTTCAACAGAAGATGTCACCCCACAAAAAGAGCGTGAGATTGAGTTAAACTCAATTCTTGCCCGTTTTGAACTTGTCCAACAGGCGGCAAAAATAGGCGTGTGGGATTGGAATATTGCTCAGTCTAATATGATCCTTAATGCAGAATATTATTCGCTTCATGGACTTGATACTAATGAAGATCATTCTTTCGAGGATTACTTGACTCTGATTGCTGAAGAAGATCGTCCGAGAGTTAGCCAGATGATTGAAATGGCAATGAAGGGCCAAGGAGCCTATGAAGGCGAGTTTCGTATTCATCGCAAAAATGATGGTAAGCAGCGTTGGTTAAAGACAATCGGAAAAGTGACTTTTGATGAAAACAGATATCCCTGTCGTTCCTATGGCGCAGTGTATGATATTACAGAACAAAAATTATTCTCACTTAAACAATTAGAAGAAGTAGCAGAAAGCTATGAGAAAATATTTGATTCATTCCATGAAGGAATATGGGCAATTGATAGCAATGCGATAACAACCTACGTCAATAAGCCCATGTCGGATATGCTTGGGCTGACTGAGTCTGAGATGCTGGGTAGATCAATTATTAGCCATATAGAGCCAGAGTTACGCCATGTGGCAATGAGTAAATTTTCAGAAAGAAGAGAGGGTATTTCAGACCGTCACGAGTTCAAGCTAAGGAGAAAGGATGGTTCTGATTGTTGGGTTCTAATTGGTGCTAAGCCAGTATTTACTGAAGGGATGTCTTCAGGTGTCGTTGGCGTTGTAACGGATTATTCTGAAATAAAAAAATCCCAGGAAGAAAAAGATCGAAAAATTGCAGAGCTCGAAGCAATTGTTCTAAAAAGATCTCAACAAAATTAAAGATTGAAAAAAATAATCAGGAAATATTGAGTTTTGCTTTCTGGGATTGAATACACTCTTCTAATTTACGCAGTAAATCCTCGTTATTTTCGTCATCTCTCAAGAGAAGCGCAATTGCATTAATTTGATCGATGCAATTATGCTTATGCTTCTTTTCTATTCTGTTAGATTTAGTTTTTGGCGCGGCATTTTTTTCCTCTCCTATGAGAAGCCAGGCGGCTGTCACGCCATAGGCGTCAGCATAAGTTGAGGCATCGTCCACTCTAAAATTATTTTGTCCATTCTCATGAGCACGGTAAGTGCTACTTTTCCAACCAAAGTGATCAATAGCGTCGGTTGCTGTTTTATAACCAGCTCCCTCCCGCGCCTTACGCAGACGATCGTTCATTGCCACTTTATGATTTGTCATATGAGTTCACTAGTGTCCCAACGTTAATCGAATAATTTCAACTGGTTAAATTCATCATACGCGTTATTGGGATCAGAAATCTCCTGAAACATATATAAAAGATGGGTTTTTTCAAAAAGTGTTAGGCTCAAAATCTGTAGAATTTCGTAAAGGCTGGCTTTTATCTCCAGGCGTTTTTTAATGATAGCAATAACCAGATAAATACAAACGGC
>BJGJ01000147.1 GCA_014190435.1 Methylocystaceae bacterium | reverse complement strand
TCAAAAGACGCCTTGAAACTATAAAGGAATTTGCAGCAGCCGTCATAACCTCCAGCACCGAAAACCACATTAGAATTAAAGAAGAGCTTACCTCAGATAATAAGAAAGCCCCGATAATCTTCAACACTCCCCTACCCTCACAATTCGAGGGAGTATTACCTGATCCAGGTTTTCTCAAAGAATTGGAGAATAAAAATTACTTTCTCATCATTGGCACAATTGAACCCAGAAAAAATCATCTCTTATTATTTGATATCTGGCGTCAATTGATAAAAAAGATGAAAAATCCCCCAAAATTGATTTGTATTGGCGCTCCAGGCTGGTCCAATAATGCGACATTACGTTCTCTCTCAGCTGAGAGCTCGCTGTCAAAACATATAATCTGGCTCCGTAATCTCGCTCCCGAATATCTTAGCGCGCTGATAATTAACGCTAGGGCGCTCCTCGCCCCAAGCTTTGCTGAGGGCTTCGGATTATCCTTGCGAGAGGCGGAATCGCTCAATACTCCAGTAATCTGCTCAGATATCGCCGTCTTTCATGAAATCATGCAAGAGCGCGCAACATATATTTCGTCAACTGATGGAGCAAACTGGCTTAAAAAAATTGAAGCATTAAGCGAAGATAATAGTCAAAAACCAATTACGCGTCACAAAAATGAAAATTCTAATACGAAGGGACTATATTTTAAAAAAATCGAAGAATTTACTTCAACTATCTAATTTACTAATTTATTACATAAAGCTTTTTTACCAAGACACCATACGAACCCATATAAATATGCTAAATAAGGTGATTTAGATATCTATCATTAAAAATAAATACTCTAAATTATATCTGATGATCCTGTATTGAGGCGATGATCATCACAATGATTGACCAGACAATCAAAAGACTAAGCGCAAATATAATGGAAAAGGCAATCCGTCTCGGGTAGCGAGATTCTTCTGGCATTGAGGGCGGATCAAACACTGTGAGATAAATACTCTGTCGGTTGGCTCTCAACTGCGCACGCTCAAAATCCGCCTGCGCTAGGGCATAAAATTTTTCATTTAAAATACGCTGCATTTCTAATTCTTCAAATTTCGCAATATAGGAGGAGACTGTTCCCCCGTCCCCCTTGCCGCCAGTTAATTTGGATTTTAAATCATTAATCTGACGCGTGACGCTATCAAGCTTATCTTTCAACACACGCACAATAGGCGAATCTGCCGCCATCTCTCGATTGGCGACAAAAAGCTCATTCTCTATTCTAATTTGCTCGCCAATAAGCGGCATAAGCAGAGAACCAATCTGTGTGGATGTTTGGCCGGGATCAATAACGCCGAATTGATCGCGAAACTTACGCAAATCCGTCAGAGATTGTTCCACAGCAGCAAAGGATTTTTTGACTTCCTTCTCAGCATTCACCATCGCATCGCGACGCGCTCGCTCTGATATTCGATTGACAAGCTCTTCACTGCCAACAAGAAGATTTTGAGCAATGGCGACCGCATCCTCCCGACGAAAGGCGCGAACGCGCAAGGTCACAATACCAGAAGGAGCATCGATATAAGTATCAACCATTCTATTCCAATAAGTGGCCAGCTTATCAATGGAGGCGCCTTGACTGAGACGAGCCCAAAAATCTGCCTCAGGACGCCTAAAGATCTCCCGTAAATTGAGTTTTTTGAGGGTGTCATCAACCGCGGCGCGGCTCTTTATATAGGCTGTAACAATGTAGGCATTTTGCCCAGTCGCCGTAAAAGAAAATGGCGAGGAGCTCACTGGCCCAACACCACTGCCACCGCCCCCCCCGGCGTCTGTTTGAACTGTATCTGTCTCAAGCGCTCGCACCGCAAAGCGCGCCTCTACCGTGTATTGGTCACTCGCGATAAAGGCAAAGTAAAGCGCCACAGCAAGAGCTGGCGCAAGCACAAAAACTAAAAAACTGGTCCAAAGTGGTGGCGCTTCTCCGATGAGGGTCGTAAATTTTTCTGCAACAGGCTCCTTCACATGCTCAATAGTTTGCATGATCCGTTGTCGTACAGGCTTTAAAATTTTTGGCAAATGAGGTCTTGAGCCAGACGTGAGAACGACTTCATGATCCTCAGCCTTAATCCCACCCTCTTTTAACGAAGTTTCGAGGTCTTTATTTCTTTCTTCCATCATAGTCTTAAGGACCTAAAACATCAGTGAAAGTTGTTGTAAACATCATGAAATTACAAATCGTCAGCGATTTCCATAGCCCGTCTTAATACTTAAAAGATCTCAAGATCTTCCTCCAGCAGAAACTCCGCCTCTGGGATGTCACGTAATACGGCGGCAAGCTCCTCTACCCTTGGAAAGCGTGGGGGGCGCTTTAGGGTTGCGGCGTCAAGCTCAATAGAGTTACAAAGATCCAGGATGAACTCATCTTCGCGCTCGCGAATACCGACAAGCGCAAAGGTCGAGAGAGCTGAGAGACTGCGCGCTACGGCTCCCTTCGGGGAAGGGTCATCCAAAGATTCAGCGCTTAATTGGCGAGCGACAGGGTTACGTAAAATACTAATGACATCCTTTGACATGACATCAAATGATTTTCTCAAAAGTTTTAAATCTGGCTGTATATCCTGGGCAAAGGTCATAACGGGCTCGAAATAAACGCTGTCTCTGGGC
>BJGJ01000146.1 GCA_014190435.1 Methylocystaceae bacterium | reverse complement strand
TTTTCATGGGAATGAGCGCGGTCGTCTTGTAAGCGAGACGCTGCGATCGAAAATTGCCGAGTTGAAGGGCGAAATAGAGCGCTCAAAGCGGCCTGTGGTTCTTGTCGGCACAGGAGTAAGGATATCAGGGCAAGCTAATGCTTTTAGGCAAGTCATAGAAAGGCTAGGCCTTGGCGTTGCCACAGCTTTCAATGCCCATGATTTGTTGCCTTATGATCACCCAAATTTTGTTGGCAAGGCTGGAACAGTTGGCGATCGCGCGGGTAATTTTGCTGTCCAAAATGCAGACCTTGTTGTGATCATTGGCTGCCGTCTGAATATTCGTCAAATCAGCTATAATTGGTCCTCATTCGCGCGTCATGCGCGTAAAGTTATGATTGATGTTGATGCGGCAGAGCTGAGTAAGCCAACACTAAGCATCGATGTGCCTATTCAAGCTGATTTGAGAGATTTTTTCCCTCTCCTTGAAGAAGTCTTTAATGACTATAATCCGAAGAAAGAACATCGGGATTACATTGATTGGTGTATTGTTAGGCTACAAAAATACCCGGTAACGCTGCCTGAGTATTATCAAAAAGAGAGCCCTGTTAATCCATATGTCTTTGGAGATCGTTTATTTAAGCAATTATTTGAAGGAGATGTTGTCGTAACAGCAAACGCAACAGCCTGCGTTTGCATGTTTCAGGCGGCAAAGATCAACGCCGGCGTAAGACTTTTTTCTAATTCAGGCAGCGCCTCTATGGGCTTTGATCTACCCGCAGCGATTGGTGTAGAATTTGCTCAATCAAACAAGGCGCATCGAACTGTCTGCATAGCCGGTGATGGAAGTATTATGATGAACCTGCAGGAACTGCAGACAATTAAGGAGCATGGGCTGCCCATAAAAATATTTTTACTTTGTAATGATGGCTATCACTCTATTTACCAAACACAAAAAAATTTCTTCTCAGACAATATTATTGGATGCGGGCCCGGGAATGGACTGAGTTTCCCAGACTTCGTTAAAATAGCCTCGGCCTTCGATATTCCAGTTAGTGAAATTACAAGTCATAGTGGGATCGATGAGGCTATTCATGCAGTTTTGAGCTCAAAAGGCGTGCAGATTTGCATAGTCTATCTGGATAAGGAGCAGCCTTTCGCGCCCAAGTTATCATCGCGAAGGTTGGCGGATGGTCGCATGGTGACATCCTCGCTTGAGGATATGGCGCCCTTCCTTGATCGTGATGAGCTACAATCTAATCTTTTAATTCCAATCAGTGAGGATTGATTTTAACGTGCGTTCGCCGCTCTTGCATTTTACGCCTGCAGTACAGGAAACCATAAAAAATTCTGATTGCCGGGTTGTCATAACGGGAGTAAGCGGTTGGCTGGGTCAGGCAACGTTGGAGATGTGCGAAGGGGTTTTTGGTCATCACCTACAAGAGCGCGTCGTTGGTATTTCCTCCCAGCCAAGGGAATTAATTTTACGCTCGGGTTCTGTTTTCAAATCTATTAACTTTGATCAGGCTAATTTACTTCAAGGCAGACCCTCGCTTCTGGCCCATTACGCCTTCCTGACGCGAGAGAAGGTTGGAAATCAATCTCTTGAGAGCTACGTAAGTCAAAACAGGAATATATCACAGCAAGTCGTTTCCTTATCGAAAAAAATTGGCGCAATCGGTGTGTTCTCAACCTCATCCGGCGCAGTTTATGATAAAAATAGAATTCTTGCTGAAGATATTGAGCATAATCCCTATGGCGTTCTCAAACTTGAGGAAGAGGCATTGCTCCAGGCCTTAGCTTCTAGCGAAGCTACGGGTCTTAGTATCTGTCGATTATTTAATCTATCTGGTCCTTTTATTCATAAAGACTTTGCGCTTAATTCTATTATAAAGTCTCTCTTTGAGAAGAAAGAAATCCATCTTAAGGCAAACCGCAAAGTCGTTCGTGACTATATTCACGTTGAAGACTTAGTTTCTCTTGGTTTTTCTATGATGCTTGATGCAAAAAACCAATATAAAACTCCCTATGACACAGGAGTTGGCGAGGAAATTGAGGTGGGAGATTTAGCCAAGCGCGTAAGGTCGCTCTTAGGTCAGCCAGACGCATTGATTTTCCGCCCGCAAATTATAAATGAAGAAGATATTTATATTGGAAATACTCAGATTATAAAAAACCTATTTCAATCTTATCGACTTGCGCCAAAATGTCTTGATGAACAAATTTTAACTACAGCTGCTTATATTCATGAGCTATTTTCTGGAGAAAATATTTGATCGAAATTAAAAGTCTTAATAGTTTAGCAGGAGAATTTGATGCGATCCTGTGTGATGCCTGGGGAGTAATTCATGATGGCGTTGCGGCTAAGCTGCCGGCTATTAAAATTTTATCACAATTACGAGAGAGCAATATTCCAGTCATTATTATAACAAACGCACCGCGCCGAAATAAAACACTTCGCATGGCATTCAAACAGATGGGCGTGAATGACAAGTCATATGATGAAATCATTTCATCGGGCGACTTGGGAATAGAGACAGCTCTCGCTCGGGGCGAAAAAAATTGTTTCTATCTGGGCCCTGAGATTGATTACGCTCTCCTGGAGGGCGCAGGTTTCAATATAACGCCGTCTCTGACTGAGGCTCAATTTATCTTAAACACTGGGCTGAGAGATAATAAAGTTGAGCGGGAGGAGGATTATCTCCCCCTGCTGCGGCAG
>BJGJ01000145.1 GCA_014190435.1 Methylocystaceae bacterium | reverse complement strand
TGTTTCCGTTAGCACCGATGTTATTGGTGATGCCGCCGTTGAGGCCATCGAGGTTGTAGGCGTTTGAGTTGCCGTTGCCACCGCTCCAGCCTCCACCAAGGTTAAGACCGGCGTAGAAGCCCGTCCAGCTCAGGACTGGCGGCGGTACATAGGCAGGAGGAGCCTTTTTTGACGGCAGGTCAGCAGCAAAAGCAGCGCCTGAAAGAGCAGCCATTGAAACTGCAGTAAGAAGAATCTTTTTCATTATGCCCATTTCCTTGAGTAGTTTTTCGAAATCTTTCGGCAGGAAGTGAGAATCCCCTGCAGCAGATGGGCTCACTTATCACGCCAGAAGGTTTCCGAAATATGTCCAAATGACATCATTTGGTTGATTTAATTTGAGTGTGGCAAAAAGATCACATCTGAGTTTTGCTAGGCTGAAGATAATAATAGTCGCCAAACACTATATTCATAACTTCATGAATTATTACGGTTTTCCATAATACGTAATGCAGCATTGCTCTTTCTTCCTAAAGCTAAGCAGTGCTATATAAGAAGGTATTGTTTTTCTAAAGTCATTTGAAAACAGTGCATGAGGCACTGAAGGGGCGCTCAGCCACAGTTTCGCCGCAATATAGTACGGAGTAAGCGAGGCAGGCGAGTGTCGGGGATAATCAATTACTGATCTTTGACGATCACATTAGCGCTCAAGCGCGCAATTATTTTGTTATGCTCAGCAGAGCGCAATATTGCACCGCGGGTTGGCGGTGGTATGAGCTTCATTGGCGCCTTTGATGGCGCTACGCGATTTGACTGAAGGATCGCTTTTCAAAGCTGATGCAGGTGCAGCAATATTATGCTTATAAAATTAGCAATTATTCTTTGTGTGAGGCTTAATAATTGGTCTTTATGAAATAAGCATTTTTTCTCAGTAAGTTAAGAAGCCCGTAATTTTGGTGAGTTGCGCCATTTTTTTGCTTTGCAGCGCACAAATTAGGAGTAGCCTGGTGTCTTCAGTGGCACGCGTTTGCGCCACAAAAAAAGAGGAGCGGACAATGGCAACCATTGTTTTTTACGGAAATCCTCATTCAGATGAAAATTTGGAACAAAGTAATTGGCTCTCAACGCGCGGGCACGAGGTTGATGTTCGAGATTTAACCCAAGAGGCATGGAGCGTCTCAAGTTTGCGGCCTTATTTTGGCGCTAAACCGGTAAGGGAATGGTTTAATCCAAATGCGCTGCGCGTAAAGCAAGGAGAGATTAATTTGGAAGAGATCACGCCCCAGCAAGCGTTAGTGATGCTTATCCTTGAGCCCGAGTTGATCAATGCGCCATTGATGCGCATTGGCAGTGATTGTGAGGCAGGCTTTGACTTGATAGAGCTTGCTCATTGGATCGAAATAAGCCCATTTTGCGTTACGTCCCATTAACAATTTGGGTAATATTTCACCTATGACATGAGCGCTGCGTGGCGCGATTAATTAATCGCTTAAGTTCGTAGGTCTATATGCGTAGCGTATGATTAGCCATACGCGCTGCCTGAAAATTAATCAGTTTATTGCAGCAAAAAATTATTAATGACACAATTTCAATGATTTGAAGTTGATTGGCTGTCAATCACACATTATTGAGGCTGTCCTCTGAAATCAGAGCAGTTTGATCTCTCCGTTTTGAGCGCCGTAATGAGCCTGCTTTGAGGAACTATGACGTGGCTAATAGCGTAGAAAAAAAACAAGTATGGCTGGTTGCTGAACATAGCGTTATGGAGCCAAGATTGGGCGGACGCATGTTGGGAGTATTGACAGAATTTAATTTGGAAGATCTGCAAATTACTCGTCGCTTATCTCAATGCGAATATGATGCAGAGTGCGTTTCATTTATGCAACGACATAGAGAGCTGAAAGCTTATGGTTAGAGATAAGTAACCTATTTTCTTTCTTATTGGCCGTAAGAATTGCTGCTTATATTTGTTGCCTCAGACTACGATCATCATAATTTATACCGCTCATCAATGGGCACGCCAAAGGCGGTCGCCAGTCGGTTAGTTTCAGCCGCCATGCCAATAATAGCGATTAGCTCGTGATATTCCATCTCGGTCATTCCCTTGTCTCGCGCAGAGGCTGTATGTGAATGAATGCAGTAGGGGCAATTATGTGCTGAAGAAACAGCAATATAGATCATTTCTTTTATTTTTGGGTCTAGCGCGCCGGAGGGACCCATTATTTCTTTTAAACTGAACCAAGTACGTTTTAACGTCGAGGGATCATTTGCAAGCATGCGCCAAAAATTATTGATGTAATCAGTCTGCCGTGTTGTACGAATATCATCAAAAATTTCCTGTGCTTCTGGGGTGAGTTCGCTGTCATTAAGAAGTTTTATAGTAGCCATATAGCATACCTCTGACCGGTGTTTTGGAAAAGAATATCTTTAACAGTTCTGCTTATAAATCAAAAAAATTTCTAACACGCTTATTACTTATCTCGTTAATATTATATAATTTTTCTTATCCGGTGTCGTCGAATTAATTTCATATTGAATAAGCGTTGTCTTTCACATTCACTATGATGAGATTCTGCGCTTTTTAATCATACCTGAGCAATTATCTTTGGATTTCCAAAAATTGAGGTCCATGAGTCTAGAATTTTGAGTCCTGCTTTTTCAAGTAGATCGCATAATTCTTGTTCTCGGTAGAGACAAATAGGGGTGTTAATGCCGTGTTTAGTTGACATTTCTTCTGATAGAGGGCCAAAACGTTGTGCTATAGGTTTGTCTTTTTCTAAAT
>BJGJ01000144.1 GCA_014190435.1 Methylocystaceae bacterium | reverse complement strand
TCCTTTATGATCGTTATGAGCAATTCCAAAGCGGGATAAAAAGGCATCCCGCTAAAATGGATATCACCCTTGCAGTTGATGCAAAAGGGCGTTTTCAAGCTTTAAAAACTAATGTTGTTTTGAACGGTGGCGGTCGTCCAAATCTCAGTAAATATGTTGCGCAAGTTGCTGGCATCAATGCCACGGGCCCATACGACCTGCCGCTTGCGGATATTTGGTCTAAAGCTATCCATACGCGATCTGCAGGCGCGGGGTCTATGAGAGGGTATGGGGCATCACAAACAGCTTTTGCGATAGAGTCAATGGTTGATGAAATTGCTCATGCAATGAATATTGATCCCATTGAGTTACGTGAGAGGAACGTTCTCCATGAAGGTTGGGCTGTTTCCACTGGGGCACCAACAGCGCCGGCTGGCTTAAAAGAGTTATTGCATAAAGCAAGCAATCATAATCTATGGCGTAATCGTGAAAAGTTGAAAAAAACGCATTCATCAAGTGATAAATTATATGGCGTAGGCTTCGCGCTAGCTATGAAAAATTATGGAACTGGCGCTGACGCAGTACTTAATGCTGTTTCTATTGATCCTAATGGCGAAATTACCGTAACAACTCATGCAGTTGAAATGGGTAATGGTTCTTTAACGACCTTCGCCATAGCAACTGCGGATATTCTTGGTGCTAATGCGCATTTCGTAAAACAGGGTGAAATATCATTATTTAAACAATTACAGATGGTTGAGTCCTTTGAGCCTCATCCCGAAAATCCTCGTTGGACCCCTTTGTTATTTATGTCCAGCAAAGCGGCGACGACGTCATCTCGCTGGGTACATGGGGTTGCCCAGGCAGCTCAGATTATTTTCGACCATGGTTTGTTTCCTTCGGCGCAGGCCCTTTGGGGTCAAAAGGCAAGGTCTCTAAATTCTAAGATGGCAAAGTGGCGTGATGGTTACCTAATAGCCTCAGGATTTAAGCCTCTTAGTCTTAAAGAACTCGCTGCAAAAGCTCATTCAGATGGCAGGATAACGGGAGCAATGAATCATGCGTTCTTCAGCGCTAAGTGGATATCTGCAGAATATACTATTGATAATCAAACATTGAGATATCCAATTGATGGTTTAGCAATTCAGCGTGGCGAAGATAAAGAGTACGTTGTAGTGGATCGGCGTAATCCAGACACTGTTACAGTCGAGAGTATATGGGAAGGTAACGGTCAGAGTTTTGGCGCATCTGCATGTCTAATTGCTGTTAATGTTGATCATAAAACTGGAGAGGTAACTATAGTCGGTGGAGCGCATTTTCTAGCGCCTGGACGCGTTCTTCAACTAGATATTGTCGAGGGGCAGATGGAGGGTGGTTTCGCGATGGGCGTAGGCCACGCACTCTTTGAAGACCTCCCAGCTTTTGAGGACGGTCCAACGACAGGTCGCTGGAACCTAGATAGATATCATGTAGCTTTGGCCACTGACGTTGCAGTTGGAAAAATTGATAAAATTATTTTGCCTCCAGAATCCCCCAATGCTCCTGCTCGAGGTATTGCTGAGGTAGTTTTGAATCCAGTAACGCCAGCAGTGGCTAACGCTGTTGCGCATGCAACAGGCATACGTTTTAAGAATCTTCCAATTACCCCAGATAAAATACGTGAAGCTTTTAACCAAATGAGACCCTAAGCGTGACAACAATCACATTAGATTTTGTTTTAAACAACCAACGACTCGTGCGCGAAGAGGTTGATCAAGACCTTATGCTCAATGATCTTTTGAGAGAAGATCTTGGATTAACCGGAACTAAATTTGGTTGCGGAATAGCAGTGTGCAGAGTTTGCACTGTAGCTGTCCAACGTGTCCCCGGAGCACACTTGGAGCCGGTGAGAAGCTGTACAACGCCTGTTTCTGCAATTCAGGGAAAAATTGTAACGACTGTCGAAGGTTTGGAGCAAGATGGCGTTCTGCATCCATTGCAGCAAGCTTTTCTAAAGCATTTTTCTTTCCAGTGCGGTTATTCGGCTCCTGGGTTCCTGATGGCTTCCTATTGTCTTCTTGATAAGCTTAGACGTAGTCCTGTATCAAAGGATAAAATAGATCATGTAATTAATGACGCCGTAGGCCAACACGTTTGCCGCTGCACGGGTTATGTTCGTTACTATAGAGCGATAAAAGAGGTTATTTTAGAGACGCGAGGCCTAGTTGTATGACGTGCCTAAAAATAGGTAAACTAAAATGATAAAGCATTGTTGGCGTCAACTCGTTCTTTTGTTTTCTATTCTCATAACCATCAGCCCAGCGCAGGCCGAGGGAAGAGAGGATGATGTCATACAATACGGTAAAGATTGCGCTCGATTAATTGCCGATGTTCCGCCTTTTAATTGCTTAAATGGTGAGATCATCAAAGTAACTGTGGATGGCAAAGAGCCTAGTCAATACACAGCTAATATGAGCTGTGATCGGCCGGCTTATCTTCCTTATCCAAAAACATCTGATGGAGCCTGCACGCCATACTCGAGAGTGCAAACAATTCGAGACGACGATATTCAAATTCTGACGCTATGTAGACGCATGTATATCCGACCTAAAGATGATCCGCATTTTGATTCAATTGAAATTATTATGCATAATGTCAAAACCGGTAGTACATGCTTCATGATTTCAAAGAATTTTGGCGGTAATCCTAAGGGTGATGACGGCCACCGCGTACCCCCACCAACTGAGGAGACGCCGCCTAAAGGGCAACTTGCAGCAAGAGATCTTTGGTCTTCACCAAAAGAAG
>BJGJ01000143.1 GCA_014190435.1 Methylocystaceae bacterium | reverse complement strand
AAAATCTATTTGTTGTACAGTAATATTATCCCCTCCGGGTCTTTTCATGTTTTTAATAAAATCAGCCGCTACTTTTTTAGATATCTCAATTTTTGTCTCATTATCGAATATTTGAATAATGCCTACTTCACTTCGATTAATATTTCCCTTTCTGCATAGCATCGGCAGCAACCACTTCGGGTCAGCATTTTTTTTACGTCCAACATTGAGACGAAACCATACCGACCCTAAAGAGCTATCCAGCGCTTTTTTATTCTTCGATTTTTCTTTATTATTAAAGTCACGCCTCACACCTGTCTCGCCTGGATCACTGACCTCTTCTAGTGCCGGCAATCTAGATCGATGGGCTCTGATCAAGGCCGCCCCAAGCTCTTCAGGCGACCTTTGTGTCAATAATATTTTTGCTAATCTAAAATCTTCCTCACTGGGTTGCTCGTTCAATATTGGATCAGCCAGCATTCTTTCTTGATCTAATTTTTGAATTTGTTCTATTGTGGGTGGGCCTTCCCAAATTACTTTGATCTTGGCATCATTTAAAATTTGCTCAGCTCTTCGACGACGCACTTGCGAGACAAGCAAGGTGCTTATCCCCTTCCGGCCCGCCCGGCCCGTTCTGCCGCTCCTGTGTTGTAATGTTTCCGCATCATGCGGCAAATCTGCATGAATGACTAATCCCAAGCTTGGTAGATCGATACCTCTAGCTGCAACATCCGTAGCCACGCATACGCGCGCGCGTCCATCGCGCAAGGCCATCATCGACTGGTTTCGTTCATGTTGACTAAGCTCACCAGAAAGCAAAACTGCTTGAAAGCCCCTTTCAAGAAGCGTTGATTGTAAATGTCGGACCGACTCTCGGGTATTACAAAAAACAATTGATGTCTGAGCCTCTATTAATCGCAACAGATTAACTACAACATGCTCTGTTTCTTTCGGTATGATTCTTATGGCCCTATATTCTATGTCTGCGTGCCCTTTTTCATTTCCTTCAACCTCAATTCTCAGCGCATTTTTCTGATATCTTTGAGCCAGGTTAACAATGCCTTTTGGCATTGTAGCTGAAAACATTAAGGTAGATTTAGCTTCAGGGGAGGCGGCTAGAATAAATTCAAGATCCTCCCTAAACCCTAAATCAAGCATTTCATCAGCTTCATCAAGTACAACAGCATTCAGCTGGCTCATATCCAAGCTACGTCTTTCAATATGATCTCTTAACCGACCTGGAGTTCCCACGACAATATGAGGAGACTCAGCTAATTTTTTCCTTTCTTGCCGCGCATCCATTCCACCAACGCACGACATAACTCGGCCATTCACAAAATGATAAAGCCACGCCAACTCTCGCTCAACTTGGAGCGCAAGCTCCCGGGTTGGCGCTATGATCAGCGCAACAGGAGCTTTACAGGACTGTAAAACCTCATGCTTTGACAATAAGAGTGATCCAATGGCCAACCCATAAGCTACAGTCTTTCCTGAACCAGTCTGCGCTGAAACTAGGATATCGCGACCGAGTGTTTCAGAGGCTAACACAGCCTTTTGTACTGGCGTCGGATTACTATAGTTGCGCTCAGCTAACGCGCGTTCTAGTCCCGGATTTGTATGAAAAATTGTCAAGATAGTGAGTACTTTCTATTATGAATTTATTTAATTAGGTCAAAAGAGGTGTTGATCCTCATTCTGATATCATATTTCAAGCACTACAATCTAGAAATTAACTTTCCTATTTATCTTCAAGAAAACCTTCCTCATATTTTACAAACACATTTTTTAAAAAACAAATCCAAGTAAAATTATCCTACTCCCAATGGAGTTAAGTCATCGCTCTCTCTTTTCTGGCACTCTTTCTTAATTCAAAACTTTACATCAACCAAGATTGCGCTCAAGAATGGTTTCATAAATATCCCTAAATTAATCTAGATTAATAATCATTTAGTTACTCTGGATATTACTAAGATTTTTTATTACCGCCTTGCTTTGATTTTTTATCTTTTTTGGTTTCTTTAGCTAGCGCTTTCCCTTTTTGAACTGTATTTGATTCCGGATAGTAAATCATGTCTACAAATATGCCTTCAGATAGGCTTCCCGGATCTAAGTCCTGTAACAAAGTTTGCGCACGAACTGGAGACGCAGCGATCGCGGCACCCAAAACGGCTGAGACGGCGACCAATTTAGCTAACCTATGCTTCATTTTTTCCTCACGGATTCTTTGGTTTAGTAAATCAATTTTAATCTTAAGCCTTTAAATAGCTTTGACAAGCCTGTTATAAAAAGTTTATATTATGAATTGTAATATTTTAACTACAGACATACATTTTAACTGGCTCAAAGACCTTTATAAAAATAATCGCTGCATCAACCCTCAACCATTATTTTTACATCCTCGCCTATTAAACATCAAAATTCGATGTAAAAACTATCCTCTCCGATCATCGGGTAAAATGGGAAAATTATTTTCTATTTATTTATTTTTAAAGCTGCAAATGTAGAACTTGTTAAGCGAAACTATAAGTAATTGCTAGATTTACATTTTCTTTAAGGTTAAATCGCAACATTATGACTAATTATCTCAAAAATCATTCTGCAGTAAAAATAACTATTATTTGGATTACTTTCTTTACATTACTCTCAGGCGCTTATTGGATTAATAATTCTGGTATTATATTTATGATACTCTCATTTGTCGGGATAATTCACCTAATTATACTGATTTACGATGAAATTTCCGCCCCAAAATATTACCCAAAAATGACCCCAAGAGAATTCGAATACTATTG
>BJGJ01000142.1 GCA_014190435.1 Methylocystaceae bacterium | reverse complement strand
TGCCTTCAGCTCTCCACGTGGCAGCACATAGATGTATTGGTAGATCGTCTCGCCAGAGATGCGCATACTCATATCGTGAGCATAATCTAAGCGTAGACGCCTGGCGATCTCGTCAGGAGACCACTGTCTTTTCAGGCCACGATGGACATAACCAGTAAGCCTTTTATTTTGAAAGAGTTTGCGTTTACCGCCTCGCCTTCGGCCCATAAGCTTAAGGGCCTTTCGCTGAGCTGAACAGCACCGGTAAGCATAGCGACCGTAATTATTCTTTACTTCACGGGAGACGGTCGACGTAGGTCGACCAATCTGTCGTGCTATCTCAGCATATGAAAGATTAGCCGAAAGACCTCGGCTAATAGCTTCTCTATCCTCAATACTGAGGCGGTTGTAATGTTTCTGTTCCATGCGGAGCCCATATTAGCTCCGTTGCATTAGATCCCTGAGACCGCCTTTATAAATTTCGATGATTTTTATCTTTCGTGAATTGACACGTTGAACCAAATTGAAACTGTGGTAAAACTTATATCATCTAGACATCAAGAGCAGGACTAAGGTCTTATTTTTAACTTGTCTGCATATTATAAATTTTATTGAACTCAATTCTTATGATGTATAATTTGTATAGTACATCTAGATTCTTTAAGGAGATAACGATGAAGAAAGCGTTTAGTGCATTTGTTATAGTGTTTGTCTTGACGTCTGGTACGTCAGCATTTGCAGAATATACCTGTATGGCAACATTTGTGAAGAAGTCAGATGAATATGACAAGGGTTATCGAACAACAATCTACGATTACTATTACAAAGATGGCTACTTACTCTATAGCATTCCAAAAACTGGCTATGTTGATGCGAAACTTATTAAGCTTGATAAAGATTGTGTTCTTCAAAAACTAGAACGTCGAATTGAACTCGAAACCGTTCGCTAAGAGCGAAAAATGAATGAGTTAGAGCTTGCAACACAAGAGAGAGCTCAAAATTTCTCAAATTTTTTGGTTGGTTTCTAATTAGAAATGTTAGAAAATTAGCAATTCATTATAAATAGAATACGTAAAGAAACATGGTCTTATGAACACAAGAGTGTTTAAACGGGATATTTATGATCAAGTATGATAAAAAATAACGGTAGAAATTAATTTTTAAACTCAATGAAGGAGAAACTCTAAGAACATTATTACCAAATATATTGATAGTTGCTGTCTTTTCTATCGCTATTGTTTATTTCGACTCAGTATTAATGCCTGAGCATCTGAAATATACAGCTGCAGTCCATAATTTATTTTGATTCGTTATATCATTGTTATTGGTATTAAGAACAAATACAGCTTATGATCGCTGGTGGGAGGGTCGGAGACTTTGAAGATCTCTCGTAAATACCTCAAGAAACCTTGCCCTAAAACTATATTCATATTTAGATGTCGAGCGCAGTGATAAAGAAAGAATTGCTTTTGATATTTTCAATTTTTCTTTAGCACTTAAAAATCACCTACGTGGAGTTAACAAACAATCCCACTATAAGCTAAATCATCCTCCAAGCTTTGCAGTAAATCTGTTATTAGATGATTAACGCAGTTATATAGAAATGGATATTTAACAGAGGTTCATATTTTAACATTAAATGATGAAATAACTGCTTTATCTGATATTTATGGTTCTTGTTAGAGAATTAAAAATACACCAATACCATACTCAAATCATGTTTTTATAAAAAAGTTTATGTTCACTTATATTTAAAGTATAACATTTGTTTTTGTCCCAGAATTTGGTTATTGGAATGCGTTAATAACGAGCTATATGTTTTTTATTCTTGCGAGTTTGGAGACATTAGCTGAAGAGGTTGAGAGTCCTTATGGTAATGATAAAAATGATCTGCCGTTAGATGCTATAAAAATTTTAATTGAAAAAGATATTTGTGATATATTTATAAATTACCCTGTGCCCCAAGCCTAATATTAGGTTGCTTGTCAATAGTTTTATTATTCTTCATAGTCGTCGCCTTGCTCATAGTTTATATAGATAATAAGATCATATATATTGTTTAATTTTTTAATTATTAGAATTAGGGCTAAGGCTGCTACAGTAATAATAACTGCAATAAGGCTTAAATTATTAGTAGGCTGGTAGAGCCATGCGATTATGTCATTATTAAAATAAATTGATACGAAAACAACTAGAAATACTGCTAAGATCGATGATAGGATTTTAAAAAAATTATCCATAAAAACTCCGAGTATGCTAATTTAATCCGTTTTTTAAAAACCGTAGAACAGAACTCATGCCAGATCTATTTTTTATTTACCTCTCTGATCTATACCCAGTTCACGTCATAACCCGAGAATCTTTAGGGGAGATGACGCGGAAATTGTCAGTGACTGAGTCGCGAAAAAGGTTGCAATTTTTTGGGATCCGCTCTCTCAGAAAGCTGAGCGTTATTTTACAAAATTCGTTAAATTTAACGTAGCATCGATTGTGAGTTATATTTTCATGCATCACACGCCATAGGCGCTCAATTGGATTTAAATGCGGGCAGTAGGCCGGGATAAAATGCAATACAATGCGTCGATCTGCAGCCTTCATCCAGTCCTGAACAATTTTTGCATGATGATACCGCGCATTATCCAGAAACAAATGTATCCGCGCCATTGTGGGATACATCCCCTCTATCGACGCAAGGAGTTGGATTGTCGATTGAGCATCAACAGTCTCAACCTCCAGGATCTGCATTTGCCCTGTCTCCAAGTCGATCGCGCCATGAATATTCATGCGCTGGCGACCGCTGGTTTGTTCAACAGCCAAGCTTTCCTCACAAGAT
>BJGJ01000141.1 GCA_014190435.1 Methylocystaceae bacterium | reverse complement strand
TACTGATTTGCTTTGGTTTTCTAACAAAAACACAATAGCAGAAAAGCAGGCGGCTGCCTCGACTTTTATTCGTAAATTCTCCCACTTACGAAATTAATTCAGATCAAATTCGAATTTTGCAAGAAGCACTCTATAGTATTTATTGGCTCAATTCCCGGAATTGCTCGATACGGGAAGGCTGTATCCGTCTATTTGGCCAATTATTAATTAGCTCAGTCTTGATGTTGATAAGCTTCGTCTTTTTTGGAATTTGATCTAGTAAATCTCGAAACTCATCACAAACAGGATCCGAAAAATCTCAATTTAGCAATACAGGAAAACCTTCAATCCGCTTGATATAAGTAATCTCTTGTGAGATCGAATATCAAATTCACAAAGCATTGATCGAAGTCTATTAATTTGCCCCCCAAGCTGATGAACTAAATTCTGACGCGCTGAAAATACAAGAGCTTTTGCGTTCTACGTCTTCATTATAGGTTTGACAAAATGCATCTCTAGACATTGGATCGCTATAGTAATTACCCCGGCATCAATAGCATCGTTCATCTGACGGTTAACAATGTTTTTGGCGAATTGAGAGGCAATAGCATTCTCGTTACTAACCATTTTAGCCAAGCTATCAGCCCACTTGCGGGTTACACCTCAGGCTTCCATAGCAACTAATGCCGGCTCATGAGCCTACATGAACTCCTTAAATTTATTTCAAGAAAGCTTCCCTCTCGATAAAACTTCGCGATTCAATGTCGCGATATGCCGCTAGATAATATTCTTTGCCAGATCGACACCGATCATCTCACTCTTGTCTCTTGTTGCTTAGCTTTGTTTTCAAGGAACACTAGGCTGACTTTTGATACATCGCGATGCTATCTGGGAGGACCGCAATTAGCCCATCTAAGTTATAGCTCTTCTCTCAGCCGAAAGCATACGATGGGCCAGTGCGATAGAAAGTGTCGTTGCTCGACTACCTTTGAGGCCATCTCCTGTCGTTGAGATGGCAGATCTAATTTCTCCAAGCAGCTCCTTGAGATGCTTGCCTTGCTTCCTGAGTTGCACAATCATGTTTTATAAAGATTATGATTCTCGTCGTCCATTGGCTTCATTTGGGTAATCATTAAGGCACCCACAACACCGTACTTGGCAAGCTAGATATAAAAGATGCTTAGCTCGCGCCGTGTTTTCAGCAAACCTCTATAATCAACATATCGCTGCCAGCGTGCCTTAGAGTCGCTAGGATCTACGGCTCGCTAAATCGGCCAATTTTCATTTCAGATCTACTTATCTACCTTGACGTATTATTCTACTGTGAAACCTCTCTAATTTTCGGGAGACCTTCAGTTTTACAAGCACTTCAGGCGCTGACTAAACCAACAACGCATAGCACATTTGCAACCAGTTGAATCTATTTGATTCCTAGCGGCGAAGTCGTGGAAAAAATTATGAGTTTAATTTTTCTAATATTTAGATTAGAAGCCCGAATGCTCAATGATTATGAACAAAGATTGGCGTGTTACATGGAGAATAATTTTGTTAGAGAGAATTTGGAATACTGCCCCTTCTGTGGCGGATCTTTAACTGCTTATTTTACTCTAACATCCAGATTTTTTTCGGAACGTGCTTGTAAAAGTGCTCACCCAAGAGTTGTGTCTGTACTAAGCTGCTCTTCGTGCCAGTCGATGCTATTTAATGCTGACTTCACCCAGGAGCAGATGCACAATCTTTATCAATACTATCGGGGTAAAGACTATTTTCTAATGCGGCATAAATATGAGCCTTGGTATACTAATAAAATTAATAAAGGTATAGGCGATGAGAAAGAATTTGATTTACGTAGAAAGGTTCTTATAAAAAATTTAGAAGAAAATAATATATTGAATAATTTTAAATATGTCCTTGATCATGGTGGCGACAAAGGACAAATGATTTCTCCTTCGGGGGGACTGAATGCAGAATTTCGTGCTGTTTGTGAGTTGTCTGGGGTTGATACAGAGGAAGGCATTATCAGAGTAAGTCAAGAACAGACGAGAGAAATTGATTGGGATTTGATCTTGTCATGCCATGTAATTGAGCACTTACCTGATCCATTCTCATACTTAAAAGACATATTAGCTTTGGGAAATGGTGACACAACTTATTTTTTCGAAGTTCCCTATGAAAAACATGTCATATCTTATTTTTGTTCTCAGCCTCGCTATGTTTCATGGCTTAATTTCCTTTCCAGAAATGAAAGGCTAATGATGCTATTTGATTTCTATTCAGTTGTAACTCGAAAGATATTCAAGAGAGTTTTTCTGGGAGGGTTCACGGCGCTAAGAGAACACTTGCAGTTCTTTACTATTAAGGGATTTTCTGAGCTTCTAAATAGCTCCGGTTTCAATGTTGTGTATTGCTCAGTAGGTGAGGCGGGCCATATTATTGCTATTGCGAAAAAGAAGTAATGGTATTGGCTTAGCAACAGAGTTTAATGCTGCCGTGCTCATAGCTAGTACATTATTATTGATTATAGAGCCTCTTGCAAAACTCTTGAGGTTTTAAGAGATCAGAAGCCCCTTTGAAGCCCAATATTATGTGACAGATAGTTTTATAGCTGATTTTATTGCTTGTCGCCAAAAATTGAGCTTTGAGAAGCTTGATTTGGACGCGGAACTCCCTCCGTTGACCGGATTGAAGCTTTCAAAGCTGGGAAGCGCGGTGTGACGGTTAGGTCACCAGCCGCATGATCTGCTCGACAGTGATGACAAGAATGCCAAACATCAAATGGCAGAATACTTTGGCATCTCCGCGTACGCGTACATGATTGCCGCCGCAGTTATCTTTCAGGTTGCTGTTAACACGTTCCGATGCGCTACGCTGATTATAACGGATCTCT
>BJGJ01000140.1 GCA_014190435.1 Methylocystaceae bacterium | reverse complement strand
GCGTTCTGGTAAATCTCGCCAAGGGATCCCAGCACGATAGCGATAAAGAACGGCATCTATAAAAAGCCGGTTATCCTTTGCTGTTACGCCGACGGTTTCCTGGCGACCTGGTAGTAAGTCTTTGATATCATTCCATTGATCGTCGCGAAGAGCATAACGTTTTGACATCAGTCGGCCCTCCGATTCGGCCAACTCCTTATGAATCATGCATAATTAAAAAAGGGAATCAGGAGGGTTATGTGAGGTCCATAGGCCAAAGATTTGCCGCTCTGAGTATGGACCTCATATAAGCCGGATTGAACGAAGCCGCGTGTGATTAGCTGCTATGGCTAAAGCTCGAAGTGAATGGCGTTAGATCGCGCGTTAAATATGCACTGACGAGACGATTTAACTCTGAGGCGCACGCTAGCCGCTCTATGGTATTTTTTTCTTCCACATAATCGACAAGATGCGTCGGTTGAGAATGGATTTCTGTTACGTATTTTATCAACCAATCCTTTTTTTGCGCAAATATCATCAGCGTAGCTTTCGACACGTTCTTTAACAAAGCTTGAGACTGAGTTTTACATTTTAGATAAGCGTTATTCATGAGGTATCGCAGTGAAACGGTTTTTTGTTTAAAGGCGCAACATCATAGAGACGCCGTAGAGCGCCGTTACAGTCGGGACATATAAAAGGCTTAGTCGAGCTAAGATCTTCTGCGCTCTTTTTACGATGCGCGCTTTGGTCTGGTTGGTTTGCTTCAGCCATTGACCGAAATCGCTCAATATTTTCTTTACGCTCG
The DNA here is from genome assembly GCA_014190435.1 of Methylocystaceae bacterium. GTDB lineage: Bacteria > Pseudomonadota > Alphaproteobacteria > Rhizobiales > Beijerinckiaceae > Methylocystis. The sequence goes on along the minus strand of BJGJ01000140.1, from coordinate 2,099 downwards.
CCTTTTGCCAAAAATCCATAATGTCTGATCCGATGGAATCCTTCCGGTAAGACATGCAGGAGGAACCGGCGCATGAACTCATCTGGTGAAAGTCGCATCGTTTTGATGTGTCCATTGCGGCGGTAATCTTTATAAGTGAAAGCAACCTCTTCTTTGCTTAATGAGATGAGCCTGGAATTAGCGATTGCGGCACGATGAGTGTAGCGGGCGAGATAGGCAAGAACCTGTTTGGCGCCGCCAAAGGGAGGTTTAGCATAGACAACCCAGTCCAGGCGTCCGCAGAGGTGCATGCGCTGGGTAAAGGCGTGAGGAGTGGCAAGATGCGCAAGCTCACCGAAGAAACGCAGTTTATCTGCATGAAAAGCAGCGTTGAGTTCTCGTAGAAATATTTTACGAAAGAGACGAGAGAGCGCCCTTACAGGCAGGAAAAATCCCGGCTTGCAGCTGAGCCAACGTTTGCCATCAAGGGAAATGCCTCCGCCAGGAACAACGCAGTGCACATGTGGGTGGTGTGTGAGCGTTTGCCCCCAAGTATGTAAAACCGAGAGTAGTCCAATCTTTGCGCCAAGATGACGCGGGTTGGCGGCAAGCGTCAGGGTTGCTTCAGCGGCGCACCGCATCAAAAGGGCGTAAATGACAGCCTTATTCTGGAAGGCGATTTCTGCGACGCTGGGCGGCAGAGTAAAAACCACGTGAAAATATGGGACATTCAGGATCTCAGCTTTGCGCGCCTCAAGCCATGAGGCGCGCGCCGATCCCTGACACTTTGGACAATGTCGATTGCGACAAGAGTTATACGAGATACGCCTTACGCCACAGTCCTCGCATTCTTCGACATGACCGCCCAACGCCGCCGTTCGACAGGCAACGATCGCACCCATGACGCGGCGTTCACCGCGACTGAGATGGGGGGTATGATCCCGAAGATAGGCGGGCCCATGCTGACGAAAAACGTCAGCGAGCTCTAATGTCGCGTGGGACATGCCCGCTTACGCGGGCGGGATAATATCCGCGGCTAGCTGATCAAGTGGGCTTTGCGTGGCTCCAATCAAGCGGGTGGATACGCGGGCATAGATCGTTGTTGAGGATAAATGAGCGTGACCCAATAAAACCTGAATGATGCGAACATCGACCCCACTTTCCAGAAGATGTGTTGCAAAGCTATGGCGTAATACATGTATGGTCACGCGTTTGTTCAGACCAGCCGCATGAACAGCAGAACGGCAAGCCTGATGCAAAACATTGGCATTAATGGGTTTGTCAGGATCACGCCCGGGAAAAAGAAAGTCCTTGGGGCGCGTCAAACGCCAATAGCTGCGCAGAATGTTGAGGAGTTGCTTGGACAGCATGACATAGCGTTCTTTACCGCCCTTGCCGCGCTCAATCCTAATAACCATGCGCGCGCTATCAATATTGCTCACTCTGAGATTGACAACTTCAGAGACGCGTAGTCCAGCGGCATAGGCTGTTGTTAAGGCGATGCGGGCCTTGAGACTAGATACCGCCTCAAGGAAACAAAGAACTTCATCAGCATTGAGTATATCTGGCAACTTACTGGGCTTGCGCGCATAAGGGATCAGTTCAGGAATTACGTCTTGACGCAGCGTGACGCCATAGAGAAAACGAAGCGCGCAAACAATTTGGTTAAGCGATGCCCAGGATAACCCTTTGGATATAAGATGTAACTGGTAGCTTCTCACATCTTCAAAGCTTAAGCGTTCAGGGGAAAGGCAAAAATATTGGCTAAACTTTTTGACGGCAAAGATATAAGATCGCTGAGTTGCTGGAGAAAGATTGCGGAGTGTCATATCCTCAATCATTCGGCGGCGCAGTGGGCTGATCGTGTCCATCTGTTAACTCCTGTCTGGGATGGGTTTGCAACACCCAATCTTCTCAGACAGGAGGAAACTTAGGAAACTTCTCAAAATCAGCCGCGAAGCGGCTTAGTTCAATCCTAATTGATGACACTCTCTAATGAAATCCTATGTGACAGACTCTACCTAAAAGCGATGACAGCGCTCACAGCTTTTGTAGTCCGAGTGTAGATTAAGATTATTAACAAGCAAAAAGAGACAACAAAACAGGCTCCCTAGGATGCG
>BJGJ01000139.1 GCA_014190435.1 Methylocystaceae bacterium | reverse complement strand
CTTGTTGATAATGAACTCTTGCCGCCTGTGTTAGGAGTGGCTTGGGACGTGGCGGGATTTGGCGATGACGGGAGACTCTGGGGGGGGGGAGTTTATTAAAATATCTCTGAACTCTTGGCGCCGTGTCGCTCATATGCGCGGTTTTTTATTACCCGGAGGCGTTCAGGCATTCAAAGAGCCCTGTCGCGCCGCCTTGGGTCTGCTCTATGAAATTTATGGAGAGGACCTCTTTTTAAATTCGAACCTTATACCGCTTGGTGAGTTCTCAGCTTTAGAAAAAACTAATTTATTACAAATGCTTCAAAGAAATATTCAAACATATCATACTACAAGCATTGGTAGGATTTTTGACGCCTTCTCTGCGATTTTAGGGATTTGTCAGCGCGTTTCTTATGAGGGACAGGCTGCGGCAATGCTTGAGAGTCTTGCCCACGAAGCGCGTGTGCCAAGAACTTATGCCTGTAGGCTTGTTAAATCATTGGATGAGATGTTGGTGGTTGATTGGGAGCCTGTTGTCAGGCAAGTTCTCATTGATCTTGAGAATAGGCATGATTTGGCGGAAATTGCAGCGGGAATTCATTTCGCCCTTGCGCAAGCAGTTGTTTCTGTCGCTTCTGAGTTGCAAGAACACCATGTCGCTCTCTCTGGTGGATGTTTTCAAAATGCATATTTGACACAAGCAGTGGTAAAGTCATTACAGCTGGGCGGATTCTCGCCTTTTTGGCATGAGAGCATTCCGCCTAATGATGGTGGTCTTGCGGTTGGCCAGGCCGTGTGGGCGTCTTGGGGTGCGTAATAGAAAGTTTCTCTATGTGTTTGGCGATTCCTGGTAGAATTATCAGCATTGACGCATCAGACCTGCTGATTCGTTTGGCGCGCGTTGAATTTGGGCAGGTGATTAAAGAAATCAGCCTTGCCTATACGCCGCAGGCAAAAATTGATGATTATGTGCTTGTACATGTTGGTTTTTCAATAAGTATCATTGACTCGGTTCGAGCGCGACAAACGCTGCTGGATATAGAAACAATCTGTTCTCTTCCGAGTAGTCGTTTTTCAGGCGAGGATTCTTAACGATGCAATATTCGGAAGAATTTCGTTATGAGCCATTGGTGGTGCGTCTTATTCGCCAAATTGCTCTCGAGACATCTTCTCATCGGTCCTATCGATTTATGGAGTTTTGTGGCGGTCATACTCATGCGCTAGCTCGCTATGGCATAGAAGACTTACTGCCGAAAAATATCGATATGATACATGGCCCTGGCTGCCCAGTCTGCGTCTTGCCAGCTGCGCGTATTGATGCGGCCATAAGGTTGGCCAAAAAAGACAATATTGTAATTTGCGCCTATGGCGACTTGATGCGAGCGCCAGGCTCTCGCGGGAATTCTCTATTACGCGCACGAGCTTCTGGCGCCGATGTGCGCATGATTTACTCGCCTCTTGACGCACTAAAAATAGCCGTGGCCCATCCCGATAAAGAGATAGTTTTTTTTGCTATTGGTTTTGAGACAACGACTCCCCCAACTGCCTTAGCAGTACAAATTGCGAAACGCGATAAGCTCAAAAACTTTTCAGTATTTTGTAATCATGTTCTGACGCCAGCAGCTATGCGGCATATTCTCACAGAATCTCAGTCGACTCCATCACTGCGCCTGGCCATTAATGGCCTCGTTGGACCAGCCCATGTTAGCGCAATTATTGGATGTGAGTCCTATAAAGAAATTGCTGAAAATTTTGCGAGGCCAATTGTTATTGCTGGTTTTGAGCCATTAGATATTTTGCAGGCATTGCTGATGTTATTGCGCCAGGTCAATACACAGCGTGCAGAAATTGAAAATCAATATGATCGCGCTGTCACTAATCAGGGAAATTATTCAGCAATCGATGCTATGGCGGATACTTTTGAGTTACGAGAGTGCTTTGAGTGGCGCGGCATAGGAGAATTATCAAATAGCGCATTAAAGCTCAGCAAGAATTATTGTGCACTGGATGCAGAAGAGCGATTCGATATGAAAGCAGTTGCTGTTCCGGATAATCCAGCTTGTGAATGTGGTCAAATTCTACGGGGCAGGAAGAAGCCACAAGAGTGTAAATTATTTGGTAATGCATGCCGACCAGATACGCCACTGGGAGCGTGTATGGTATCTGCAGAAGGCGCTTGCGCAGCTCACTGGGCTTATGGTCGCTTCCGTGATGAAGCGGAGAATCGATGAGCAATAAGCACCGACGCTCACGGATTGATCTTAATGATGGTGTCGTCGAACTTGCTCATGGCGCTGGTGGAAGCGCTATGACGACGCTTATTACAGAGATTTTTTATCCAGCCTTTAATAATGATTTGTTATTACAGCAAAACGATCAGGCGATCTTTAACGTAGATACAGGCAAACTTGCCTTTGCGACAGATAGTTTTGTTGTATCACCGCTATTTTTTCCAGGCGGTAATATTGGATCTTTAGCTGTTAATGGAACTATTAATGATATTGCCTTAGGTGGCGCAACCCCACTGTATTTGTCGGCAAGTTTTATTCTTGAAGAAGGCTTTCCACTCAAAAGTTTGCTAATTATTGCAAAAACAATGGGAGCCTGCGCCCATTCTGCTGGCGTTAAAATTATAACAGGCGATACAAAGGTTGTTGAACGGGGTAAAGCTGACGGCGTTTTTATCACAACAACAGGAATAGGCGTTGTAAGAAATCAGAATGTTTTATCCGCAAATCAGATCACTCCAGGAGATTGTGTAATTCTGAGCGGAGAGATTGGAGATCATGGAGTCGCCATTCTATCAAAGCGCGACAATCTTACTTTTGAGACAAATATTGTATCCGATCAAGCAGCCTTACATGAGTTAATCCAGCTTATCCTTCAGGTCGGCGGCAATAATATCCGCGTTATGAGAGATCCAACGCGGGGAGGCCTTGCCTCAGCTTTAAACGAACTGGCTGAAAAATCGGAC
>BJGJ01000138.1 GCA_014190435.1 Methylocystaceae bacterium | reverse complement strand
CGAGATAGTAGACCATGATTAATTTTAACAAAAGACGGAACTATGAAACATAAATATAGCCAAGAATTTATCAGCAATATTATCCAGCTAGCATGGACAGACAACATCTCATTCGATAAAATCAAACGAGAGCAAAATATTACAGAAGCTGAAGTAATTAAGATAATGCGCGGACACCTAAAGCCGAGCAGTTTTCGTCTATGGCGCAAGCGTGTCTCAGGACGAGACACAAAGCACGAAAAGCGAACAAAATTACTTAACCACGAAGCCGATTTCACAAAAACTATTTCGATCAATCAACTGCAGGATACAAATATCTCAACACTAATGACCACTAAATAAGCGCTATAATAAACCTTGATCTATATAAAGATAGCCAAACACAGGCTTCTATCAATTTTATGCGTTCATCAGGGGTTAATTCCTATCCGAAGATGAAAGAGCTTTATGAACTCTTTCATCTTCGGATTTCATAGTCTATGAACTAAAAAAGCGCATCAGATCTATAATTTTAGCTCAGTGTCAATGTATATTAACACCATGCTGCTTTAGCATTGCTGTTAGACCCGGATCAAGAGATACAGATTGTGATGAATTCGGTTTCTTTTCGCAGGAGCTTGAAAGCCTCGTATATTTACTTTCCAATGAATTTGCTTCTGATCCACCGAGACTCGATCTAACCTCGGAGAGCATCATATCAACCTCCACGCCTGAATAGCTTTGAATCTCACCACACGTAATGACTACAGATTTTGCAAATCCTGGCGCAACAGCGCTCAGACTCATTACTGTGGCGGCGGCAGCAATCGTCATATAATGGCTACATGACTTTCTGAAATTTAGTGCTTTGAGTGACATTTTTTTCCCTCCAAAATCAATAATAAGATGATAGAAAATTACTGACTTTAAGGATGTGCCATAGCGCACATAGCAAGGAATAAGAGTTCTTAACCCCTTGTAAAATTGATCTTCCACTCCTTTGGAACTCCATTAAACCCTGAAAACAGGTCATTATCTCAATGAGCGTGCATTAAAACGAACAGACTTCTAACCCATAGATCTATTCATCATGGGCGCGCTCTAGATCTTCTGGTTACCTAATTCGCAATGACTAAACCAGGAATTATAATTAGGCATTATTTTTTTACACACACATGTTCCTCTAGATGAGTAAAATTTGATGAGTTCTTTATTACAAACTCAAGATGTATATAAAAAACTATAGTAACCAAGCATCAATATGTAATACGGTACAGATCTTGATTAATTATAGGAAAATTAAATGCTCGAAGAACAAACGAGCCAAGCATCGCAACGGCGTTATTTTTAAAAACGCGATACCAAAGCTCTTCATACTCCATATATAAAAAATATAATCTACTCTGAAAATAATAAATAACGGGCTATTTATTAAAATATGCGTTGCGACAGTAACTTCACAGTAATTAGGCCTATACAGGCTCTAATACCCTAATTGATAAGGACGCACGCTGTTAGCGCTCCGGCTCCATAGAGGAGCAGTTATTGTCTAGCAACAAAAATACGCCAATAATTCCCCCCTTATCAATTCCTCTTAGGTTATCTTATCAATTAGCGGAGCTCAAAATGAGCGCGTTAACGAATTAGTAATACTAGTGGCGGCTAAGGGGTTTAATATCCTTAATTTGTGCTAATTTATGCCTCGATCAATTACTCAAATAGCCAAATTCGAATCAATTAAGGGCTATACCAATGATTTCAAGCGCAGCAATCTCCCAAGCCGTAAACCTCTGCTCAATCAGCAATATAAGGTTTTCAGAAATCGGTCCTCGTTGCTTTTCCTACTTGGAAACCGCAGGACTGCTGGGATATTTGAACAGTCCTCAGGAAGTGGACGAGCTATTTTTAGACTTGCTCAAATCGGAACTTGAGGATGATGCTGACGATTTGGCTTTCGATCGAAATCAAAGCGTCTGGGCAAACGCTTAAAAATTTGAGCATAGTCTTTCTAAGCCTATTTACATAAAATCCCCTCCAGCCACCAAAGATCAGCTTCGTTTCAGACTATGACAATTATAGGCCAGGAGGCGACAATTAGAATTTTTCTTACAATCGCGATATTTTTACTCGGCATAGCGCCAACTGCCGCAGGCACTGGCTTCTATATGGGCCAATGGACACCTGCGGAACTCGATTGTTCAGCAAAAACACTGTCTCAACGCTTAGTCATAAACCAGCTTACGCTACAAAGCGGCGCATTAACCTGTAAGTTTCTTGGAATAAGCGAAAACACCGACGTTCGAATGACTTTTAAAGCTTTATGCAACGATAATACATTAAAATGGCAAGATGAAATAAGCCTATCAGCAACTGAGCAAGCTCTTATCTTAAAATTAAAAACAGAAAATATTGAGCGTCGCTACAATAGATGCGTTCAATTACTTCCTCCCAAAACTGAAGTCCCCGCTCCAGTTCCAGGCAAAAAGAAAAAACATTAACGTCTTATTCTAGAGCCAATGTCCCATAAGGCTCGGACCCAAGAGCGCCGCGCAGCACCCCCCATTTACGGATACAAAGTCATGACCCCCGCTGGGACGTCCCTTCCCATGGACCGCCGCCTTGGTCAGGTCAGGCTTAATTTTCAACGTTTCAGCGCTACGCAACTCGGACCTAATGCGGTTTGGGGTCAAAATCGCTGATAACCATTTATTTCATAATATTATGCGAGAGTCGCCAGCCTAACAGAGCCCCTTGAGACCGAAAGCGACTGGGGTTTACTAAACCCTTAAGGGTCAATTGACACATTTATGGCGCCTTTTTTTGGTCCTTGATGGGGCTTGAATGAGAAAAGAAACGAGCCGGCACGCGCTTATTTCTAGCCGCAAGAGATATACGGGAAACTCTGAATATGATCATAGATGAAGAGATCGCCAAAGCTGGCCAGAGAAATACGCAAGCCTCATTGGCTTCTGGCTTGAAACTTCTTAATCGCCGTTCTTTTCTCCTAGGCT
>BJGJ01000137.1 GCA_014190435.1 Methylocystaceae bacterium | reverse complement strand
AAAGTCTGCGTAATATCGCGTCAGTGCAAAGTCTCTCAATCAGACTCGAGGTTGTCGGTAGTTTGAAAACGATTTTGGCAATAAAAGCGCGCGCCAAAGCGTAGCGATCTTTCTGAGGACGCCCCGGAAAGCCAGAGCACATCAACCTAAAGGCCTCAATCCCAGCCATATCCAAGACAATCGCCAGACGTTTATGGTGATAGCTCAGCGGCCCAACTTCTTCTCGCAGCAGGGGAAAAAGAAAGCCTTGAATATGATTCCAACTATTTGTTATCTTCTCGCGCAGAGGCATGTTGACCTACTGATTTGCTTTGGTTTTCTAACAAAAACACAATAGCAGAAAAGCAGGCGGCTGCCTCGACTTTTATTCGTAAATGCTACCATTTACGAAATTAATTCAGATCAAATTCGAATTTTGCAAGAAGCTCAAATGTGTGGTAATTAAAAAGAAATGAAGATAGTAATAGTTCTTGATTACACTTGCAGCATAAATAGACCAGAGTGCTTTGTTAAGACGACAATCGCTATTCACTTATCACCCATTAAATACAAGAGAAACTCAAATCGCGTTGTCGCAACATAAGTAATATAAGATTTATAGATGTATAAATTTATGCGCATTAGCTGGATTATTTATTTATTCCTGTGCTTAAACACAGGCATCACGAAAAGCCAAGAGTCTCTTTTCTCATCATCTAAAATTGATGCTAAATCAGAAGAAACAACAAATTTACCCGTACTCGCGCCCATGGGAGTCCATGGGGCGAATATGCCGGCAAAAGGTCACTTTGTTCTGACTGCCATGCCTATCTTTGAGAATCATTCTGGCTGGCTTATTGGAACTAAAGGAGTTAGCCCGTCGTACGTCGCCTCAACAACGCCCACCTATATTCCCAGCACACAGAACCCAACGCCCTTTATGAGAGTTGTACCGCAAAATGTAACGGCTACTTTTGAAAATGTCATGTTGGCCTATGGCGTATCAGATAATTTTTCAGCCTTAATATCAGCCTCTGTTGTTCAAAAGCAGCTGTATGCACAGACTTTTTTTGGAGATTCAGGCGGCCTGCCAATTGGCGGAAATTACATCGGTACAAAGGGTCTCGCTGACCTTATCACCAATGGTATTTATAAATTATATGACGATAAAAAACATAGAATTCAAGCAAGCCTTGGTCTTGGCTATCCCTTGAGCCCTAACACTGAAACAATGAGCTTGTTTCTGCCGAATGCTACTTACGACATTGAACGCGCTCATTATGCCTTTCAACCCGGCGCAAGAACATGGGATTTATTCTCAGGCCTTGTGTATGCAGGTAATCTCAATGCCTGGTCTTGGGGCCTCTCTTATCGCGGCAGGTTCCCCCTAGCCGCAAACCCACAAGGCTGGCGTTATGGGGATTTACATGAATTTAACGGCTGGCTTGGCTATAGTATATTTTCTGGCATTACATCGACCGTGAGAATTAATGGCGCAACACAAGGAACGATCAGGGGCTTTGATCCGCAAATTAAAGGCTATGCCGTACCAACAGACCCTAATTTTTATGGCGGTAAATGGATAGAGGTCTTTGGCGGCTCATCTTTTGAGGGAGAAGTTATTGGGTTAAAGGCCTATTCTTTAGAAATAGAAGCAGGCATTCCTATCTACCAAAATTTGAACGGGCCCCAGATACGCAATAATTGGCAGGCTGGCGCTGCGATTAAATATAAGATGTAGGATGATAGAATGCTGTTAAACTCTTTTTGCCAATTTCTATTTGATTTCTGCAGTAATTGATCAGCCGCGCCGCTATGCGGGAATGTGAAAGCGCCTGTGTTTTAGCGCACATCTATTCTAAAAAGAGCCAGGTAAGTTCTCCTCATCAACCGACGATCTGAGGGGAAAGTCATGAAACAGTTTTTAAAAGCCATTTTGACCACAACTGCCTTTGCTTTAACCCTTGGCTTGGGTGTCGCCAGCCTAGGCTCAACGGCCGCCCATGCCGCTTATGATCCTGCTGAGCAGGCCGCCAAGACGCAAACAGTGCAGAGCTATGACCCTTGCATAGATTATCCTGAATATTGCTCAGATAGGCATAATTCATAATTTTAGATTGAAAAAAGATGGGCCGGGATGATCTATGGAACCGGCCTTTCTAGTTTACGCTCACCAGGCCGAAATTCTGACTAAAATCTGCTCCGGCCTACTCTGTGCGCCAGCGCACATACATCACGTGTTGTTACCTTTACTTTCAAAGTATCCAAGAAGATCAAAAAAGGAGCAAAACATGTCAACGAAAATTTACGGAGCAATTATTGGCACGGCTATTTTTTTCGCTCTAGGCACAGCTTTGTCTCACGCCATGACAATCCTTTGATATACTGTTATAAACGAAACATTGAAGATTTCAATTTTCGTTTCATGGATAGTCAATATAAAAAATTAATATTTCTGAATTTGAATGCCGCCAGAATAGCTCTTGGCGGCTATTCTTTTATTTAAAAGACGACACCGACAATAGACTAATTCCCAATGTGCATAGGCGCATAGCTACTCTTTACTATTCTTCCTATCCTTTCATCTCAGTAATAGAAGAGGTGTGATAATGACTAATCTTAGCACAGCGCTAGCAAAAGAAATTCAGTTTTATTGTGACGCCGCCCTAGCAGCATTGAAGGCCGGCGTCCCAGTATAATTATTTATTTCTTTGAGCCTCTTGCAAAACTCTTGAGGTTTTAAGAGATCAGAAGCCTCTCTGAAGCCCAATATTATGTGACAGATAGTTTTATAGCTGATTTTATTGCTTGTCGCCAAAAATTGAGCTTTGAGAAGCTTGATTTGGACACGGAACTCCCTCCGTTGACCGGATTGAAGCTTTCAAAGCTGGGAAGCGCGGCGTGACGGCTAGGTCACGAGCCGCATGATCTGCTCGACAGTGATGACAATAATGCCAAACATCAAATGGCAGAATACTTTGGCATCTCCGCGTACGCGTACATGATTGCCGCCGCAGTTATCTTTCAGGTTGCTGTTAACACGTTCCGATGCGCTACGCTGATTATAACGGATCTCT
>BJGJ01000136.1 GCA_014190435.1 Methylocystaceae bacterium | reverse complement strand
CTCAAGGCGTGAGAATTATATTGCAATTGCCCTCGCCTGCTCACCCAATCCGTGACAAAGCGTCGAATCTAATCTGCCCAGATATAAGAGAAGCGATATCAAATTACGACCCAGAGAGGCTTTCTAGTAAGCAGTATTAGATCATATCAAAATCGCGATAGAACAAACTAGATGAATAGAAGGTAACGATACTGCGCGCTGCACAAGGTTGGGCGCAACGAAAGATAAAAAAACTCACACCTTTTGAGCTCTAAACCTTCAGTTGTCATACATTGTAGGCCGGAGACGCGCCTAAATTCCGTCGAAACACGCAGCTATAGCAAAGCGACCATCACGCGCTCAAAGCGAGCCCTAACCTCAGTTCCTGTGGCCCAATGATAAAATCGCGCTCAATTTTAAAGTTTTTTGCCGCTCAACTGATTTTATTCATCGGTGTCACAAAAACTTATGCGATCGATCTTCATGTAGCTGTGACCAATAACTCTGGCTTGCTGCATCTCGCGCAAGCGCTTGAGCGTTCGCCGATCGAGGGCGAAGAAAATCTTGCAGAAATACCGCGTACTAATTCAGATTCAGGCGCCTTATCCACTCGGATTGACCGATTAGAGCGCGAGTTACGCGCAATGACAGGTCAAGCGGAAGAGTTACAACATAAGGTTCAAATGCTCGAGGAGCAGCTGCGCGTTCTCCGCCAAGAGCCGCCCCGCACGCTAGACGCCAATTCGCACCCAAGTGAACCACAAAATAACATGAATACTGGCCCCTCCAACACTGCGCAAAACACAGACATCAAAGCAGCAAAACGCTCTGACGCCTTTAATCCAAGCGCCGACTCTAATGCGATCGGCGCGCCGAGGCCGCTTGGCGCAACATCGCCCTCGCCGCCATTGAATAATGACACAAAGACTGCTGCGCCCTTAACACAAAGGGACGTCGGCCAGCCTATGGATCTATCCCATAGTGGTGGAAATGGTGCCGCCTCATCCGCGCCTCAAGAAAATGACAAAACAAAATCTGCTCCTGCATCTTTGTCAGATCCTAAGGATGACTATGAAGCAGCTGTTTCAACGCTGCAGGCTGGAAATTTTGAATTAGCAGAAAAGTCTTTTTCAAAATTTTTGGCAAAAAATGGCAAAACAAAATATGCTCCTGCGGCAACATTCTATCTTGGAGAGAGTTTTTATTTACGAAACCGCTATAGAGAGGCTGCTGAAAAATATCTCGACATCACAACAAAATATACTCAATCTGGTCAAGCGCCTGACGCTTTACTGCGCCTTGGCCAATCACTCATCGCCATTGGAGCGAAAGAACAAGCTTGTGCTTCTTTCAATGAAATAGAGATAAAATACCCAACAGCTCCAAGCCGCGTTAAGGAAACAGCGCAGCGTGAAAGTAAAAAAATACAGTGCAAGTAAATTTCAATCAGTAAGGAAACAAACTTGCGATCGCCACTTGAGGGAATTCAAGGCTTAGATATCCTGACGCCCTATCCCTCTTTGCTTTTAGCCATATCTGGCGGACCAGATTCCGTTGCATTAATGCTGCTTACTCAGAAATGGCCTGCGCGAGCCAATCATAGTATTGCCGTTGCAACTGTGGATCATGGCTTGCGCGACGAGTCTTTTCGGGAAGCCGAAACTGTTGGGCATTGGGCGCGAGAATTAGGATTTACCCATCATCATCTTAAATGGCTGGAAAAAAAACCAACAACGCGCCTACAAGAACGCGCGCGAGTGGCGCGCTATCGTCTCTTAGAAACATGCGCTAAAGAAATTGGCGCGAGCGCAATCGTGACAGCGCATCATGCAGATGATCAGGCGGAAACAATTTTATTACGTTTAACACGTGGCTCTGGTTTTACAGGCCTTGCAGGCATGAAGGATACGAGAAAATTAAGTAAGGTAAAATTACTCAGACCCTTACTTGATTTTTCAAAAGCAGATCTCGTACAAATTTGCCATGAAGCGCATCATCCCTTTTTCAGCGATCCCACAAATCTGAATGACAAATATACGCGAGCGCGGCTGCGCAAGCTGATGCCGACGCTTGCCGAAGAAGGCTTAACCGCTCACGCGCTTCGACGACTTGGCCAACGCGCGCAACGCGTCAATATTGCTCTAGAATTCTATGCCGAAAGCGCTAAAATACTTGCGTTAATTGAACAACAAGATGATAAAACACTTTTCAATGCGCATGAGATGGAACGTCTTCCAAGCGAGATTGTGCTCCGTCTTTTAGGCCAGGAAATCACGCGCATCTCACCGCAATTTCCCCTTCGATTAGAACGTCTTGAACGCCTCGTCGCCTTGCTCCAAGAAGCGCTCATGACACACGCCGCCTGGCAAAGGACGCTAGCGGGCTGTTTGATCATAATAAACAAAGGCATTGTCGAAATATGCCGCGCCCCGCCTCGCAGCAGCGCCATCTCGAAACAAAAGTGATTCTTAAGCTATAAGACTCAATGCTTTGCGCAATATCACTGAAAAAAAGTCCGAATTTTGACCCCTTGGCAATCTGTGGTGAGACGCCTATCTTAAATTGGTCAATGCGTTGCTTGGGATGGTCCCTAATGAACGCTTGTCTCAGGCAGCTATGATGAACGCAAATTTTAGGAATCTTGCCCTTTGGGCAATTATTGGTCTGCTCGTTGTCGCTTTGGTCATGCTCTTCCAGCAACCCAGCCAACGTACGGCTGTTCGAGATATAACCTACAGCGAATTACTATCACAAATTGAGCAAGGCCGCGTTCACGACGTGACAATCGCCGGCAATGAAGTGCTTGGCCATTTTAATGATAATCGCGTCTTCTCAACTTACACGCCGGATGAAGCAAATCTTATCCCACGACTGCAAGCTAAAAATATCGCGATAAGCGCTAGGCCATTGCATGAAGGCGGCGGCTGGTTGATGTCGCTTTTACTAAATGCATTGCCTCTTGTCGCCTTTCTAGGTGTGTGGATTTTTCTCTCTCGTCAAATGCAGGGCGGGGCCGGCGGTCGCGCAATGGGTTTTGGCAAATCGAAAGCTAAAATGCTTACGGAGACCACAGGCCGCGTCACATTTGAAGATGTCGCAGGCGTTGATGAAGCAAAAG
>BJGJ01000135.1 GCA_014190435.1 Methylocystaceae bacterium | reverse complement strand
AGCTAATGCTGCGACGACGCTCGCTCAGCCAGAAACAGCATCAGCCTCTTCACAAGGGCCAATTATAGAAGTAGATGTTGCAGATATTTTAGATGAGCTTAAAAGTAAAACTAAAGAAGAGTTGCGTTGGCGAACCTCGATTGTTGATTTATTAAAATTGCTCTCGTTGGATAGCAGTCTTGATTCCCGAAAAGAGCTCGCAAAAGAACTTAAATATGAAGGAAATATGAGTGATTCTGCATCAATGAACATCTGGTTACACAAACAAGTTATGACAAAGCTTGCACAAAATGGCGGCGTTGTACCTGAAGAGCTGAAACACTAAAAACGAGCCGTTATACTAGAAAAATAATAATCAATATCTATTGAAGGGAAGAAGAAATGTCAGTTATCACAGATCTACTCATTCAAGCTGCAGCAGGCGCTCTCGGTGGTAACGCTGCAGGTAAAGCGTCAAAAGATTTCAACTTAGGGCCACTAGGTAATACGATTGCTGGCGCCCTTGGCGGAGGCATCGGCGGAAATCTCCTTGGTGCTTTGATCCCTGCTCTAGCAAATGCCGCCACAACTAGCGGCTTTGATATCGCTACTGTTCTCGGTCAAGCGGCAGGTGGCGGCGTTACCGGGGCTATTGTTACAATTGTTGTAAGCCTGATTAAAAAGAAGATAATGGCTAAGTGAAACAAAAGTCATCATATTGCATTCAAGAAATTAGGATTATTTTAGAATGTAATAGGCTTTAGATAAGGACGAGAATATCGACTGCAATAGTTTTCTCGTCTCTAGAGCAGAAACAACTCTCACAAGAACAGTAATTGGTCGGCTTCATAGCCAGAGAAGCCGACCAAAACCTCCTACCTCTCTCCTAAAGTTTTAAGCAGCACAAATACCTCAAATAATGTAAATAGATCCAGTAATACGCGTCTGATAACCTATCCAGTTTAGTTGATCCTTAAATAAAGATAAGTCTAGTTAGGAAAAACCATCAATCTTATCACATTGATCATGCACTATTTTCGTCATTTATCGCAAAGTAGAGAAAAAATGTCTCTGATAACTGTAAAGAAAATAATTATTGGACTGATCTTCTCTTTGTCGATCTCCAACTTAGCCAATGCTGATCCTATAAACGCGACGCAGGATGCCGCGCATTCTTCACTTGCAAAACCGGAAATACCGCTAATCAAACCTCAAGAGGCTGCAACAAGCTCTGATACAGAGAAAAAAGCACCCCCTGTTGCGAGAACGCTAGTAGACCCAAAAATTGATATTGAGGACTTAAGGCTCGTCATTCAACCTATGACGAAAGAAGATCTGACAATAGAAGCTGATGCTTGGTTTAGAACACTCCGAACAAAAGTTGCTCAAATAAGTAATGCGGAATTGGCTGTTCGTCGTAAGAACCGAGAGCTTGCGGCAATAAAATCTACTAATACCGCTCCTATAGATTCAGAAAAATCTATTCCAAATAGCGAAGATAAAGCTGAGGTAGCAAAAAATGACGCTAAAATTAAGCTAGTTGATCAATCTACAAAACTATCGATAGAAAGATCAGAGATCATTGATCATTTGAAAGTAATTTTAAATCAGATTGATCTGCTGGGCGGAGATACAAAGGCAATGCGCGCTTATGCAGACGCCGTATCGACAACAAAAATTGAAGTTTCTGATTATGCCTCTACCTTAGCTCGTTTGAAAAGCTGGGGTATTGCTGAAGATGGCGGAATCAGCTGGATCAAGAAAATAGCTTTATTTATGAGCTACCTTGTCGCGTCATTCTTTGTTGCTAAACTTATCAAAGCAGCAATCTATCGGTCACTTAGCATGTCCTCTGCAACTTCCAATCTCTTACGTAATTTCATCGTTGATTGGTCAGGTAAGGCAATACTGTTTTTTGGTTTTCTAGCAGGCCTTTCTGCTCTAGAGATTGATCTCTCTCCTTTATTTGCTGCAATAGGCGCTGCTGGATTAGTTGTAGGATTGGCGCTCCAAGGCACATTGAGCAATCTAGCCAGTGGGCTTCTGATAATGGCAAACAAACCCTTTGATATCAATGATGATGTGGAAGTAGGCGGCGACATAAAAGGGCAGGTTCGCAGCGTCTCTATATTTTCAACATTAATTCTAACTCCAGAAAATACACTAAAGATTGTGCCAAACAATACAATTTGGGGGGGAGTTATAGTCAATCACTCGACAGGAAAGGTAACACCTGCTCATAAATCAACTTAATTATCTCAACTATTTCAGGATTTAGTTTCTGAGATAGTCTAGTAAAGAATACCTTATTTCAAGAACGATCTATAAAACAGAAGGAGATCAAATATGAGTTGGTTCCAAGGTATCATTGGTGGCGCAATTGGCGCTGAAGCATTAAATTTGATTAAAAACTATGTTGAAAAAAATGGTGGCGTTGAAGGCGTCGTCAAGCAACTAGAAAATACAGAAATTGGCGAGAAAGTTCGCTCTTGGGTATCAACCGACCCAAACAAACCAATCACTATCGAAGAATTACAAAAAGCCGTAGATATCGAGAAAATTACAGAAATGGCCAAAAGCGCAGGATTACCCGTTGATAAAGCCAAAGAGTTGTTAGCTGAATATCTCCCAGTAATAATTGATAAATTTACCCCTGATGGAAAATTACCTCCAAATTCAAAATCCTAAATCTTTGATTGCAGTTTAAGCGTGAAATCCGCCGGCCATCACAAGCCGGCGGACTTGCTGATCGCGGAGAGGCAAATGAAAACTTCCCAACTGCGAAGTATCATAATCCCTACTCTCACAAGCTTATTGGCCTTTACGAGCGTCCAGGCTCAACAATTACCCTCCACTGGCAGTGTCAACTCCTCGTTTGGGAAACTCACATTCAAAGACGGCTATCCAACCGACGAGACTATCCAGAAACTTTTCAAAGATATTGACCTCCAACGAGCGTCACAGGCTTACCTTTGGGCGCTACCACTGATGGCCATGCACCAATGGCAAAATGAACAGCGCGAAAAGTTTGGCGCCGGCAACTTAGATTACGTAGATTATTTCACATTCACCGATAAGCTAGGTTTGCTAACGGCTAACGCTACCACGCCCTATATCATGGCGTTTCCTAATTTGAAGGAAAGTGGCCCATT
>BJGJ01000134.1 GCA_014190435.1 Methylocystaceae bacterium | reverse complement strand
TGAGCTCAGTAGTTTATTGCTGAGATAGTTATTTTTAAATGCATTGCCACTTGAATAATTAAGCTATTTTGTTTCGGATAAACCCGTCATAGCTTTGTTGAAGTGGTTTTTTACATCACTTGACCAGAAAATTCATGCATGAGTGCGGGCAGCGCTTCGAGAGAGAATACAACTTAGATTACTGAGCTTTGGAGACATTAATGCCTATTAAATTACATCTTGAATCACTAGTGTCCCAACGTTATTCGAATAAATTCAGCTGGTTGTTCACGAGTGACTGGTTATCATAAATAGAGATTTTACTAAGCATTTGATTTATTGGAGTTCTTTCAAATAGAGTCAAGCTTAGGATCTGTAACATTTCATACAAGCTGATTGAGATGTTGAGACGCTTTTTAACGATCGCGATCAACACATAAACTGACACTGCGATCCAAATTTGCGTCTTACTGCGTTTTCAGTCGTGCCGAAGAACGCCTTGATACGAAGATGTTGTTTAATCCATTTAAAGAATAGCTCTACCTGCCAACGGCATCTATATAACTCAGCAATTGTTAATGCAGGTAAAATAAAATTGTTTGTTAGAAAAACCAATTCCTTCCTAGTCTCCGGATCTCTAAATTTAATACGACGTAATGGCGTGTCAAAGTTCAGGTGAGAGTCATATCTAGCAAGCCCAGTGTCGCCTTCAGGTCATCACCGAGAAGCTGTGAGCTGTTGTCGATGATCTTCATTTTCTGCCTTTCATGCCCACAGACACGACAGCGGTGCTGCCGTCAGCCGGTCACCGAACGGCACGACATCTGAGTTGTCGTAGAGTACAGCGCCAAACGCAAAACGGTCCCCGCAGGCATCCGCCAACGCCCTCATGCCCGAAAAGTCACCAGACTTAACGGTTGCGCTCGCCTTCACCTCGATGGCCACGATCATACCATCGTCGCGCTCTAGCACGATATCAACCTCGCGCATGTCTCGATCTCGGAAATGGTAAGGCGTAAGACTTAGGTCTGACGCCGTCATCAGCTTCAGTACTTCCGAGAACACGAAGCTCTCAAGCATCGCGCCGAACGTCCCTCGATCCGCCTTGACACGATCAAACGTCAATCCGCGCGCGGCCGCCAGTAAGCCGCTATCAACGAAATGCAACTTGGGCGTCTTGACGATACGCTTGAGCGCATTGGTAAACCAGGGCTGTAAAGTGGTGATTAGGAATACTTGTTCGAGTAGGCCGACATATCGTTGGCCAGTCCTGAGGTTGACGTTGATGCCGCCAGCCAGTTGCGAATAGTTGGTCAATTGTCCGGAGTGCTCAGCGAGAAGGCGCACAAACTTCGGAAGCTCGGTGAGTTTTTCGACCTCGGCAATGTCACGCAAATCGCGCGTTAAGATCGAGGTGAGGTAAGCTCTTGCCCAGTCCTGCCGGCGCCTTTCACTTTCACGGCTAAGCGCCTCGGGAAAGCCGCCGCGTAGAACAACTTGGACCAGATCATCCCCAACAACAGCATACTTCTGGCTCTGTAACCGCCCTTTAAAAAGGCTCTCCAGAAAGTTCGGGGTTCGGTTCTCGATTTCCCCTCGGGCTAGGGGTAACATCTGAATGGTTTCCATACGACCGGCTAGGCTGTCAGCGACACGCGGTAGGGTCAAAACATTGGCGGAACCTGTTAGTAAGAATCGGCCAGGACGATAATCTTCGTCGACCGACTTCTTTATCGCCAGCAAAAGATCGGGTGCGCGCTGTATCTCGTCGATAATCGCTCGATCAAGCCCCCGTATGAAACCAGCAGGGTCGGATTGGGCAGCCGCGAGCACAGTCTGATCGTCTAGGGTGCAATAGGTTCGGCCAGTTTCTCCCATCTTTCGCACCAGCGTCGTCTTGCCAGCTCGGCGCGGTCCCACGATCAGCACAACCGGCGTGTCCGCTAGGGCCTCCTCCACCCGCCTCTCAACGTATCGCTGGAACATGAGATCTCCGATTTACGGCTGATTTGCATTATCAGGCCCGGCAGATTTGTAGTCAAGGGTCCGCTGATTTGTGGTGATAGGCTTGCCTTGGGGGGCTTCCCCCTCTTTTTGGCCGAGGTCTCGACCACGCCCTTCTGTTGGGGGGGGCTCTCCTTCAAAACGAGAGTGGCGCGTGAATTTACGTCAGTCCTTGTTAAAAGCGATTTCGAATCTAAATGCGATTATTAACCAGTCCCGATGTCAGTCCGTCCAGAGAATAGCAGGATTGTTCGGTTCCGCTCCGCTCTGCGTAGGAAAGCTTGTTTCCCAAAAATTGGCAATTGTAACTGCTAGCAGTGGCGACTTGCGGCAACCTCTGCGCGCATTGCTTTTCCTGATTCATTGGGGCTTGGTATCACATAAAGCTCGTTTGAATGGCTGCCACATGTTACGCTTTTGTCAATGTTGCTTTCTTCGATGTAGCCATTTTGCATATTTTCATTGATATAAATATATCTAGAGGCTACGGCGGGGCCTTCCCAGACCGCTACACGAGATAGTTTGACATCGAATTCATAATCATCTGAGGAGCCATTGAAGGGAAGTGACAGGGGAAACATCCCTTTATCATTTGGATGATAGACTGTGCCTAGAACATTTTCTCCAACAGGTTTTCCAACGATAGGACAGCGCTTGCGATTGCCTGCTGACGAGCCACAGTTGCGCATAGTAATTTCGAATTCAAGGCCCGCAATTACGCTAGTGGATTTGTCGGTAAAATTACCAACGAATTGAGGGCGATTGTCGCCTGGCGAATAAAATCGTTTGATTGATGTTTTGCTAATATCAAACAGTCCTTTTTTAAATGATGCCCACTTTAAAAGCTCTTTGATATCATCGGCTGGATGGGACTACGTAGCAGTCGGACCATTCAATACCCATACTTCAGGCAGGACCACTTTTCAGGGGGAAGAGCTCTCAGATGTGACCCCTCACGTATTAAGAAACAGCTTTACAAGCATCGCCAATGATCTTGGTCATACAGAAGTAACGATTGCTGCGCTGATGGGCCATTCTAATCTGTCGCTAACTTCTCACCTAGATTGTCGCGCTACATAGATTGTCGCGCTACATCCATACGATAGATACAGCGCTTGTTATGGCTGCAGATAATATAGCTGGCTATATTCAAGGCCTCATTGAAGGGATTAAGTTTAAACATACGGCATATTCTTTTGACAGGGAGTCGCGAAAAAGCGCTCTCTCACAGTTTCTAA
>BJGJ01000133.1 GCA_014190435.1 Methylocystaceae bacterium | reverse complement strand
TCGGCTTGCCTTAAAATGCCTAGGATCTGGGGTTCGCTAAATCGACCAATCTTCATTTCAAATCTCCTCGTCTATCTTGCCGAGAAAATTCTACTTTTAAAACCCTCTAATTTCCGAGGGGATTACCGTGGTATAGAAGTAATTGCAGCAAGAAAACCAACAGTATAAATGTTGAAAACCTCAAATTGAGTAAAATTTAAAGTGAAAAAAATGTAGTAGTCTGAATGAGTGTCTCTGGTCTCTTTCTGGCACCCTTATTTTTTAAAATGTCTTAGTAAGGCTGTAAATTGTATCAGGCGACATAAAATAGTGAATAAGATTTCTTTAAACATAATTGTATATTTAATAAGTAAGTACATGCGTATCTTGTAAGCCATTAACTCGTTGTGATGATAGTTGTGGAAGAATTTGAGAAATATAAAATTTTATCAAGACTTTCGAGGAGCGTGATATAATCTCTTTTATTGAAGTACCTATATTGGCGGATCAACTAGAACGAGCCCGTCTAAATTTCGACGAAATAGATCCGAGATTTGGTTTTATTACGAATCTTCATGAAAGATTGGTTGATGCGACCTATAATAGAAAATTTTCTCGCCAAGAGAGCCTGGCGCTAGACGATATTTTCATGCAAGCCGGTCTATATGCGTCAGCATCTATCGGGCTGCTAGGTGACGGAATGGCGTGAGATAGAAGCCTCACCCAGAGAAATTTTTTGTTTTAGCCTTAGAGGATGTAGGCAAGATTGAAGAGAGAAGGGCATGCGCTCCTGTCTAAGAGGATAGAGAAAAGCAAGCATTGATATTTAGTATAGGCTTAATTTAAAAAATATATTGCGGAGCAGCATATTTTGATAATATTTATGACACAAATTGCAGTCGCCTAGCCCTATATTTACTACTTTAGCTGTTTCCAGCCCTATCTAGAGAGTTAGAAAGACGGGTTAGAAAGGCTAAGACGTCAATTGTTACAAAATTTGGAAAATACGCGACAGCGTAAGAAGACAAAATTGATACACCCGCTCTTTGTCCGTATCACGCATTGGATAAATGCATTTGCGGCGATTGCGATGCTAATGAGCGGCTTACGAATTTATAATGCTTCTCCCTTATACGAATTTCGCTTTCCGCCAGATGTAACCTTAGGCGGCTGGCTTGCTGGGGCGCTTGCCTGGCATTTTGCGGCACAATGTGGCTTTTGGTCATTAATGGCCTCGCTTATCTGATTTATGGAACATATACCGGCCATTTTATTCGACGCCTACTCAATATTCGACCAATGGCGGCGTATCGAAATGTTAAATTAGAAATTAAACAGCTGCGCATTCATGGAACAGGTGAATATAATTTAATTCAACGGGTGCTTTAAATCGTCGTTATCTGGGACGTGATTATTCTATTTTTTTAGGGTTGGCGATGTGGAAACCTGTACAGTTGCAAAAGCTCGCAGCTATATTTGGAGGATATGAGGGAGCAAGACATTTTCATTTTTATGGTATGAGTGTCTTAGTTATATTTTTATTTTTATATGTTTCAGCAGCGTTTGCAATTAAAGGAACTGTGCAATCCATGTTTACAGGTAGGCTTTCAAAAGCTCAGCAAGAAAAGCTAGATCGTCGATGAAAAGTGAAAAAAGCAGATCGGTTCAATTTCGCAAGGAATTTGGTCCTAAGATTGAGAAAATTGAGAGAAGGTTGTTTCTCAAGCGTGGCCTTACGCTAGGAGCAATGTCCATGCTTTCAGGCTGTACGTTAAAAGATAATGATGCAATTGATCGTGTTCTTTGGGCGATGTCACGCTGGAATGACCGCATTCAAGAAAAGCTCTTTAATCCAAATAAGCTTGCCAAAACCTATACAGAGGCAGACATCACAGATCCATTTCCGTTTAACGCTTATTATGAAGAGCCCTTAGCGCCTGTAATTGATGCAAATTTCTATTCATTAGGGCTGTCTGGACTCATTAAAAATAAGCAGTCTTGGACGCTATCACAGTTAAGAGAATTGCCCCAAATTCAGCAGATCACACAACATATATGTGTTGAGGGGTGGAGTGCAATTGGCAAATGGGGCGGCGTTCCTTTTAATTTCTTTTTAGACAAAATTGGCGCTGACCTAACGGCAAAATATGTTGGCTTTAAATGCAGTGATAATTATTCAACAAGTATAGATATGTCGACAGCCCTTCATCCGCAAACCCTTCTTGTATTAGATTTTCCTGGTAAGCCAGGGGAAACGAAATATGGATTTCCAGTTAAAATTAGGATCCCGACAAAATTAGGCTTTAAAAATCCAAAATTCGTAACCGAAATCTTTGTCTCAAATAGCAATCCGGGGGGGTATTGGGAAGATAAAGGTTATAATTGGTATAGCGGATCATAAAATCTAGGGATGAAATTAAAATTTAAGTATGTCAATCATGAGCTTAGTTTCTTTCAATTGATAAGAATTAAAACTAATTTTAATAGCATGAAAATTAATTGATAGTTAATTTCCAAGATAAAGCAACTGAGGAAATCTAGGATTTACTCAGTTACGCAACGAGTTTTTATATATATTTAAATGGACAGTTTGATCCTGCTAGTATCTTTTCACCATTATTATGTAGAGATTTTAAGTTGCTAGCTAAGCTTTTCAATTTCCATTTTGGCGTTAACCTGGTCAGTTATATCATATTGAACGCCTAAATAATATACAAGATTACCCCGATCATCGAGAAGCGGCTTAATATCAAGACGATTGTAAAATAATTCACCATCTTTTCTGTAATTACGAAGCGTAACTTCTACTGCTTCGCCTTTTTTTATGGCTTGTCTTAACCGATCTATTTCAGGTTGATCTCTATCTTTATCTTGAAGAAATCAGCAATTTCTTCCAACGATCTCTTCTTTTGGATAGCCGCACATGTCCTCGAATGCTTTATTCGCATAGACAATTGCCGCATCATCCAATTCAGGATCCGTGAGCGTCACACCGTTAACGCAAGAGTCAAGAATTTGAGTTAGGACATGAGGAATAAGGCCATTGTCTTTTTGAACAACAAACATTTTCTAGAGCTTCTTGCAAAATTCGAATTTGATCTGAATTAATTTCGTAAGTGGGAGCATTTACGAATAAAAGTCGAGGCAGCCGCCTGCTTTTCTGCTATTGTGTTTTTGTTAGAAAACCAAAGCAAATCAGTAGGTCAACATGCCTCTACGCGAGAAGATAACAAATAGTTGGAATCATATTC
>BJGJ01000132.1 GCA_014190435.1 Methylocystaceae bacterium | reverse complement strand
CTAATCGTGTGCGGCCGGATGTCAAGAAGAGCTCTCTGGATTGACGTCTCAATTATGATACGCTCGCGTTCTGCTATCGCTTCAATAATAGAATTCTTATTTGGCGGTCTCAAGGATCTAACGCAACGAGAGCGGAAAACGCTTCATTCGGCGTTCTGTAATCTAATACACGCCTCGGACGACCATTCAAGCGATCTTGTGCAAGTTTTATGCTCTGCGGCGTTACCTCATTGAAGGCCGTTCCTTTTGGAAAATATTGCCTGATCAGGCCGTTTGTATTTTCATTCGTTCCTCGCTCCCAAGGCGAGGCAGGATGTGCAAAATAGACCTTCATCCCGGTTGAGATCGTAAAGGCTTTGTGCTGGCTCATTTCTTTGCCTTGATCATACGTAAGTGAACGGGCGAGATGTTTTGGAAGTTTCCTCAGTGCTTTTGCATAGGCCTTGCGAACTGTCTCGGCATCTTTAGCGACAAGTGGGATCAGCATTGTGTAGCGGGTTGTCCGTTCGACGAGAGTTCCTAGAGCGGTTCTTTTATTTTTGCCTAAGATCAGATCGCCCTCCCAATGACCAGGTACTGTTCGATCTGCGACTTCTTCAGGCCGCTCCTCAATTGAGAGCATATCTGCGATTTTGCCTCGGTTTTCTGCCATATTTTCAGTCTTACTCTTTCGCTTATGACGATATTTATGTTCCTGCCGCAGGCCCCTGATTAAGATTGCCTTCAGCTCACCACGTGGCAGCACATAAATATATTGGTAGATCGTCTCGCCAGAGATGCGCATGCTCATATCGTGAGCATAATCTAAGCGTAGACGCCTGGCGATCTCATCAGGGGACCACTGCTTCTTCAGGCCTCGATGGACGTAACTGGTCAGCCTTTTATTTTGACAGAGCTTGCGTTTACCGCCCCGCCTTCGACCCATAAGCTTAAGGGCCTTCCGTTGAGCTGAACAACACCGGTAGGCGTACCGACCATAGTTGTTCTTTACTTCTCGCGAGACAGTCGACGTAGGTCGGTCGATCTGCCGCGCTATTTCGGCAAATGAAAAATTAGCCGAAAGGCCTCGACTAATAACTTCTCTATCCTCAATGCTGAGGCGGGTATAATGTTTCTGTTCCATGTGGAGCCCATATTAGCTCCGTTGCATTAGATCCCTGAGACCGCCTTGGAAAATATTGGTAAAGCGTTCCAATAGAAAAACCCGCTTTCTCAGCAACGCGATTGGTGTTGAAATGCGCCTCTCCCTCAAATTGTAAAATCTGAGCAGCAGCTTCCAGGATTATCCCCACCGTCTGCTGCGCGCGCGCCTGAGTTGGTATTTTTCTTTTTATTTCAGGCATTTATATATTTCACTTTCCGGACCGCCGCTCCAAAGTAAAAGCGAGTTGAGAAACTGAGCAATACTCAGATAATAAGACTTAGCGCAAGAGCACACTGGA
The DNA here is from genome assembly GCA_014190435.1 of Methylocystaceae bacterium. Classification (GTDB taxonomy): domain Bacteria; phylum Pseudomonadota; class Alphaproteobacteria; order Rhizobiales; family Beijerinckiaceae; genus Methylocystis. The sequence continues at coordinate 1,805 of BJGJ01000132.1, read as the reverse complement.
TGCGTGATCGCATTTTTTAAAAGGATCCGCCGATGCCAATCACAGGGCAAATGTTTTGGATAGCCGCTCCAATTTTTCTTCTTTTTGTTAGTTTGGAGATTTTTTGCTTTCACCGCAATCGTCTTACCAGCTACAGCTGGCGTGAAAGCCTTACAACGATCGGCATCGGACTGGGACATAAAGTATCTGGCTTATTTTGTTTTAGCTTTATTGCACTCGCAATGTCGTGGATATGGGATCATCGATTATTTGATATACCTCTAAATCATATTGGATGGATTGCTCTACTCTTCATAGCTGTGGAATTTAATTACTATTGGTACCATCGTTTTAGTCACACTATACGCTGGATGTGGGCCTCCCATTGCGTCCATCATTCCCCTATAGAATTTAATATCCTAGCTTCGTTTAGATTATCCTGGACAAGTACGATCTCTGGAGACTTTCTACTCTTCTTGCCTCTGGTATGGCTTGGCTTTCAACCTGCTGCGATAGGATCAATGCTTGCCTTTAATCTATTATATCAATCATGGGTGCACACAGAGCTTATTCCTAAATTAGGCCCATTAGATCAAATTCTTAATACACCTTCAAATCATCGCGTTCATCACGCCAGCAATGAAATTTATCTCGATAAAAATTATGGTGGCGTCTTGATGATCTTCGACAAGCTATTTGGAACCTACGCAACTGAAGAGGAAAATAGTCCTTGCTGCTATGGACTGGTGACACCTGTAGAATCAGTTAATCCAATTTGGATCGCTTTCCATGAATGGATCGCCATGACCACTGATCTCACCCGCAGTCGTAACCTTCTCGAAGCTGTCAATTATCTTTTCGGCCACCCAGGCTGGCGACCAGAAAACAAAGGAGAGGAGATTTCCGCTCAAGCAAAAGATACATATGCAGTAACAGGCTAACAAACATGTTAGCCGCTAAATTACAGCTCTTTAAAAATATTCTGAGGGCAATTTAGTCCATTTCATCTGACGATAGAGATCTCCCCGCACAACATTTGCTCGCAAATGTTCTTTGTCGGCCACAGAATACGCAGGCAGTTCATCCTCTTGCAATCTATTCGGCAAAGAGGCATCTGCTTGCATCGCAAAGCCAAGGAGCAGAGCGGCAAAAGAAACAAAAAAAATCAGAACTTTATCCATTGCCATTACTCGCCAAAAACATAGAACGCTTGATTCGCTCTATGATTAACAATTTATGACAGAACTTATTCTCGCCACAATATTGCCACGGGCATTTTAGCTAAACTTCTTTGCTCAGTGATATTTCTGCAACAGGTCCCCAGTCAACAAATATCCAAAAAGATGCATGGAAGTTTTTTGCGTATAAACCAATAGTTCTAGAGAATTTTTAAAAAATCTTGATCAGAACAATTTAAAAAAAACCCCGGCGCGAGCCGGGGCAATTCCATGATCACAGTTTGTTTAGTGGTGATGATGGTGATGGTGATGATGGTGGTGATGATGGTGGTGCCGAGCAACTGGCGCAGCTACTGGAGCTGCTGGCGTCGAGTCATTCCCAGTCACGTCATCAAGCACGCCTGTCACAGCTTTGCCAGCGCCTGTGGCAACGCTATTCACCAGACCAGCTGCGCCGGTTACGACGCCTACAACTGGATCCTGCGCGACAGCAAACTGCGGTGCAACAAAACCAGCGACAGCGAAACCTGCCAAAACAGCGAATGTCATTTTTTTCATTACGGATCTCCTGCTTTCCTCCCTCTCTGCAAGGGTGGATGAACAGCTCCAGATACCTCATTCCTCCCAGTAATCCAACGCATTAAAAAG
>BJGJ01000131.1 GCA_014190435.1 Methylocystaceae bacterium | reverse complement strand
GCTCATCATATGTTGGCTTGCTCGACGATTCGTGACCCATTCGAATCTTGAATCAAAATAAAGATTCGCCGTCTACAAGAATCTGCCCCTCGCCACGAAAGGCTAACAAAAGAACCTGGGCAGTTACAAAAAATGTTTAAAACCAAAGTATTATAGGTTGATGAAGGGATTGAACATCAAAATACGCACTTTAATAAGCTATGGTGATGAGAATTTTATATTGCCTAACTTATTGTTATATATAGGGTTATATTTTTTATGGTGTTGCGCTGCACAAAATCCATTGAATTATTGTGCGATGCAATATAAATAAGGGGTGCGGCAGGGTTGCAACCTAAAATTTGTGACCGCACCAAACAGGGAATTGAAATGTTTAATAACTTCCAAGATCTGCAGTCATTTTTCGTCAATCCTCTCGAGACCTTCAGCAAGACTTCGAGTGAAACGACGTCAAAGATCCAAGCGATTAATACAGAAGCAACTGATTATGCGAAGAAGTCATTTGAAAAGGGCCGCAGCCACTTTGAAAAACTGACAGCGGTAAAGAATTTTGAAGACGCCGTTAAGCTACAGTCTGACTTTGTAAAGTCGGCCTACGAAGACTTCGTTTCACAGTCGACAAAATTTGGTACGCTCTATGGCGATCTTATCAAATCGGCGACGCCAGTCTATGAGAGCAAAGCGACCAAAAAATCTTCTGTAAAAGAAACGGCCTCGTCCTATCAGGACTAAACAAAGTTTCTGTTCAAAAAGAATAAAAAGCCGCAAAATTTGCGGCTTTTTTTATTGCCAGCTTTTCAAAATCACTAAAATTCTTTTAGTTTTGTTGAAGCTGACTACGGTAAAGCTCCTGATGATACTCGCGACGTGCTTTGACTCTCGCAAGAAATGCAGCTTCCATAGATTTGAGTTCTTCAGATAAGCGATCGAGTTCGAGTAAGACCTCTATTGCTGCATGCTCAAAGCCTGGTTCGAGCTTTGTGCCTTTAAGGTCCGCCAAGACTTTTGGGTCAACATACAACATGATGAACCTGCTGCGTTTTGCTAAATAGTTAACAAAACCTTAATCGAGTCTTGTGGAGATAACTATTGCAGGAAAGCCACACTCATCATGAAAAGCGTATTTTTACGCAAGATCTAACGTTATGCTTGGCGAAAAGAAGCCGATCTCTGACTAACTATTTGAAATAAATAAGGGAATTAAGGCCCTTTGCGGACGGCTTATTCTTTGGCGCAGTAATGCTTTATAATGTGAGCTCTTTAATTAAGTTGAAAAAGACATGAACGCCCCAGCAATCCGGTATATTCAGCCTGTTTTTCGTCCCCCCAGCGAGGCGGAGTCCCTCATCCTGCCGGTTACGAATGGATGTTCTTGGAACTCATGCACATTCTGCGAGATGTACACAGAGCCACAAAAAACTTTTCGTCCGCGTGATGAAGAAGAGGTATTTCAGAGTATTCGACGGTGCGGGCAAGACTATGGAGACACCATTAAACGGGTGTTTCTAGCCGATGGCGATGCAATGACGCTTTCATTTCGTCGATTGTCGAGAATATTGGAAGCAATTCGTCAATATATGCCAAGTGTAAGGCGGGTGTCATCCTATTGCCTGCCGCGTAATGTCAGTAAAAAATCTGTTGCGGAATTAACTGAGCTTGCTGATTTAGGCTTATCCTTTGTTTATGTCGGCGCGGAGTCTGGGGACGATGAGGTGTTGGCGCGGGTCAAAAAAGGCGAGACCTTCCAGAGCACCTTAGAGGCTTTAGACAAATTACATGAGGCAGGAATCAAAAGATCAGTTATGATTCTTAATGGATTGGGCGGTGAGGAATTATCGAAACAACACGCTTTAAATTCCGCAATATTAATGAATGCAGCACAACCAGAATATCTTGCAACACTGGTAGTTAGCTTTCCAAAAGGTCAAGAAAGATTTCTTTCCCATTTTCCGAATTGGAAAGAACTAAATATTTCAGGATTAATGCGAGAAATGGAATTGCTGTTGTCGCAATTAGAATTAAAGAGAACTGTTTTTCGAAGTGATCATGCATCAAACTGGTTGATCCTAAAAGGAACATTAGGAGCGGATAAAAATCGTCTCTTGAGTGAACTGCGAACCGCGATTGACGCGCCTGAAATAGCGCCATTGCGACCCGCATGGGCGCGTGGGCTTTGATCGTTATAAAATTCAGAAATTAATATTTTTACCATTAAAAGTAAGTATAAATTCATAATAGAACTTAGCTGATGTTTTTAATTTTACTAAGTTTTCTAGCTATGGCGCTGTAACAAATTCATATTTAAAATCAGAAAAATCAATCGCTGTATTTTGCATTGCAGCATCGAATCGAGTTTTTAGCTCACAAGATTATTAGATTGGGTTTCCGTGAGCAAGCTGGACAAGGACATGAGCTTCTATAGAACAAGCAAAACCTGCAAAACTTTATGATTCACGTGAAAAAAACCGTTAAAAACTAGCATGTTATCAAACAGCACAGGAGTTAGCTGGTTGAAAATCTAAGTATGAGGTGTCAGATTGCCCAGCAGAATAGGTGGAATGGTTGTATTTCGTTGTATTTTAATAGACTCCTGTTTCTGAGGTAATATTTAAAGTGAAAAAAAATCTTCTCGCGCATGTTTGCATTCTTGCGTTGGTTTCTGGCGTTGTATTCGCAACGGAACTACCATCCCACAAAGGTCCTCTTACAGAGGAATACTATGTATCGCGGTCACAGAACCATCAGCACGCTCCCTCAAGAAATCTTTTAAATAACAATCCTGTCACAAATTTTTTTGATGATCTTTTTTCTAGTGATGAAAGTCGCCCAGTTAAGCCGTCAGCTGGTCGTAACAAGGGTGAACCTAATAACACAAATTCTCAAAGAAAAGATGCGCGCGGTTCCTCAGATCCCTTCCAATTTAAGGAGACAATTGAGCGTCATAAATCACATGGATTAAGCGGTGCTGACTCGATTAATTCATCTTCTGGGGGCTTCACTGGCTCGTCGACGAGTTCATCTAGCGGCGCGCAACCATTTATTGGTTCTAGCAGCGGTGCGTCTTCTGGCGGCGTAGGTTTGTCGGGTGACAAATCATCAAGCGGTGGCGCATCGAGTGGTGCAGGCACTTCAAGTAGCGGTGGCAGATCATCATCGAGTAGCTCATCTTCCGGGAGCTTCACTGGCTCGTCGACGAGTTCATCTAGCGGCGCGCAACCATTTATTGGTTCTAGCAGCGGTGCGTCTTCTGGCGGCGTAGGTTTGTCGGGTGACAAATCATCAAGCGGTGGCGCATCGAGTGG
>BJGJ01000130.1 GCA_014190435.1 Methylocystaceae bacterium | reverse complement strand
TTTTCTCAAGTGCTGAGAGCGCGTTAGTATAAATGGCGATTACTTTATTAACAGACGACAATTGTTCACTTAATTGTTGAATAATAGATTGGAAAAGATGAGTGTTAGTCTGAATAATGTCTAGCAGTTGATCGCGATGTATTTTGTAAATAATGCAGTCGGTATGAGCTTTTAGGTTAGCAATGCGCGGAAGATGAGTGATCGAGCTAATTTCCCCGATAAGTCGAGGCCCATGAATAGCCGCAAGCGTAACCGGGCCGTAACTGGTATCTACGTATACTTGCACAGTTCCTGCCGACAGAAAAAAGGCGATATCGCTATATTCGTCCTGTAATGCGAAAACCTGGTTGGAATTTACTGTTATTGGTTCTAAATTTGGTAATTTAGATTTAATTAAATCATTAAGATCTTGGGCATTATTGCGTATTATCTGATTATTTGAAGCGGATTCCTTTTGCACTAATCATTCCCTCTCGTCTTTTTAAGTTGATGACGTGCAATTGAACTCTACAACTACTTTATTGCCAGGATTTAGCGGTGTATAGTATAGATTATCTGCAATATTTTTGATAAGATGTATGCCTAGTCCGCCTGGTTTTAGCTGCTGCAAAGGTTTGTTGATACCGCTTGTCTGAATGGCGTTAATGTCAAATGTCATCAAATTATCTTCAAGTGTGAGACACAGCTTTTCTCCTGCAATAGAGAAATTCACATCAATAATTATGTTATTCTTCAAGTTGCTTTGATCAAGATTAGAGTTATTAAGATTATTTACGCAACCATGTTTGACAATATTAGTAAAAAGCTCTTCAAAACAAAGTCTTAAATTAAAAATTATGCTAGGTTCCAGATTTAGATCTTCAAGGATAGCGTCAAGCCAATTTAATGCTTCAATAATTTGTGCGTGGCTTCCTAAAAATATTTTTCGATATTGAAGTTGATGGATCATCGTTAAGCTCAGAATGTATCATAAAATTGCACAATTCATATAAAAATTAATAATATATAAATCTCTCTATGTAGCAATAGTAAATCGTCATGAAGAAAATTAAAGTTGATCAATATTTGAAAAACAGTATATTACTCTTAGCTCGTTCAGCTTGCTTCAGCCTCGAAATGGAGAATATATGCTGCAAATCCACTATGTTGTGATTCAGGATATACTTGTTTTAAAGCCTTCAGGCCGAATTGACGCGAATACGGCGCAAGCCTTTGAAGAGGAGAGCTTGCGACATATTAATGCGTCATTTAATAGAATTATTATTGATTTTTCATTACTTGACTATTTAAGTTCAGCTGGATTGCGAGCATTGCTTATCGTTGCACGTAGCGTGAAAAATGAGGGTGGCAATGCAATCATGTGCTCGCTTCCAGAAAATATAAATAATGTTATAAAAATTAGTGGATTTGATACAATCCTTGGAGTCTATTCAAACGTTGAGGATGCGGTAAATTATTATAAGAATTAGTAAAAGTAGGGACAAGTCTAGATCGTGGTTTTATTATTTCCTGGAGGAAGGGTATACAACATTGAACAATAATTATGCCTAAGAGCTTCTTGCAAAATTAGGAATTTGCGCTGAATTAATCATCGAAATTGAATAGAAAGTCGAGGCAGTCACCTGCTTTTCTGCTATGATGTTTTTACGACAAAACGCAAAGCAAATCAGTAAGTGAGCATGCCTCTACGTGAGACTATAACAAGTAGCTGGAATCATATTCAAGGCTTTCCTTTTCCCTTGTTGCGAGAAGAAGTCGGGCCGCTGTGTTATCAACATGAACGTCTTGTGATTGTTCTGGATATGGCCAAGATCGAGGCGTTCGCGCTAATGTGGCCAGCATTACCAGGACGCCCGCAGCAAGATCGCTATGCTCTAGCGCGCGCCTTTGTCGCCAAGATGGTTCTTAACCTGCCGATAACATCAAGCCTGATCGACAGGCTCCGCGTTGATGCGACCTTACGCAGACTGTGCGGTTGGGTATCTGTTCGTCGGCTTCCCAGTGAAAGCACCTTCTCTCGGGCCTTTACAGAATTTGCCACAACCGGCTTTCCAAACCAGGTTCATGAGGCGTTGATTAAAAGGACCTTTAAAGATTCTTTAGTTGGCCATATCTCTCGTGACTCAACCGCGATAGAAACCCGACAAAAGCCCGTAAAGGTTGAACAACCCGAGACAGTAAAACGCAAGCGCGGTCGACCAAAGAAAGATGCGGAGATTGTCCTGCCTCAACCGCGCAGATTAGCACGCCAAAGAGATCAGACACTGTCACAAATGCTCGCGGACTTACCGACTGCGTGTGGCGTTGGCGGAAAAAGAAACGCTAAGGGCCATGTCACATACTGGATTGGCTATAAACTCCATATTGATACGGCTGATGGCGATATTCCTATCTCATGCTTACTGACATCAGCATCTTTACACGACAGCCAAGTCGCAATTCCTTTGGCGCGTATGACAGCGTCCCGGGTCACAAATTTATATGATCTTATGGATAGCGCCTATGACGCGCCAGAGATTTGGGAGCACAGCCGATCGCTGGGCCATGTGCCCATTATTGACGCTAATCCGAGACGCGACGGCAAAGAGACGATTGAGATAGAAAACCGCGCGCGTAAAACTGCAAATTACGCATTACCTGAAGCGACCCGTTACAATCAGCGCAGTTCATCCGAACGCGTTAATAGCAACCTCAAAGATAATTGTTGTGGCAAGCAGGTGCGTGTACGCGGAGCAGATAAAGTTTTCTGCCATCTGATGTTTGGCGTTCTTGTCATCACTGTCGAGCAGATCATGCGGCTCGTGACCTAGCCAATCCTCATGCGACAACAGCTTGAGGGCTTAAATCCGGTCAACGGAGGGAGTTCTGCGTCCAAATCGAGCCTCTCAAAGCCCAATTTTTGGCGACAAGCAATAAAAACAGCTATAAAACCATAGGTGAAGAAATATTGAGCCTCAGAGAGGCTTCTGGCCTCTTAAAACGTCAAGAGTTTTGCAAGAGGCTCTGTAATTATTAATTCTATTAACGTGATCGCTTAGATAGCCAACGCCTCAGGCCGGTTAAGAATAAAATAAATGGCATTAAACCTAATACTACAATGATTGAGCGTCCTGTTTCTCCCAAAAACTCTCCAGAGTGCAATGGAAAAAGCCACTCCATTGCCTTATCGCCAAAATGATAGTTTTGCTGATCCTGAATTTTGGTGATGGCACCATTATATTGATCAATACCGACATTACGAAATGTTTTACTGATGTTTGGCTCCCATGCCGCTTGTTTCCCGACGATAAATACACCAGTTGAGCTTGTGGGCAACAAGATCCAATGTAGCCTACCTTCTGGAAACACATGATTAGCAATATTTACGGCCTCTCCCAGTTTAATTGGCTTTGAGTTATCGACAAAGCTAGACTTACCAAAATTCTCATTATCTTCAATGGTCGAT
>BJGJ01000129.1 GCA_014190435.1 Methylocystaceae bacterium | reverse complement strand
GTATTACTGACGCCATCGGTAATGAGTTACGTCCGTCACTCCTACAGATCGAATGGCTTTGGCAACAGTCTTTCCTTGAGACGTCAGCACATCAACCTGGCGCAGCTTTGAGACAATTTCTTCTGGCTTGTGGCGTTTCTTACTTATCAAGTTCCCCCTCTCGGGCTCAATATCCATACTACAGGGAGGACCACTTTTCAGGGGGAAGACCATTTCTCACGACGACACAAAATTACAAATGAGCAACTTGTTTATGTATAATAATAAAAGCCGCTTAACTCTGTGGTTAAACTCATTCAAATCAAGCAATGCCAATCATCATAAAGTATAGGGATCTTGTTGTTGTATAGCCTGACCAACTGTTCCAATTACTGCTGGTTGTTGTATCGCTTGACCTAACATTTCAATTACTGCCGGTCTTAGCTCCGCAGGCAATCCGATATACACAGCGAGTGAAAAATTTGCTGAATTGTGAAAGAAGACTTCATCCCAAAAGGCAAACTCAAATGGCGTTATTTGCCCTTTTGAGATTGAACTTGCGGCATTACATGCCAAAAAGAAAGCTTGAACATCTTTATCGCTTGTGGCGTTTACTGTGCTCATGATTAAGCTCCAATCACAAATCAAAACTTATTGATTAGATTAGCATGTCAAGGCATAGGTTTCTATAATTCATGAGCAATGCAGGCCAATAAAAAACAACTGTGACATATAAATCACAGAATATCTAATTTCCTAACTTGAATGCCTTCAAAACATTACTTCTATTAGTGTCTAATTGAGTTAGATTGATCCAATTTAACAATGTGCAACTTATATGCTGCATTTATACTGATAGCTTCCGCCCTATCTTCGATGACAAGTGAATATCGATACTATTAGGATGGCAACGGCAACAATATTTGGTCATCAATGCCTGCGCGTCAGAATATGTTTTACTATGACGCCCAAGGCAACAGTGTTGGGTCGTCAATGTCTAGCGGGTCAAATGGTGAATAATTAGAGCAAAGCCACGGTCACAAATTTGCGAGGTGATAGCCCCCCCTAGTGGGGTGAGGCTCCCCTGGGGCGGCCTGGGTATAACACTAACGCCTGCTACTAAAAAAATATAAAAATTTGCTATAATACTGCATCGGGATAGTCCGGCCAGACGACAAGGCATGACTGCATCGCTTGCTTTCCCATGTTTCATACGATGCATGCAGGATGCAGCGTGATGTTGAAACCATTTAGAAGATACAGAGGCATTAAAGGACTACTGGGCGGCGAAGAAAATTCAGGAAAAATACAAATAGACGACGCAATGGTGCGGGAGCAATTACAGCTCATAGAAACATACTTTGAGTTTCTTAAAGAGGGGGCGAACATAGTTGGTGGACCAATGGCTATGGAAGCTAAAGAGCGCGAAGTATTTTTAGAAAAAGAGCAATCACTGTTTAGAACATTTTCTGAACTTATAAAATTATTAAGCGACATTCAGTGCGAGCTTACAAAATCTCAAATCATTACCATCGCACATAGTCTAGTATTTGATACAACATATCTTGCTAGATATGCTCCATCTAATAGCCATGTATCGGGATTTGAAAAAACGATTGAGGCTAAAATTGCGGGTAAAGCAAGCGGCAAGGTTAAAACCCAGCAAGCTATTAGAGATTGGCGGGGACCCACACTTATACTTGCACAAGAATTTTTGGCGACAAAAGAAGGCGCTCGGCGGCGTGTCACGCACGGGGATATAGAAAAACATATCCGAGAAAACTTTAAGGGAAAGGCCCTGCCTCAAAGCAGGCAGATATTAAAAGTCATCTCGCGATGGTTCCGAGAAGGTCAATTGCAAACAAAAAATACACCTTAACGGCTTCACGCCTGGCCTTAACGGGTTCGGCTGGATGATAATACCCTATTGCTGAATAATATGCCTGACCATCGAAGTTAATGACGGAGATGGCTTTATGACTATTCAAACTGAAACTTTAGCAAAAGACATTGTTGCCGAGCGACAAGCTTGGCGTGTGTGCGAATTTTGTGAAGCTTACCGCATCTCTAATTCGACGTTCTGGAAATATGTTTCTCTGGGAAAAATCCATATCATTCGGATAGGCGGTCGTGTTCTTGTTCCAAATCAAGAAGCGGTTCGTATCAGCGCGGAGGGCCTGTAATGCCTAAACATTACCGGAATGGCCGAAGTAAGTATCCCGCTAGTCAGTTCACCCCATTGCCTTACAGCACGACCCAGAGTGAGGCGTGGAGAAGCCTTTCAGGTAATGCGTTAAAATTACTCATAGAGCTTTGTACGGGCTTCTATGGGACAAATAACGGCGATTTATCTGTTGGTCTTGATCGCGCCGCCAGGCTTCTTTGGATTGGCAAATCCTCCGTTAGTAGGGCCTATGCCGAGCTGGAAGAAAAAGGTTTTATTCGGAAGGTAAAGTCCGGTTCGTGGATAAAGGGTCAGGCGACGACGTGGCGGGTAACATTCCTGCCTCACCGCAAGGAGCATAAGACCAATGAATGGCGTGAATGGAAACCGGATGAGGATCGGACGAAACCACGTCGACCTTGGGGCGATAAGAAACAAAAGGCTCTAGACAAGTTCAAGCGTATCTACGGTTCAAAAACATTTCTCGGTACTGAGACGGAACCAAAAGCATCATTTTAGGGTACTGTAACGGGACGGTTGCTAGTTTGAAAAGTAATTAGGGGCCGTCCTGATACCCTATGGAGCATATTTCAAGAGAGTTTATGGTTCTGAGATGGGAAGCCTATATGTACTATATACCAGAGGGCAGAGTAATTGTTAGAACGAGTTAGATATCATCAGAAAAAACTTTAGCGATTTGGATTTTGTAATATTGAAATCGGCATATTAATTTCGAAATTTTCTAGTTCCGTATTTCATTAAAATCAATTCAAGTTCATCAAACTCACAATAGCGGTTTAATCGCGTTACAAAGACCAAGGAACAGCCTATCTGATTTTAGGCCTATTTCCATCTTGTGGCATAAGAAGCCCTGTAGCGGCTTCCTAGCTCCATTAATTGCAGAGAATAAAATTTACTTATTTCTTGCCGATGTTCCGGATGCAACGAAGCTTTAAGTTTAGTGTTGTAATCACTACTGTCCCAACGTTGTTTCCAATCCCTTATGTAAGTATCTGTAAATAATATATAAAATCTAATTTTACCTCAAAATCGACTTGAATTTTTTTCTGTTTCTGCCCCTCTTATTTCAATCATTCGTGGAGGGGCGGCTATGTATTCTGGCAAGTATGTTTTTGCACAAGTTATGGATCATGTGCCCTGGCAAGTATTTCGGCATTGCGTAACACGGTATGACGGCGATCATAATGTTAAAAACTTTTCATGTGCCGACCAATTTAGATGCTTAGCGTTTGCGCAACTTACCTGGCGCGAAAGCCTAAGAGATATTGAAGCATGTTTACGCGCACAAT
>BJGJ01000128.1 GCA_014190435.1 Methylocystaceae bacterium | reverse complement strand
CCGCGTCTTTCAGCGACGTGCCTACGGCTTACGAGATGAGGAATATCTACGACTAAAAGTTCTCACTTGCAGCTTGCCAGAACTATGAAATTAAGCAAAATCTACCCACACAAAATCCCGAAGAGCCAATTAAGTAATTGATAGTAGATGTGAACTGCGTACTTATTGCTTCGAATCGAAAAGAATTCGTCCTATGCTTGATATAATTCAGAATTATTCTCCCATATACGGCGGGATTTTAGCGGGTATATTATTTAGCATCTTCACAATTGTAGGGATAGTGATTTTTGATCCACTCACAAAAACGTGGATACATGGCAATATTTCTTCTAATGAAATAATAGGCATCACTCTAGATGGCTTTACAGCTATTTATGGAATTCTTCTTGGGTTGCTTGCAGTTGGAGCTTACGAGAACGTAAATGCTATGGAGGACATAGTTTCGAAAGAAGCGACGAATATCTCGGTGTTATATCGAGACTTCAGAGGTTACCCCGAGTCTGTACGGAGACCTTTGGAAAATGAATTAAAAAGTTATGCTAAAGAAGTTGTTGAAGTCAGCTGGCCTCAGCAAGCTCTAAAAATTAGTCCTTCAGGTGAAAGCAAACATATTGATCGTATATTTGATATACTTGTTTCGGTTGAGCCAAAAACAAAGGGTCAAGAAATTCTCCATGCTGAGATATTAAGCCAATTTAATTCTCTAATGGAAAGCAGGCGTAGTCGTATTGCTAACTTGGATTCTAAAATCCCAGAAATATTGTGGTGGCTAGTAGGGCTAGGGGCAATTATAAATATTTTATTGATATGTTTATTGGATTTTGAACGTAGAGTTCATTTTATATTCGGAGGGACATTGTCATTCTATATTGGTGTAATGATATTTATCATAGCTTCTATGGATAGTCCGTTTGCTGGCTCTAGCCGTGTTAGTCCAGACGCGATTAAAAAGGTCTTAGAGAGTCCAACTTTTCTAAACTGATTGATAGTAGTTCAGATAAATTTCTTTGTCAGCGCTTTTGTTATTGCTGCCTCAACTGTTTAGATGATGGCAGGGCGGTATCATCAGAAATTGGTGTTGACAGAATATGAAACGCATTTTTAGACTTTGATAGAGAAGGTGGGATAGGGATTTTTGAGTTGCGCGCGTAAACTCATCCAACCCGATAGAAGGTAGCTAGATTTATAACTGTCCAATCGTCCCTGTGTTTCCCACTAAAGCCATTGGCCTTTTTGCTGGCAGCTTTACTTTGTTGATATGATTCTAGAGAATGGCTTATCCCACCGTAACAAGTAGCTAATTTATTTGTCGAAATAGGAGATTGGTGCAGAAAGATTTTACTTAATAGTTGATTCTATTGGCGCGCCAAAGAAGGTAAAAGCCAGAGCTTTCGGGGCTAGTGCTTTTTAGTAAAAAACAATTAATATTCATAGTGTTAGATTTAATTGCTAAGATCTTTTCGCGGCTCGCCTCCAACTAAATTTACCACATCAAGCCTGCTTTTAGTCAGGATCAGATCCGGTGTGTCTAAGACATCCTTGGCTTTCATTGTCGTATAAAGTTTCCAGGCGACGATATAGTGTGAGTAGCCTCAGATCGCCGTATGGGTTGCAAGCTTAAAATCTGAGTTTTTGTCTAACGCATCAGGTCATCAAAGGACAAAGTGGAGAGATATTGTGGCGTGGATACAGGCATACGACCCCTTCAATAGTCCATGGCTTTCCACGACAGTCGCGGCTCTACCAGTTATCGTTCTCTTGGGCTCAATAGCTTTTTTTGAGATCAAGGCGCACTGGGCAGCTATCCTTGGTCTTATTTCCGCGTTGGGCGTGGCAATTCTAGGCTTCAACATGCCAGTTCATATGGCAGGAATGTCTGCTGCCTACGGTGCTGCGTTTGGTCTATTACCGATCGGCTGGTTGGTTCTCAACATCATTTTTCTCTATCAGCTCACCAATGAAAAAGGTGCATTCGACGTTTTACAGCGCTCAATCAGTAGCCTTAGTGATGACAAGCGATTGCAGTTACTCTTCATTTCTTTCTCACTTGGTGCTTTCTTTGAAGGTGCTGCTGGTTTCGGAACGCCGGTTGCTGTCACTGCAGCGATGCTAATTGGATTAGATTTCTCGCCGCTTGCTGCCTCGGGATTGTCGCTTATTGCTAACACTGCGCCAGTAGCCTATGGCGCATTAGGAACGCCCGTCATTGCTTTGGCTGCTGTCACTGGCCTCGATCTGCAGGCGCTCTCGGGCATGATTGGACGACAGCTTCCGTTTTTCTCTCTCCTGGTACCTTTCTGGCTAATTTGGGCATTTGTTGGATTCCGCAGCATGATGGAGGTATGGCCTGCTATCCTCATCGCGGGTATTTCATTCGCTTTACCTCAATATCTGGTCTCCAATTTCCACGGACCGTGGCTCGTAGACGTTGTCGCTGCAATCGTCTCAATGGTCTGCCTTTGGGCATTTTTGCGTATATGGCAACCGAAGCGGATTCTAAGAACGATGCCCGTTGGATTTGGTAAGTCTGTGGTTGACGAGAGAAACAGGCTCCGGGCCAATAAGGATTCCACAAGTGCTGTGGTTCGAGCTTGGATGCCTTGGATAATTCTCTCCGTTTTTGTTTTTACTTGGGGCACACCTCAAGTCAAAACTTGGCTAGACGGCATCTGGATCGGTCGTTTTTCAGTCGATGGGCTTCATAACCTAGTTTTTAAGGCTCCACCGGTCGCAACCAAGCTATCCCCTGAGGCTGCTGTCTACGCCCTTAACTTTCTATCAGCTGCCGGAACGGGGATATTTCTTGCTGCTATAGTCTCGGGTCTCCTTTTAGGCTTCAGCCCGCTAGGGCTAGCCAAAGTGTTCTGGAGAACGTTGGTCCTTGTCAGCTATTCGCTACTCACGATCTCTTGCATGTTGTCGCTGGGCTTCGTCACGAAATACTCAGGAGCCGACGCAACACTCGGCCTTGCCATGGCCAAGACGGGGGTGTTTTTCCCATTTTTCGGCACTATGATTGGTTGGCTTGGCGTAGCTCTTACAGGGTCTGATACCTCTTCCAACGTTTTATTCGGCGGCTTGCAAAGGACCAGTGCCGAACAGCTAGGACTCAATCCTGTGCTGATGGCAGCAGCTAACAGCTCAGGCGGTGTGATGGGGAAGATGATCGATGCCCAAAGCATCGTTGTCGCATCTACTGCTACAAAATGGTATGGCCATGAAGGTACTATCCTGCGCTTTGTTTTCTTTCACAGCATTGCTCTTGTTGTTCTTGTCAGCTCGCTGGTTTTTGGCCAGGCTTATCTTTGGCCACTAAAGCTGCTCGTCCAATGATAGAAAAGAAAAAGAGAGACTAGGCCCATAAGTGCTTGGGTTCGGATTAATCATCCTGCACCGTCGATAGTGTCTTGATGCAGCGCCTTAGGGATGATGTAGGCTGTGTCAGTAATTGGCAGGAGACTGTCTTGCTCTTTTAAAA
>BJGJ01000127.1 GCA_014190435.1 Methylocystaceae bacterium | reverse complement strand
CGATGGGTTCTAACTGGGGGGGGAGGGCAGAGTAATCTGTCCCCTCTACCATATACCCCTATACATAATTTGCAACAAAAATAATAAGGGATTGAAGTATGAAAATTGGTTATGCTCGAGTTTCAACCACCGATCAAAATTTAGACTTGCAGTTAGCTGCTCTTAAAGAAGCCGGATGCGGCCGTATTTTTCAGGAAAAAATTTCTGGAGCAAAAATTAATCGACCAGAGTTACAACGATTATTAGATCACCTTCGCCCCGATGATATTGTTGTTGTGTGGAAATTAGACCGACTCGCTCGTTCCACACAAAATTTATTGGAATTGGCAGATCAAATAAAATCAGCGAAAGCATCATTTTGTTCCCTTTCGGAACCATGGGCAGATACTAGTTCCCCTTCTGGAAAAATGATCATGACAGTGTTTGCAGGCATTGCTGAATTTGAACGTGATTTAATTCGTGAGCGCACCGGTGCCGGCAGAGTAGCGGCTAAAAAACGTGGTGTTCGCTTTGGACGACCGGAGAAAATGAATGAAGAGCAAAAATTATTAGCGAAGCGTCTATTAGAAGAAGATAAATCGGTTAGTGAGATAGCAAAGACATTTAATGTTCACAAAACAACCATTTATCGCTTATAGCGATTTATAGCCAACACTGGTTGAATAAAATAATATCCACGGTGATTTTATAGAAAAAGTAAAAATACTTGACTATAGCCTTGAAGCTATATAGCATTTGAGCTATATTAAAAAGGAGAGGTCATGTGGACAATAGAAACGACTAACACCTTTGACGAATGGTTTGATATTTTGGATGATATCGACAGAACCAATATATTGGCCTCAATGATAGTGCTTCAGGAAAGGGGGCCTATGTTATCAAGACCATATGCAGACACCGTCAAAGGTTCATGTCACAGTAATATGAAGGAACTCCGTGTCCAAAGCAAAGGTGACCCAATTAGGGCTTTTTTTGCATTCGATCCTAAACGAAAAGGGGTTTTGTTATGTGCCGGTAATAAAACCGGAAACGACAAACGATTTTATGATGAGATGATCCCGATTGCTGACCGTGAGTTTACGGCGCATCTGGAAAAGCTGAATCAGGAGTAACGATTATGTCAAGAACGCTTGAACAAATTTTAGCAGTAGAAAAACCTGAAGTTGTTACTAAAGCACGGGAAAAGGCAGAAGAAATGCTTCTTAATATTCATTTGTCTGAACTGCGCGAACTTGTAAAAAAAACTCAGGTGGACGTTGCCCAGCTCCTTGATATTAAGCAACCAACAGTAGCGGGAATGGAAAAGCCTGGTCGTGATTTGAAGTTATCTTCTCTCAAGCGCTATATAGAGGCGATAGGGGGAAGACTTCGTCTTGATATTGAACTTCCTGATGGAACGCACTATGGGTTTTCTGTATGAGAATAACTGTTAGTGCTCGCGAACGGATTGGGCTCTGCTCACGATATTCCTTTGCCATGTCAGATGAGGTAAAACGTGGTGAGTTAAGGCCATTAAGAACAACAGAAAAACCTTAAGTGGGTTGGCTGTTCCATTGCTCCCCAAGGCCGAATAAGGATATAGGGGTCAAATCCATTGATCAAGAAACATTAGTTATTATACTCTTCATTTTTCCTGATCAATGGATTTGGTGCGCCACGAAAGTGCACCTCCGCTAGCAGCTGAAAGTGCTGCCGGAAAAGCGCGACCGAGCGCATTTCGTACTAAGCCTTGGGCTTAATGCGGTAACGCATTAGGTTAAGCGTAGGCATAGGAAACTGCAAGCCATAAGCCGCAAGGCTGAACGCGATTGAGCTTCGTTAATTGAATCATGAGGAGTGGCCCAGGGTCTCAAGTCACCTGAAGGCAACAATAGATATAGCGATAATCGGCAGCGATATCTATCACTCTCGGAGTCTAAGAGCATGGCGTGTAATGAAAGCGAAGTTGTAAACGTGGGAGGCCCTATCCGCTCTCGCAGGGACGCGAGTATTGACCGACAAGTATAAAAGCGAGGGAGTCGAAATGGCGTAATTCTAAAGATAGGGAGTCAGATCAGGCATAGTACTCCGAGTTTGGGAAAACCAAGCACATGGGGAAGGCCTGTGGGTAATTTTACCTCTGTTGAGGAAACGTGATGAGAGCTTCAGAATCTCAGGTACACACGGACACTGCATTAGCAGAGATAGCGTGGTTATCGGCGAACAATCCGAATCAGGTGTACCATAGCCTGATGCACCATTTCAACTCGGAATCGTTACGCTGCTGTTTCGATAGGCTGGACGGAAAGAAAGCTATCGGAGTAGATCAAATTAGTAAAGCAATATACGGTGAAAATCTATCAAATAATTTAGATGAGCTGATTACACGGATGAAGCGAATGGCTTACCAGCCGGGACCGGTACGTGAGGTACTAATCCCAAAAGAAGGTAAGAAAGGCGCGACGCGGCCGCTTGGCATCAGCAACTTTGAAGATAAACTGATACAAAAACGGATGCAAGAGATTCTTGAAAGCATCTATGAGCCGCTATTTTTGGATTGCTCATACGGGTTTCGACCTGGAAAAAGCTGCCATGATGCACTCAAAGATTTACATGAACATCTCTACAAGGAAGAAGTAGAAGTAGTGATTGATGTCGATTTGGCCAACTTTTTCGGTAAAATTGATCGACAGATGCTAAAAGACATGATCAGCATGAAAATTAAGGACAGAAAATTTATGCGGTACATCAGTCGGATGTTTTCGGCTGGAGTACTTGCAGACGGTGAACTGTCAATGAGTGATGAGGGTGTAGTCCAAGGCAGCTGCGTGAGTCCAGTATTTTCGAATATTATGGCGCACTATGTGATTGATCTATGGCTAGAAGAGACGGTTAAGCCGCTGATGAGGGGAAATGTTAAGGTAATCAGATACGCGGATGATTTGGTCATTTGCTGCCGATATGAAGAGGACGCGAAACGTATCAAAAGCGTATTGGCAAAACGTCTGAGCAAATATAACCTCGCACTCAATGAAGAAAAGACAAAAATGGTCAACTTCTCAAAGAGCAAAAGCAGGCAAGGCATCAAACAAGAGTCATTTGATTTTCTCGGTCTCTGCTTTTATCTAGGGAAATCGCGCAATGGATTAACTATCCCAAAACTCAAAACGAGTGGTAAGCGCTATCGCTCCAAACTCACAAAAGTTGCCGAATGGGCAAAAGGGATAAGAAACAAAGCGAAACTTGGCGATATATGGAAGATATTCTGCTCGAAGCTAAGAGGCCATGTGCAATATTATGGCGTGAGCTTCAATGGCAAAATGGTAGAAAATTTTCTATACGAAGCCAGTAAAATAATATTCAAATGGTTGAACAGGCGTAGCCAACGCAAAAGTTTTAGCTGGGAGAAATTCTCGCTATATGTAGAGGCACACCCACTACCGACAGTAAAAATAGTTCATCGATTGTTTTAGTGAATTAGTTATAAACATGTAATGAGATTGTCT
>BJGJ01000126.1 GCA_014190435.1 Methylocystaceae bacterium | reverse complement strand
CGTTATGATCTTTGATTGACATGCCAGAAACATAACCACACTCTTTTGTCCCTGGAACAACAAATTTATCGCCCCTCATCATCACTTTATGATGAATTTTTTCACTTACTGGGCTTGAACATTGTCCGCCATTAAGCTTGATCTCTTTGATAGCAACATTATCATGTTTTGCTGTACAAATAATTTCTGCGCTTTCACTATTGGCGTGATTTTTGATACAATCAAGGGCCTCGCTTGCATAAGCGGCATTTGGAATAAAAGCAGCAATCAATAGCAGTTTTTTCATCAAAAGCTCCATTTATTGTTTAGATGCGGTTTAACTGGATCTGGATATAAGTCTTTAAGAACTTAAAAAATCATTAGCCTTATAATCTATACTGCCTGGGTCTCTAAGCAACGGGTTTTGTTGTCACTTACGCAATTTATATAAAAGCTGCTTTAGGCATTTGCAAACTAAAACATTATATATTTATCACGCCCGTCGCCAGAACATCCTAAGGATATTATGATTTAAGTTGATGGAAGCTTCTATTAATTCATTTTCATTTTTATATCCATATTTCAACTGCTTACTTTGATGCGGTGCACAATGTGGATCTATTAAATAATTCCTTGTGGATCTATGCATAGAAACTAAAAAACTCTATTTTTTTGTAATGAAAATATAATTCATGGATATTTAGATGACCAAAACTACAATGCTACCAGTGATATGTTGGATCCTAACGATAATCATTGCTGCTGTTTCTGAATTTGTTTTATGACTCAAAATCTTATTAGAAAGCACTTTCTTTTACAGTCCGAGCCTAAATTGACGAAGACAAGGTCATCTCAACAGATGATGTTTCCCTAGTCATTGACTTCTCAAATCAAAAATATCTTTCTACTTCAGAAATCTCTGATACTTTAAATAGAATAAAAACACTCGTCATTTGATTTGAAAAGGTCCAAAGTTTCTCAACCTTACTGATCAAAATTAATTCTGGGATCCATAACAAAATACTAGTTGGCGAAATCAATATAAAGTCTGCTGTAAACTAGGCTTTGATTGTTACATGAATGAGATATATATTACTTCCTTAAAGCATTCGCTAATCGCGCGATGCCATCTTCTATTTCTTCTTCTGTTAATGCAACAAATCCAAGCATCAGTAAGCGCTCCTCTTCTTCAGCGCTGAAACATAATGCAGATCCTGTAGCTAAAGAACAAACACCCACACCAGCATTAAGACCCTTTGCCTCAACCTCTTTTGCCGTAGGATAAGATTTATTTAATTTCCAGATCAAATGCATACCGGCCTGATCACCATAAATTTCACAATTCCCAAAATGCCTATTTAAAGCGCTGATCAAAGCATCCCTACGCACTCTATAAAGATGCCGAATGCGTCTTAAATGTCTGCCAAATTCTCCGCTATTCATAAAATCAGCCATAGCTGCCTGCTCTAGCCATCCTTGCCCATTATTCATCAACATTTTCATACGCCTAAAACTATCCGCCAATCGTCTTGGCACAACAACATAGCCCAACCGCAAGCCAGGTCCCATGCATTTTGAGAATGTTCCAAGATAAATCACCCGCTCGTGACTATCGAGCCCCTTGAGAGCGGTGAGAGGCGAACCAACGAAACGAAAATCGCTATCATAGTCATCTTCAAGAATATAAGCCTCTTGTTGGGTAGCCCAAGAGAGCAGTTGAATACGACGCTGAAGACCCAGCGTCCCGCCTGTAGGATATTGATGCGAAGGCGTAACGTAAGCCAATGCACCTTTTATTGCTGGCAATTCTTCTACTTTTATTCCTTCACGATCTACCGAGACTGGGTATAATGTCGCCCCAAGATTCTCAAAGACAAAAACTGCGCCCTGATAGCAGGGAGATTCAACAATTGCAGTAGTCCCCGGCTTGATCAGCAACCTACTTGTTAAATTAAAACCATCCTGACACCCACCAACAATAATAATCTGATCAGCATCAGCAATAATCCCACGTGCTGGCGCGAGATGTTTGGCAATAGCTTGGCGTAATTCTAATAAACCTGCAGGATCACTATAACTTGTTAATTGATTACCTGCATTTCTTAGCCGGTTTTTAACAAATTGCGCCCACGCCTTCTGTGGGAACGAGCGAGGGTCTGGCCGTCCTACCCAAAAATCTACAGCTAAATGCCTTCGATCTGGTTTGGCCAGTTGGTGCGTTCGAAAATAATCAAGATTTTCCTTAATTTGTGGACTTGGTTTAGAAAAATTTGACAGGGGCTCGTGGTCAAGACGTAACGACAATAGAGCCGCATCAGGTAAATCTGGAGAAACAAAAGTACCGACATTCGGTTTAGTGCAAATATAACCTTCACTCATAAGTCGTTCGTAAGCTAAGATAACTGTATTTCGTGAAACGCTGAGCTGGATACTAAGCTCACGAGTTGTCGGTAAAGGATCTTTTCCCCTCAAATGGCTGTTTAAAATTAAGTCGCGTATTTGATTAAAAATTTGAACTTGGAGTGTTTCATTTTCTGAATGATCTAAAGAAATAGATAATTGCAATGGGCCATTTCTTACAATCGAACCAGACCGCACATAAGTTGAAATTGTCATTAGAGGCACTCCAACACTATTCATACGGCTGGAGGCGATGAGTACATAGATCCAAGGGCATCATGCGGACTGGCGCCAGAGAATTATAAAATTCTACTGCTTTACCCATCCGGTGACTGATAGATACCGCAACCCAATGAAATCTAGACTGTATCGAGCTAATACCCTTACAGGGATCAAACTGATGCGTTAAAAATATGAAATAATCTGCAGTCAAATTAGCCTGATCCCATTCCATTATGGTTACCCCCTGCCAACCTGACTGGTGCCAGCACTTTCACAAATAAAAGCCTGCTGTGGCTCTTATCAGAACCACAGTATTAGTCTATATTTTATACACTATGTTTAACAAATAGGCGATAAATGCCTATTTTATTAGCATAATCGGGGAGGACGGACATGCTCAATAGTAAACAGAATTTATTTCACCCTTTTATCTGGACACTTGTCATCGTAACAGTTGCGCTCTCCGCTGCTCAAATAAAAATTGAAAAACGAGAAGAGGCAAAATCAGCTAAAATACAAAATGCCCACAGGCTATGAAATATCCTTACAGCGCAATTCTTTTTGTTATTTTCTCGAGTGAGATCTCTTTGTCTCAGACAAATGAGTCCACATTGCTCCCAATTGAAATTAACGAAGAAGCCAGCTACCTACTCGACGAGCAAAGCATATTACACGATGGCTATCGCACAAACGCAACTTTGATCGTCAAACCGAGCGAAAAACAAATCATAAAAGATCTTAGTTTTGGCTCAGCGTCATATATCATTCAAGCACAATGTATCAATAAGGTGGTAACACCAAAAAATGGCATTCTACACGAAGACGCTAATGCACAAGGTAATGCAATCGAACAAGAAGCTATTTCCTCTTATCATAAAATTGTTCCGATATCGGTTGATCAAAAAGTTATTGCCCATTTATGCTTGAATTAATTGAAATTATTTT
>BJGJ01000125.1 GCA_014190435.1 Methylocystaceae bacterium | reverse complement strand
AGATCCTATGAGCACGGCCACATGATTCGCTAAGGTAGGCTGCATTCTATTTGGAGAACGGCGATGCTCGATCATACCCACCAAAATACTAAGCCAACAATTTATGCCGCAATAGAGCTCAGCAAGAAGTCCTGGGTTGTTGCTATTTTACGCCCCAATAAGGATCAACCAAGTATACACAGAGTCAAAGGCGGAGACGTTTCGGAGCTTATTGCGAAGTTGCGCGGCGCAGCTGCTCACGGCGAACGTTTACTGATTTGTTATGAGGCTGGGTATGACGGTTTTTGGCTTGCACGTTCTTTAGATAGGGCGGGTATTGATTGTCGAGTTCTTGATCCAGCGAGTCTGCAGGTCAATCGCCGGGCGCGTCGAGTGAAAACTGACAGACTAGATGTTCTCATGCTTGTCCGAGCTCTTGTTGCAGTTGATAGGGGCGACCGTCATGTCTGTTCGATTGTCCGGGTTCCAACCATTGAAGAAGAGGACGCACGTAGATCGCATCGAGAGCGTCAACGGCTGATCAGAGAACGTACAGCACATATCAATCGCATTAAGGGACTTTTCTTTGGACAAGGTATTCGAGGCATTGAGCCTTTGCGAAAGAGATCACGTGTCAACCTTTCTGAGATTCGGACTGCAGAAGGCCTTCCATTACCAGCGCGACTACGTGCAGAAATTGAACGTGAATTTTCTCGTTTCGATCACGTCGAAGAGCAACTGAAAGCTGTTGAGGCTGAGCGCGATACTGCAGACGCACAAGATCCTGCAGTTAATCAGAAACGAGAGATGCTTATAAGATTACGTGGTCTTGGGCCTGCGAGCGCTGCTATCCTCTCTCGTGAGGTTTTTGGACGCTCCTTTGCCAATCGAAAGCAGCTCGGATCCTATCTTGGATTAACCCCTAGCGCTTACGACAGCGGATCATCAACCAGGTGCCAAGGTATATCCAAGTCAGGGAATAGCCATGCCCGGCATATGATGATTGAGGTGGCATGGCTTTGGCTTAAATACCAACCTCAAAGCGCGCTGGCAAAATGGTATACGCAACGTGCGGCGGGCCAATCGCCCCGTATCCGGCGCATCATGCTAATTGCACTCGCGCGAAAATTGATTGTCTCACTTTGGCATTATGTCGAAGGCGGCATTGTTCCTGAAGGTGCAGTATCTGTGGTGGAAGGAGCAGCCACTGCATAAAATATAAGACAAGCAGAGTTCCGAACCGTTCTCAGGTTTCGGAAAGGGGCTGCGTGTGTTCGTGAAAATGATTGGCGGCATTCACGCCGGTAAAAAGTATGAGCCCGCACCTCGATGTCTCAGTCGTGCATGCAGGATTGTGGTAAGCCGTCATGGAGCTGCCGGATATAAGTTGATGCGCAGAGCGCACGAATGCATGAGCTTCATCGATCCCCAAACCTGACAAAGACAACGGGATAGTTTGAAACCCTCTTAACCTAGAAAAGGAGCCAGCCATGTAATCATGCTTGACAACTGAACGCTCATATAAATCATTTTCTAGCGTCAGCTCTCCTATCTTCGCATGGAGAGCTTTTAAATCGACGCTTGGAGCCTTGTTCTCACTCTTTTCCTGCCCAAAGACATCGGCGGCCCCCTCAAGAAGTTGCGCCTTCCATTGGGTGATCTGGTTTGGATGAACATCATACTGTTGCGCCAGCTCAGCCAGGGTCTTATCCCCCTTCAGCGCAGCAAGCGCCACCTTCGCCTTGAAGGCTGGACTATGATTGCGACGTGATCTCTTGGTCATCTCTGCTCCTGATTACCGGCAAAATTGTCGCCGACTTCAGGCAGAAAATCCACTCAACTAACTGTTCAAATTTCCGAGACCAGCTCTGAGTTCAATCGATTTATGATCAAGCTTTCAACTCATATTACAAATTTACATCGAATTACACAAAATCTTTGATAAAAAAAACTGCTTCAATAAAGCAGCCCTATAAAAATGAGATACATGCTCAGTCTACACATTACTCACTACATCAAGTCATATTTTTTTGTGGTTCCCATATCATCATGTCGGACAAAGATTAATATGTGTTATGTTAAAATATATAGTTTTGAAATTTTTGTAAGTATATGCGCCAGTAAATAAGGTTTTATTCTTCGTCTCTGTCTGCTGTTTCGTCGTATGGCCGATCGTTGATTTTAGCAATGACTTTAGGGGCGGCCTTAAACGTAACAACCCTACGTGGGGAGATAATTGCATTTACCTTTGTTTTTGGATTTCTGCCAATCCTTAGTTTTTTGTTGCGTAAATTAAATGTCCCAAACCCTCTCAAATTGACATTTTCCCCTCTCTCAAGCGCAAGAACAATTTCCTCAAAGACCTCATCTACAATTTTCTGTGATTGCTTGTGTGATAAATGTCGAAGTTTTTCATGCACGAGGCTTCTTAAGCCTCTTCGATTTAGTGAATTTTTTTTTAAGGGGAAACCGCAGCATGATGAAAATGCTCATTCAATGAGCAAATAAATAATGCATAATAATTGTCATGACTTCAATAGATTTTTTGATTTAAATCAAATATATATTAGTTTTTATTAGTCAACTTTCATAATGAATAATAGAGTGCTTGATGTAATGTAAGGCTAATTCAACCAGTTAGGTATAAAGTGCCTGAAATGCTCCCCAGAGATGTGGTGATTTTTTTATTTCTCACAGCAACCAATCAAGCAATTTGTTTATCTTGAAGTTTAACAATTAGTAGAACTATCGGTTCTGGGCCTAGAGCGTGACGTCGAAAAATGCTAATCAATTGTTTTACAATAAAAATTTTAATTACTAACATCCAGTTGGATCAGCCATTGCCTTGAATTTTTTGCAGAATATTTTTTGGCTCACCACACCAACGTGTTGAAGAGAAGAGAAGAGAAGATAGTTCAACAGAGGTAAGCGCCTTTTTAAATCCTCATAACCAGAGTCAGTCGAGTCTAATTTTGTTGATTAAATTTTTTGTCTGATGTTTTTCATCAAATCGCAATCCTTTTTGGGTGACACCCAATTGCTAGGATATTCTTCCCAAGCTTTCGCTCACCTACCTAATATTGCATTGCACAATTATAGAATAATTTCCCAATTAACGCCCTCATGCCAAAATCGGACAGAATGAGCAGTTTTAGGAATATTTGTCATCAAGTATTATTAGTCATTTGGATTGTGAGAGAAGAGATATCGCCTCATTTGGCGGGTTAATCACCCTTATTGGCGACAATACAAAAGACGCTAAACACGCATTATATAATCATTGAGTTAGGAAAGAACTTATTCCTATGCTCATAAAACAGGAGAATAAAATGAGCTCAACGACTGCTGTAGGCGCAGCTGCTGGCACAGAGTCCGTAGTTGATCTGCGTGGCATGTGGATCGGCCTTGCTACGCTGAATATTTTTTATCTGATCGTTCGTATCTATGAGCAAGTCTTTGGCTGGCGCGCTGGCTTGGATTCATTTGCTCCAGAGTTCCAGACCTATTGGATGTCGATCCTTTGGACCGAGATTCCTTTGGAGCTCGTTTCTGGACTTGGCCTTGCTGGCTATC
>BJGJ01000124.1 GCA_014190435.1 Methylocystaceae bacterium | reverse complement strand
CTAATGAGATGTCTCTCTTCCGGTATGATGTTGTTATTCATGTTAATGAGGCGTCTGCGCAGGATAGAGACCTGAGCGCGCAAGAGATTTCTATATTGTCTGGCGAAGGCCTATCTCTTTCGGCGCTCGCTTCCCGACTTGAAGATGGGGGTACGCGTCTGGCGGTCAGAGGACTTCCGAATGCACGTCTATGGCGTGATGCAGAGGTTTCTGCACGCCTGAGACGACTAGAGGAAGGGGATGAGCGCCTCACGAAGTCGGATGTTGGTGCGAGCGGATCTAGGGAAGAGCTTTCTCTTTTAGATCCGGAGATGATTTATTTACTTGGACACAAGCATGGCTACCGTGTTGGGCTGATGTTTTCGCCTGAGAACGCGGAGCGATATTTTGATGCGTATTTTGTAAGAGAAGAGCTAGCGCCGGGTCTGAGTGGCATTCCGATAGCGCTTCAGTATGGGACGCGGAAAGAAGAGAGAACGAGTTGGTCTGACTATGCCAATCAGCCGACAATGCGTGATGCGGATCGGCTATTTATCTCTGGCTTGCGAGATACTCTTTCGCGGACGCTTCCCGATTATATGGTTCCAAGCGCGTTTGTTGTGCTTGAGAAGTTACCGCTGACGGCGAATGGGAAGTTGGATGTTCGAGCGCTTCCCTTACCTGAGGTTGTTGGGGAGGGGGCGTATCGCGCGCCAGAGACGCCGACACAGCAGCTTATTGCAGATTTATATGCGGAGCTGACGGGAGCAAGCCGCGTTGGACTGGATGATAGTTTCTTTGCGTTAGGCGGTCATTCTCTGTTGGCGATGCGTTTAGTTGCGCGGGTGAGAGAAGCGCTTGGGTTAGAGCTTCCTTTAAGAGCGCTGTTTGAACACCCAACAGTAGCGGCTCTTGGTGATTTCATAAATAACAAAAATACTGCACAGCCCTATAAGCCAATCATTGTATTACGCGATGCAGGTCTGGATTGTGGCTCTTCTCTTTTTTGCGTGCATCCGGCAGGTGGAATGGCCACAATTTTTAGTAAATTTGCACATTTATTAAAAAGTAAAGTTACTGTTTACGGGCTACAAGCCCGTGGATTGGAGCCAAACGAAGAACCTTTCTCTAATTTTACTGAAATGGTTGATGCTTATATAGACGCAATTCTAAAGATCCAGCCTAGAGGACGGATTAACATAATTGGATATTCAGCTGGTGGTTTAATTGCTCATGAAATTGCGTGCGCTTTAGAGCAAGCAGGTCGTAAAATTGGTATTTTAGGGCTGATAGATAGTGCGCCTAAGATAGACCAGGTAGATATAAGTCAGCCAACGAAAGATGAAATCCTTGCTGATATCGCTAGAAACTATGGGATGGATACAAGTGGCCATGTTACTCAAACAGAAATGCAACAATTTGCGCTAGAAGTCCTCATAGAAGAGAAACTAGTTCCTCCCGGAACTCCAATAATATGGGTGGACAGGATGTTGAATGAAATGATTCAAAGTAGTCAGAGAATTTCTAAATTAAACCAAAGTCATGGAAACTTTGAGGCTGTTTATTTTTCAGCTAATAAGGAAAAACAAACAGAAAAGCTTAAAAAAATGCGAATGGCATGGAAGCAATATTGTTCTAAAGTTACATATATTCCCGTAGAGTCTATGCATTTAAGAATGCTTGAGATGGAGCCTTCAAAGGTAATTGCTGCTAAAATTGATGAGTTAATTGAAAGCAATTTATCAAAGTAGCTCAATTCATAATGGATTGTCATAGAATGAGAGCTTTTATATTATTGTGCTCAGGATATTTTTAAGATTATCTTGAAAATAGAAGTGATCTCCAGGAAATCTCGTTATTGTAAAATTTTTATTCGTATAGTTTCGCCATTCGTTAATGTCTTTCGACGAGAAAGAAACTTCTTTATCGCCGAAAGATGCGTGTATATCAGCATTAAGTTTAGCGTTGGATGGCGTGCTATAATTTGATAATAAATTTAGATCAGATCGCAATATAGGAGTAAAAAATTGTTGAAATTCATCATTTTCGATAATTTCTGAGGCGATGCCTCCGTATTTATTGCAGACCGCGTTAATCAGCTCTCTATCAGATAGCTTTAGCATATTTGTTAGTTCATCATTCGTTTTTTTTGGTGGGCGGCTTGATACGATAAGTTTGGTAAGGTCCATTCCGCCATTAGTTTCATAGAATTGTGCTACTTCAAATCCAACGGCAGCGCCAAGGCTGTGGCCAAATATCAAGAGGGGGAGAGGTCTAAGTTCAATTAAAGATTGGGCAATATCGTACGATAGATTGTTAATTGAATTAGCGAAGGGTTCTAAGAATCGTCCTTCGCGTCCTGGATAGTTTGCGATCCAAAGCTCGACATCTGGGGGCAAAAATTTTAGCCACTTGAGATAATAAGAGGGGCCTGCTCCAGAGTGGGGAAAAAGTAATAATCTTCTCTTAGCGGCTTGAAATCTTGTTGCACCATATAAACGTTTATGGGGATCGCTGTGTATCCATTTCATGATATTATGTACTTATTTTGAATTTTGTTACAAAAGATACTAAATTTGTGATTGGCATGCAATTCCTTTCTAATCGGAGCAAAGCTCTCGGCGCGATTTCTAAAGTTTAATTTACATGATATAAATGCTTCCTAGTAAATCGCTTGTCAATCATAGAGAAATAAGTAGAATTTTCATAGAAGATAGAAGGAATTAATGGCTATATAATAGATTATAAAATTCATTAAACATGTAGATTGACTATTAAAAAAATATATATTTGAATTATATAATATCGCGTTTATTTATGGAAAATTGTCGTGGATATTTACAGAGTAGGGTAGGCAAATAGCAAACATATTATCCTTGTAATTGAAGCTGATACCCCTGTATTGGGGAAAATTTTTGAATACGCATCTGCTTTTTAATTCTTCTTCGAAAGAAATAATCTCTAATAAACCTAGGGGTATAGTAAATCCACATTTTATTGCTTTTGATAAGGCTTCTTTGAGAGTCCACAGTCGTGCGGCAGAGCTTAATTCGTTCTCTTGGAAAACTTTCATTGTCAATAGGATTTCAGTTCTTGTGCTGAGCTCAGAATATTCCTTGAAATTTTCATTTGAAATTACTTCAGTATCTACTCCAATTGGACATATAGACGATGTCGCGGCGGCGAATGCAAAGCTTTGACTATGAGATATGGATATATTCAGGTTTAATTGAGGCTTTGATGAAATTATAGGGTTTTCTAATAGGCCCGGTATTATACTAACTTCACTTGCAAGATAGTCAGGATTAAGTAATGTAATTGATTTTTTGGCTGCCAATCTGCCGGCGCAAAAACTTTCTACTCTATTCTTGTGATCTAGTTTTCCTAATATTTCAAGTTCGTGACTAGATAAATAATTATTTTTTACCTTTATTTCATCATTTAAATCCGTCAGAACTATTGCATAGCTTCCTACTAAATTATCTCGTCTTGGTTTGAATTCTAAAAACCTTTGAATTATCACATTTGCCTCTAATAAGTTTTATAGAGATGTTAAGACATTGCTTGATTGTATATCTACTATGTGAGAAATCATTTCTAATATGTCAGTTTATGCAAAGATATTTTTTATAAATATTATTTTATC
>BJGJ01000123.1 GCA_014190435.1 Methylocystaceae bacterium | reverse complement strand
GCCAGAAGTCATTGCAGTAATTACCGGTAACGATAAAGGGGAACCTGTTGATGCTGTCTCATCAGCAAGGGCTGAAACACTACTCAATAAAAGCAGAGATATAGCGGCTTTAAGGGTCTTCATGGCTCTGCTCTTTAAGGGTTCAGCAAAGGAAGACATTAACGGGTAGGACTGAGTTTCATCAATCCATATGATTACAATTCCTTACTTATTTGGCTGAGTGTGACTTATTGGTCACTCAAAGAAAAACTCTACAATTTCTAATAGAGATAATCCTTGTTTTTATCTTTGATGATTAGAATTTTGCAACAATTGGCGCAGCGTTTGTGAGGTTGAAGTGATAATTCACACCAGCCCGGATGATATTGCCATTAAAACGTGTTGAAGCTTTAGGGATTACCAAAGAGAAAATACCTTGATTAGACCCAGAAGTTGTTGCAAGCGGAGCTATTGAATAGCTGACAGCGCCTAAGTCATAATAAAGATACTCACCTTTAACAGACCAGTTTTGACTGAACATCCATTCAGCGCCACCGCCAGCTGTCCAACCAGTTAAGCTGTTAGAATACGAACCATTCCCCCAGGTTGGCGAGTAAAGAGCAAAGGCTTGATTACCACCGCTAAACTGCAAATCATTGTTTACTTGGAATACGGATCCTTGCGACGAAATTCCGCCGTAAGAAAGACCCCCGGTTACATAAACCAACAAATTTTGAGTTGGAAGGAAACCCAATCTTCCTCGTAGAGTGCCAAGGTAATTAATACTTTTTGATGCATTGACTACAGTGCCGAATAACTCGCCTGGTTGAAAGTCTACAGGAAAATAAATACCCTGCAATGGCACTACAGAGGAAGATTGTCCGTTCGCAGAAGCTCCTGTAATGCCCTGAATATCTGTCTCAAAGCCAACAACAAATCTTTGCGCTAACTGATAATTATATCCAATTTGTCCGCCTCCAATAAATCCTCCAATTCCTGCACCAACATTTCTGGTAGCTCCGAGCGCCGACATAACACCAGTGTAGTTGGCACCAATCGATGGATTTTGAGTACCAGCGTATGAACTATTGATAGCTAGTTGAGTATTTCCACCCCACGTCCCACCAGCATTTAAGCCTGCATAAAATCCAGTCCATATGGGGGTAGGCGTAGCGACCGGAACTGACTTGATTGACGGTAAGTCAGCGGCAATTGCTGAAAAGCCGCTAACTAACAACAGAGAAGCTGCTGCTTTAAAGGATTTCATAGCTCTGCTCATGTTGACCGATCACTAATCGATCAGATTAATCAGTAGAATTAAGTGGTATCAATCTATAAAACGTGTCACTGCTCATTATTTGGCCAAGCGTGACTTATTAGTCACAGCGCAAAAGCAAAAGCCGCCAGTGTGAGGGCTGACGGCTTTAGCAAAAACACTAGGAAGATTGGACGGGTGAGTGAAGGTAGCCCTTCTCTATTAGAGTTAATGTGCGGAAGCGAACAAGACTATCGCGGGCTATAAATTCCAGAGAATCATTATAAATTCCATAAATACTATGCCTATAAAAAACTTCTAAAATCGTCTTATTTTTCTTTGTATCGAGACATTTTATTTCTACCTCGCGATTTTCAACTTTCTCTGATTTTTTGTTAGTTATCTAGCTACCAACTTTTTAGACGGAACGCATCTTCTTTTAAGACACTCCTGCATGAGAGTCTAAGTGAATACAAAAATGCTTAATTAGGGGTTTTATTTATATCGGCAACAGCAAGAATCTCGACTTATGCAAATAAAATTTATCTAGCTGAGCTAAGAATATGAACCTTTGTATTAGCCATTCTTAAACGCTGACTTAATAAGTAAGCTCCATTTCGCATGATTTTTTCACCAGTTTCTGGATAGAATTTACGAAAGTTATTATAAGCATTTAATGTTAGCTCAAGGCATGTAATATCCGTATCAGCCCATACGTCAGCGCTTCTTACATTCTCGAGCAAGGCCATCTCTCCAAAACTCATACCAGCTGACAAGGAAGACAGCTTAACGCCATTACTAAATTTAACACTTACCTGACCAGCTTGTAGAAAATAAAATGATAAAGCAGCATCGCCAGAAAAAATTATTTGATCGCCAGAATTATAATGCTTTAGTTCACATATTTCAGCCAAATTTTTGATTTCTTCGGCAGAAAATCCACTTAGGAGTAATTGTTCACTTAATGGTATAATTTCTTCTTTATTAATGTTACCATAATTTCTCTCTAAAATGTCATTCTCAACCCACTCAATTGCATCATCAAGAAGCAAATATTTATCTTGAAATAATTTATTTTCATACTCCAAATCAATTTGGCGATATATGGCTGATCCAATTTTGATACCTGAAAAAATGAGTTTAATACACTTTGATTCAATTTCTTGTCTTAAAGATTCTAAAATCTTTTGTGCTGCAATAGTGATGCTAGGCACTCTTTTTATATCTAATATAATATATTTCGTATTATCCGGAGATAAAGTTAATTTGCGCGAAATATAATCCATTGTTGAAAAGCTAAGAGAACCAACCAATTCTACGATACGAACCTCATCATGATGCTCCTGTAATATTTTGATCTCTTTTGGCCTTCTACTTCGTCGAGAACTAATTCCTTTAATATCATAATCGGCTAAAATACACGTTTGCAGATCTTCTTTTCGGTCTAATACATGAAGATTAAAGTATGATGATATTTTCTCACACACGCGAATGCCACGCACACTATTACCGTAGGTATCAAGTCTCGGTGAATATGTTCCAAGACCTAGACTAGCTGGTAAACTTGCAATGATCCCCCCTCCTACACCACTCTTAGCTGGAATGCCGACTTTATAAAGCCACTGTCCAGCGTAATCATACATACCAGAGCTCGTCATGACAGAGAGTGTTCGCGCCACTACATGCGGGGATATAATCTGTTCGCCCGTTACTGGATTAATACCATTGTTGGCAAGAGTTGCTGCCATTATTGCAAGATCATGCGCAGTAACGAGGATTGAGCACTGTTTGAAATATGCGTCTAAAACATCGTCTACGCCTTCAGGTAATCGAGAATAATTTCTCAATAGCCACGCTATGGCTCTATTACGGTCTCCGGTCAGCATTTCTGATTTATAAACTGCCTCGTCTATACCCAACGATCTTCCAGCAAAGAGACTTAATGTCTCATGTATTTTATTGAAGGCGCCTTTACCTTCTTTTGACACGATTAAGCCAGTGCAGGCTATAGCTCCGGCATTTACCATAGGATTAAAGGGTCGGTTATCCGCGGTTAGCCTAATTGAATTAAAAGCCTCCCCACTTGGCTCAACGCTGATGACCTTTTCAACCTGATCTAATCCTAAATTTTCTAATGCTAAAGCAAAGACAAAAGCCTTTGAAATAGATTGAATAGTAAATGGTATGTAACAATCACCAATATCATAGACATGTCCATCTAGCGTGGCGAGACTAATACCAAATCGATCTGGGTCGCATTTTGAAAGCTCAGGAATATAATCAGCGACATTGCCAGATAGGTCATGCACAAGTTCATTGTAACATTGTTCTAAACAATGCTGTAAGGGTGCTTTCATAATTGATGCCTCATATAGCTGTATTCAGCTGATAGATC
>BJGJ01000122.1 GCA_014190435.1 Methylocystaceae bacterium | reverse complement strand
AAACGATTATAAGCCGTTGTGTAAGGACCATATCGCCCAGGCTTGTCCTGCCAAGGGTCCCCAGAGCGGAGAGCCCAAAATATGCCATTTATTACACGCCGGTCGTCAACGCGCGTTACGCCGCGAGGCTTATTCGTTAGGATTGGTTGAATAACTATCCGTTCGAAATCACTAAGTTCGTAGGGGGCCATGATCCATGCTCCTCAAAATTCAACAGCAGCTGACGCGAACTAAGACATTATATCTCTTAAACAAATTTTTTGCTTGATGAGTGTGCTATGCGATTAGTCGCCTACAGTGGCGGCGCGATAAACAGCTGAATTTTTCTTCAGGATTCTAGTTCGACTGCGACATGCGAGAGATGAGAAAAATGACACTTGAGATTTTAGATTAACCCGCGCAGTATCAAAAATTATGGGCCGCGCGCTAACACGCCCCTTCATTAGATAGTCAGAAAGCAATCACCGGTTGTGCGAATATAAGACTTAACTCTCGCCTGATACGCACAATACGCTTCGAGTTCACGATCCAACCTGGATCTCGCAGAAGAGCCGCGAAACGACGATAGCCATAGCGACCATACTGGTTTGACAGCTCAATAATATCTTCCGTCAGAGCTGCCTGATCATTGTGGCTATAAGCAACCTTAAGCCATCCAACGCGTAAACTGCGAAAGTAAAAATAGCCTATTATTGCAATAATTCTATGAATTTATGAGCATTGACTTTGATCAAAACACATGAAATTATTTTAATAAATTCAATCGCTTGTACAAGATATTAAACACAACAGATATGCAGAAATTAAGTCCAAGTCTAAGCACAATTGAGGAGTATCGCAATGGAAGAAGGTTATCTGTTTTCCGGGGCTCCTAACACCGCGGTCAATCATAAGCCTTCGACACTTGCTTACCAAAACTAAGGAAAATTTTATTCTTGATTGGTCGTGCGTCGCGCCAATTTCTACAAATAATAAACTGACCTTAGCTCTGTACCCGCCACAATGACTTATATAATTCGAAGGCACCTTAAACTAACAAATTAGAGGGATTGAGCTTATGGATGACTATCTTTTTTCAGGCGTTACTCACACAGCATCGACAGACGCCTTGTTCAAAGTCTATGAGGGAATTCTTGGTCGTTTTCCGGATGAAGCAGGTTTTAAATTCTGGAGCAACCAGCTTTCTAACGGCAGCAGTTTGACTGATATAGTCGGCGCTTTTACGAAAGCCGCGGAATTTAATAATTACGCTGTAACTAATAAACAATTTGTCGACCACCTATACGATACGGCACTGCAACGTAATCCTGATGTTTCAGGAGAGACTTACTGGATATCCAATCTTGAAACAGGAAAGCTTACCAAACTTCAAGTTGCTGTGACTTTTATTCAAAGCTCTGAATTTAATTCTAAATTTCAAAAGTATGATTCCTCAGCGCAAAGTTATGGTTCTGGATCGTCTACTGCATTCTCAACATCTGGCAGCAATATTATTGATAGTAGCGGAACAAGTGTAAATCTAGATTCAGCTAACTGGTTTGGCGCTGAAGGAACCGCTCAACTCCCTCAAGGTCTTTACAATCGAGGTTACGAAGGCATGCTTGATGCAATCCAGGCACAAAAATTTGATACGGTTCGTCTTCCATTTTCGCAAGATACCCTCACCTCAACCTCAAAAGTCATCAAAACTTACGATGCTAATGGTAATTATACTGGCTTGTCTCTCAACGGGTCATACATAAATCCATGGGCTGACCGTGGAGAAAATGCTGGCCTTGAAGGGCTTACGCCACTGCAAATCATGGACGAAATTGTTCAATATGCTGATAAAATTGGCTTGAAAATAGTTCTTGATCATCACCGCATGACTGCAGGTGACGGTGGTACAGAGAACGGGTTGTGGTATATACCGGGCAGTTCAACCTACACAGTCCAATCTTGGCAGGATAACTGGGAAATGCTTGCTGCCAGATACGCTGGCAATAAATCAGTTATCGGCGCAGATTTGCAAAACGAGCCTTATCAGGGGACTTGGGGAGACGGCGGCACTAACGACTGGGCGGCGGCTGCGACACAAATGGGGAACTTAATACATGTAAAAAATCCAAACTGGCTTATCTTTGTTGAAGGCACACAAACATATAACGGGCAAAGCTACTTCTGGGGTGGAAATCTTATGGGTGTTCAGTCTCACCCAATCACACTTAATATTCCAAACAAGGTTGTCTATTCCCCGCACGATTATGGACCATCAGTAGCCAATCAGTCATGGTTCAGCGCTTCCAATTACCCAGATAACCTTCCTGCAATTTATGACCAGTATTGGGGTTATATTTATAAAAATAACATAGCGCCTATCTGGGTTGGAGAAATGGGTGGAGCAATAACTACAAATGGTCAAACTACGCAGGCAGAGGCTACTGGCACACAACAATACTTATCTGAAATAACAACCTACATGAAGACTGGTGGAACCATGACTGCTCTGCCAACAGGTAAAAGTCCAATGAGTTGGGCAATTTTTGCTTGGAACAATATCAATACTGATGTCCAGGGTATCATGAATAGTGATTGGACAACAATAAATACACCGCTCTATAACTATCTAAAATTTAGTTAAATCTTTATAATGACCACTCTTTTATACGGAAATATCAAACTTTCCTGAGTGAGTTATTGCTGAAACTTTGTGATCTCTAATCTGTTCAGCACTAAGTTCTACGTATAAATAATAAATAAAATAATGAAGCCCAGTCAGATATGGCTGGGTTTTTCTTTTGTAAGATACCACTGCACTATTGTGTAGACGCAATCTTTGCAATGCTTGAAAGAAAGGAGTCCGCGAATGAAAATCGAATATACGCAGCAAATTTTTACTGTCGTTTATAAAAGGCGGTCTCAAGGATCTAACGCAACGAGAGCGGAAAACGCTTCATTCGGCGTCCTGTAGTCTAATACACGCCTCGGACGACCATTCAAGCGATTTTGTGCAAGTCTAATGCTCTGCGGTGTTACCTCATCGAAGGCCGTTCCTTTTGGAAAATATTGCCTAATTAAGCCATTCGTATTTTCATTTGTTCCACGCTCCCAAGGTGATCCAGGATGCGCAAAATAGACCTTCATCCCCGTTGAGATTGTAAAGGCTTTGTGCTGGCTCATTTCCTTGCCCTGATCATAAGTAAGCGAACGAGCGAGATGTCTTGGAAGTTTAGACAGTGCTTTCGCATAAGCCTTGCGAACTGTCTCTGCATCTTTGGCGATAAGTGGGATCAGCATTGTGTAGCGCGTTGTGCGTTCGACGAGAGTTCCTAGAGCGGTTCTTTTATATTTTCCCAAGATCAAGTCGCCCTCCCAATGGCCAGGCACCGTTCGATCCGCCACTTCTTCGGGACGCTCCTCAATGGAGAGCATATCCGCGATTTTTCCTCGATTTTCTGCCGTTTCTCCAGTCTTACTCTTTAGCTTATGACGATACTTATGTTCCTGGCGCAGGCCCTTGATTAAGGTTGCCTTCAGCTCTCCACGTGGCAGCACATAGATGTATTGGTAGATCGTCTCGCCAGAGATGCGCATACTCATATCGTGAGCATAATCTAAGCGTAGACGCCTGGCGATCTCGTCAGGAGACCACTGT
>BJGJ01000121.1 GCA_014190435.1 Methylocystaceae bacterium | reverse complement strand
TGGCGACACCAGCGAGGCTCTTGTTTGCTTCGGCATAAAGAACGTGAAGGATTGCGCCAACAAGAAGTGAGTGGCTGGTCTTTTCCCAATGATTACGACGATCGAGCGAGCCTTCAGGATCAACTAGGACATCGGCAATATTTTGAACATCTCTGATTTCAGAAGGACCGCGCCGGATTTCTAGGAGGGGATTATAGGCATTTGAGTTCAGATTAGTAGGATCAAACAAAAGCACCCGACCAAAGCCAGCGCGAAATCGTGACGTCAGCGACCAGTTCTCGCCTTTGATATCATGAACAATCACCGATCCTGGCCAAGTGAGAAGAGAGGGAACGACCAAGCCTACGCCCTTACCAGAGCGTGTTGGCGCAAAGCACAACACATGCTCTGGGCCATCATGCCTTAAATAGTTGTTATCAAATTTACCTAAAACAACGCCCGATGGATTCATTAATTGGGCAGATTTGATTTCTTTTGTCGTAGCCCATCGTGCAGATCCGTAGGTTGCCGCTTCCCGCTCTTCTCTGGCTCGCATCACGGATATCGCTATCGCAGCGGTGATAGAAATAAATCCACCTGAGGCAGCGATGATGCCTCCTTCTAGAAAAATACTCGGCGCATAAGCATCATAGGCATACCACCACCAAAAGAAAATCAATGGAAAATAGACTGGAAAGTGAGAGGTTAATTCAAACCAGGGACTGCCAAGTTGTTCCTGGAAACCAAGACGCCATGCTGTCCATTGCGTCGCCGCCCATAAAAAAATTAGAATAATTGAAAAAACAGTAACGATCTGGCCCCAATGAATTTTGGTTGTTGGCACGGCCATATCTCCTTGTGTGCTAAACAAAGAAGATAAGACGGGACAATTTGCGCTCAAGGCCTAAAATTCGTCCATGTTAGTAAAAGCTATATCAGCGCAGAATTTCGCAGAATTTATTCGTTTAAAATCTCTTACTTTTGCTAAAGAGGGTCTATTAGCAATCACTAAACCTGCAATGAAGTATAAATTTCCAGATTACTGAACCCTGTTAATTACCTAGAACTGAGCATGGCACTAGTTCTGCAGCACTCAAAAGGCAATTACCAATTGTGAGCAGTCTCAGGCTGCGTCCTTTCGGATTGGGCGAATTAGCACGTCCGCAGAAATACCTAAGCGCTCGTGCAAACGTCGGATCATGCCAATAGACAAGTCACGTTTACGGTTTAATATTTCGGCAACGCGTGCGCGCGTACCGAGCATTTCCTCCAAGTCGCGCCTCGTTAGTCCCTGCTGCTCCATTCGGAATTTAATTGCTTCGATCGGATCGGGGGGATCAATCGGATGGTGCTCATCCTCGTAGGCGTCAATGAGTGTGGCGAGCACATCAAGACGGTCACCTTCAGGAGTTCCAGATTTTGCTCCCCACAGGCGCTCAATTTCGACCATAGCTGTTTCATAATCCGAATTTGAGCGAATGGGCTTAACCTCAACTGTCATACTCCACCTCTTTCACGTCGATGCGATCATAATCCGCGTGCGAACCAACCCATTTTATCCAAACGATGCCCTTCTCATAGTCGACTGCAACAACAAGCCGGTAGTCATTGCCTTTGATATTGAACACCACACGCTCATCACTAATGATGCTCGCAGTGCTGTAGAGTCTTTTCACGTCAGCGGCGCTTGTCCAGTGAGCTTTGCGCACTTCATCGAACCAAGCGTCAAGAGCAGCTTTTAGCGCAGGTCTGCCCTTGTGCCCGGCGCGCTCCTCGATGAACTCGCGCAGGGAGCGGCGGGCAATGATCCTCATAACTATGGATAATACCACGCTCCCAAAATGGGAGCAAGAGCAGGATCAGTCTCACTATGTGCTATCAAAATATGATTGCATTAGAGGCAGCGTCACTCTAATATGCTATCATGAACAGCAAGCAGGCCAAAACGCTTAAAGCCGTTTTCGGCGCCCCGACCCCCGCAAATGTTGAGTGGGCGGCAATTGAGCGACTGCTGGTTTCGGTTGGCTGTGAAATCGTGGAAGGCTCAGGATCTCGAGTAACCTTTATCTATCAAGGACCCGTTGAGAGTTTCCATCAGCCACACCTGGCGAAAGAAGCCAAACGTTATCAATTACGACAAGCCAAAGACTTTCTGGTGAGGATTGGAATCAGACCATGAACGTTATGCGCTATAAAAACTATTCAGCTCAGATTGGTTTTGACGACGAGGATGAAATCTTCATCGGCAAAATTGCAGGTATTGCTGACACCATAACCTTTCACGCCACGAGCGTTGAAGCATTACGCGCCGCCTTTCACGAAGCAGTGGATGATTATGTGCGCGTCTGCGCCAAGATTGGCAAAAATCCACAAAAATCATTCTCCGGCAAATTAATGCTCCGCGTCGATCCTAAGACTCACGCCAATGCAGTGGTTGCAGCAGAACTTGCAGGCAAAAGTCTCAACCAATGGAGCGAGGAAGTGCTAGATAAGGCGGCGCGTGAGCAGGTTTCCTAACGCCCTAAACCCCTCTCTCGCTCTCGCCGCCAATCGATACCGCCATCACTTCGCGCGATGCCGGAAACCTGTTGGTCTCTATATTTCTCGAGCGACGAAGTTCAAGGAACCAGACGAAATCCAAGTCCGTCATCTGATAAAGCGAAACGGCCAGAACTGAGGCGCAGTGTTTCATGAAAAGTTCCAGCATTAAACTGTAGGAGATAGGAATAAGACATCGTCTCTCAAGAGCTGAATTGCATCAATAGAAGCAAAAGAAATCCTAGCGCAGAAAAGCGCAAAACCTTTTTTCATTATTAAGATTGACAGATTCAAATCTGGAAAATTGATACTATCTGCTGATAAGTTTTCTGCGGATCCTTGCGTTAGGGATCTCGCGTGGGGTAAGGTTGATTCTATTTATGCAATGATCGTTAATGGGCAGTATTCAGCAGACGCTAGCAACCGATAAAAATCATTAGATAAGGTGGATATCTTGGCCGAGCTATTATTTGTTGGAAAGCATTGTGTAGGGGTCTGGCGCCTTTGTCGGCCGAATATTGCATCTGGCAAAAATTTCCAAAAGTTTCTCGCTTGCTAAATAGAAACGCCCTCTCTTTTCACCTACTGCTTTCAGTAAGCCTATGTCGGCGAGACGCTTCAACTCTCTTGTTGCAACAATGTCCGAAACCTCTGCTGCTTCCTTATGTCTTGCACTTGTTACTTTATAGCCGAACGTCGCATCCATTAAGGTTGTCTCGACTCGCTCATGAAGACCACATGTTTTCCGGATGGTTTCGATTTCGGCCCATATGCGTCCCATAATTTCATTACGTCGAATAATAGTCGCAGCCTGCTGATAATGAGCTTTTAGACAGAATCTTACCCAAGGAAGAGCACTTTTTTGAGGGTTCCATGCACCTTCTCCTGTCTCTTTCAGGATTACATAATAAGACTCGGTGTTGCGCCCTAGCCATTCTTCGATACTTGAAAACTCTGGGGAGAGAATGCCATTTCTCGCGATGACGAGTGTTTGGAGGGCGCACGCCATTCGGCCGTTTCCATCCTTGAATGGATGGATCATTGCTAAATTTAGGTGCGCCATGGCTCCGAGCACAGTTGCTGACTCAATTCCGTCCTCTGCAAGAATTTGCTCTGTCAATTCTCTCATGAGCATAGGGACATTGTCAGCTGGTGGACCTTCGTAGACTCGCTCGCCATCAGGTTCACTTACGACATAGACATCCCCCGTCCGCCATTGTCCAGGCATCTTCGCCATGTCGTAGCTGATCATCATAAAGTGTAGGCTTCGAATGAATTGAGTATTGATCTCTACATAGGGATCG
>BJGJ01000120.1 GCA_014190435.1 Methylocystaceae bacterium | reverse complement strand
GAAATAGCATAAATCATAAATAACTACTCCCTGCCGGCTCTAAATCTAGCCAGCAGGGAGTAGTTATTTATTATGATTAGGATTTGTCTTTAGGCGGCAATTTTCCATCTGGGGTGAATTTATCAATCAATACTGGCAGATATTCTGTAAGCATTTCCTTTGCCTTATCAACGGAGAGACCGGCG
Organism: Methylocystaceae bacterium; assembly: GCA_014190435.1. Classification (GTDB taxonomy): domain Bacteria; phylum Pseudomonadota; class Alphaproteobacteria; order Rhizobiales; family Beijerinckiaceae; genus Methylocystis. Next base: position 3,792 of record BJGJ01000120.1, on the reverse strand, counting down.
GTTTTAGCCATTTTCGTTAATTTGTCGATATCAATCGCTTTTTGTAATTCGTCAACTGTGATTGGCTTATTTGGGTCAGTTGACACCCAGGAGCGCACTTTCTTCCCAATCTCTGTATTTTCAAGTTGTTTGACAACGCCTTCGACGCCGCCGTGTTTTTCAACGTAGTTTTTTTATTAAATTGAGTGCTTCAGCACCGATTGCCTCGCCAATAATTCCTTGAAACCAACTCACAGTCATTTTCTTTTCACTTTGTTTTATTTTGAAAAATAGTTTATTTTTTGAAGTAGGTTAGTATTTTAATTTTTAGTATTTTTGTTCTATAGGAGATAAGGTTTAAAAAAACTAATGCGGATTTAATTTATAGTTATGATTTAAGAGAGCTGCTTATTCAAGCATTCTTAGCAGATAAATCTTTTATCATGGTTGCTCCCAAATGTCATAACGAACAATTCCAGATCTCGCTTAGAAAGTCATATTCCAAGTTAGGGGTTAGTGAGTTTTATCTCAATGGGGATAAAGGTTAAGATCGCTGCATTATAATGCTCCTTTGTTTACGAGTTTAGGCTTTAAAAGTTTGTGCTATCTAGAAATTATTCTCCTGATTTTTTCAAATAGCGGGTTAGGGAAGTGAGACTATGAATATACAAGGCCTAAAGGACGCTCTCGGTCATCTTGATATTGAGGATAATCCTGCTGTTTTAAAGAAGAAGAGCCGAGATTTTTATTGGTTTTCTCCTATCTTAAAGCGTGAACTCGATGAGGTCATGGGAGATTTAATTGTCAGCCCTAAAAACGAAGCGCAGCTGACCGAGGCTATTTCTATAGCCTATCGGATGGATGTACCGGTCACGCCGCGGGGCGCTGGCACAGGAAATTATGGCCAGGCCATGCCACTTTCAGGCGGTCTGGTTCTCAATCTTTTGGGTCTCAACGATATCAACAGGCCTCAGCTTGGGAGTATCGTTGTGGGAGCGGGCGCGACTTTTGTTGAAATTGACGCCGCTGCCCGCTCTCAATCAACTCAGGAATTAAGAATTTTTCCCTCTACTTATCGCTCGGCTTCGATTGGGGGGTTTGTTGCGGGTGGGTCTGGGGGTGTAGGCTCAATCCGTTGGGGCGGATTGAGAGATCTTGGGAATGTTAGCCGGGTGAGAATTGTAACAGTTGAGGCAACACCGCGCATTCTTACGCTTGAAGGGGATGAAGTATTAAAAATCGCGCATGCCTATGGAACAAACGGCATCATAACCCAAGTCGAAATACCTCTCGCGCCAGCCTATGTATGGATCGAGATGATTGTGGCTTTCGACAACTTTGATCAAGCCTGCACTTTTGCCAATGATCTAGGCAATCAGGATGGGATACTCTTAAAGGAACTTGCGGCGATGGCCGCTCCTATTGCTCAGAGCTATTTTATCCATCACGCAAAATATGTCCGTCATGATCAGGATACAGTATTTCTTATGGTTGCATCTCAGAATTTAGCAGCACTCGAGAGTTTTATTGCACGGCGTCAAGGTGAGATAAGTTTCCGGTCGGACGTCTTGAGTTTAGACCAGCTGCATAGCTTACCACCACTTTTTGAATGTACTTGGAATCATACGACCCTATTTGCGCATCATGCAAATCCTAATCTGACGTATCTTCAAATTCTCTATCCCTATCCGCATCAAATAGAAACCATCCTGCGGATAAAAAATCTATTAGGAAATGAAATAATTGATCATTTAGAATTTGTTCGTTTTGATGGTCATATTGGCTGTATGGGAATTCCGCTTATTTCATTCTCGACGGAAGAAAGGATGGAGCAGCTTATTAAAATCTACGAAGATAATGATTGTATCGTGTTTAACCCACATCGCTACACGCTTGAAGAAGGCGGGATGAAGCGGTCGGACCCGAGTCAGCTAGCCTTCAAGCGTGAAAATGATCCAAAAGGCTTATTAAATCCCGGTAAAATGGTTGCTTATGATAATCCCGAGTTTAATTTTAGTGCTAATCGAAAATATCTTTTCTCAAGTTTAAAGCACTGAATTATTTTCCCGGTCATTAAAGTTAATGTTGAGGGATGCGCAAAATTAATTATACTAAAGGATATGCCGAATAAAGAGCGGTTTGGGGGTGTTATCATGTGCCGCGCTTGTTTTAGTCCTCTCATTTTACGCAACGAATTTTTTCCTACCAAAAATACTCCCGCTTTTGAAAGCGAGAGCCCGCAATCCACACGTCGAAATTTTATGGCGGCCTCAGTGGCGGCGGCAGCCGTTGCCAGCGGGCGGCCTACAGGGTCGATTGCTGCTAGCTTAGGGGCAGACGTTATTTTTATAGGCGGTAAAATTATTCCTCTAGCGGGCGTATCTCCTGTGCAGGCTCTCGCGATAAGGCAAGGAAAAATTTTAGGTCTAGGGTCTCAAAGCGCTGTGGCGAGTTTTAAAACTAAGGATACTAAAATTATTAATCTTGACGGGCGAGTGCTTATGCCCGGTTTTGTCGATCCGCATAATCACACAATATTAGCTGCGCTTATTTTTCAATTACTCGAAGATGTCGGCTATATAAAATTCCCCACCCGAGGCAAATTACTTGCCCAGCTTCGCGCCATAGCGATGCGAACGCCTCCAGGGCAGTGGATCAGCTGTTCTAATTTCGACAATCTCCTCCAAGGGGGTGATCTTTCGCGCGAAGAACTTGATGGAATTTCAACCACCCATCCAATTTTTGTCTGGTATACGAATGGTCACGACGCTTGCGTTAATAGTCTTGCGCTAAAAATTACAAATATCCCGGAGTCAATTGGAATTCTGCCTGGTGGAGGACATTTCGGACGAAATGAAAAAGGTGAACTGAATGGGATGATTTACGAAGAAAGCGCGATCTTAAAATTTGCTTCTTTCGTCCTGCCCAAAATTACGCCCCAGCTCGCAACGAAAGCTGTCGGCGATTATTTGCGTGCAGTTGCAGCTACGGGTAATACAACGGTTCATGAGCCAGGTACATTAAAATCTCAGTGGATTGAGCCTTTTTCGAAAGTCTCCTCTCGCTTTGCATGCCGCACAAGCGCAAGTCTGATGTTTAAGGATATGAAAGGATTTGAGCCCTATCGACATCTCGGTCTCGGCCCTAGGGGCACGCAGCTTCCGAATACGCTCTTTTCGCTTTACGGTGTCAAGATCGTTGGTGATGGATCAAACCAAACTAAAACAGGTGCCCAAACTCAGCCATATCTTGATAGTTCAGATAAGGGAAAATCGAACTTTGACGCCGCACAATTAAAAGAGATGGTGGCGCAAGTGAAAGATGCAGGCTTACCTGTGCTTATTCATGCTAATGGCGATCATACGATTGATATTGCATTAGATGCTATTGAAGCAGCTTATCAAGCTTCGCTGGTCTATGGCATAAACCGCATAGAACATTCCACAATGGCTCGTCGTGATCAGATTCAGCGAATGAAGAAACTGAATGTTCAACCCAGTTTCTTGATGAACCATGTCCGATATTATGGAGCCGCCTATCGAGATGAGATATTTGGACGAGAGCGAGCGGCCTTCACGGATCCAGCGGGCGCTTGTGTTAAAGAAGGCTTAGCCTTCACGCTACATACAGATTCCCCTTGTTCTCCACCTGGATCTTTAGCTCTCGTTAGCACGGCCCTTACACGCCGCTGCGTAATCGATCAGTCTTCTCTTGGTCCAGATCAAGCAATTACACTCGACCAAGCTTTACGCGCTGTGACGCTTGATGCAGCAAAGCAGATTGGACTTGGCGACCGAATAGGCTCGCTTGAGC
>BJGJ01000119.1 GCA_014190435.1 Methylocystaceae bacterium | reverse complement strand
GAGTGCGTGACACTGTTCCAAAATAGGGTTGAATAGTATTAGGCGACTGCGGATAGACAAAATCATCATAGGCCGAATAGGCTAGATTAGTGACTTGAGCATTTGCACCCCCGTAACTTACGCCTGCTGTTCCGAAGAGAAGGAGTGAAGGTTTAACGAGGTAACCTGCACGAGCGCGAATAGTTCCTATCCAATCTACACCAGAGGAGATCTGCACTCCGCCAATTGTCGTAGACGATCCATTGTTTCGACTATTGATATTATAGCCCGATCCTGTTCGGTTTCCGCTACCCCCAATGCTCGCGCCTTGGATATCTGTCTCTATACCGACAACATATTTTTCATGCAGTTGATGATTATACCCCGCCTGAAACCCTCCTAAATAACCATCTTGATTATTCGTGATTTGACCGGTTTGAGCGATACCAACGCCAGAAAGCGGCATTGTCGCTAGGGTTGATAGAGAGTTATCTGTTACCGTGAATCCATGCGGTCCCCACAGGGAAGCATAGGCATTACCATTGGTTCCAAAATTGTAGCCTGAGTTAAGACCCGTATATGCTCCAGTCCACGAAGTCATTGTCGAGGCAGTTGAAGCATCTTTAACTAGCACAGGTATTGATGAGCTCAGAGATGAAGGTAATGATTGCTGCTCGTCAGTAGTAAAGTGGTAATTGATACCTGCCCGCGCGATGACGCCTTGATAATTCACTCTCGTATTCCCGAAACCTAGCTGCGCAGGGATCAACAGGGGAGAATGTCCTACGCTTGGAGGTAGTCCCCATAATGGCGCGCCGATCCCTGGCGCCGTACTGCTTGTCGCAAGATTCATGTTGCCCAAATTCCAATAAAGCGCCTCAGCCTTAACTGACCAATTATTAGACACCATCCACTCAAGGCCGCCACCCGCATTCCAGCCAACTAAAGCTTGCGAACTGGAGGATGTTCCAAAGAAGGGCTGATTGCCCTGTTCGAATTGAGCTAGCCTTGGAGCCGTATCTAAATAAAATGTGTAAGCTTGGTTCGTCACATTGGCGTGAACGCCGCCGTAACTTAGGCCACCCGTTCCATAAATGAGGAGTGAAGGGTTCCAAAGATAGCCTAGACGTCCGCGAAGAGTGCCAAGCCAATCAACGCCCGAAGATATTTGCACGCCGCCAATGCTTGTCGCCGTTGCATCATTCGTCCCATTTACGTTGGAACCAAATCCCGTATAGTTGCCGCTGCCGCGAATATTGCTTCCCTGAATATCTGTCTCTAGACCAACAACCATCCTATCGCGGAATTGATAATTATATCCTGCCTGGAAGCCGCCAATAAATCCGTTTTGATTATTGCTAACGCTTCCGCTTTGAGAGAGGCCGACTCCAGAAAGCGGCATGTTACTTACGCCACCGTTAAATGTAGTTGTGAATCCCTGCGGTCCCCAGGATGTGGCAGAAGCGTCATTATTTAACCCAAAATCATAGCCTGCGTTCAAACCAGCATAAAAACCTGTCCAGAATGGCAGTGCATCATGCGCGGCGGGGCCTTTTGCAAGTAAGGGACTCGTCGTTGTGAAAGGCGATGGTATTAATGGCTGCAGCGTTTCTGAATTAAAATGATAATTGACGCCAGCGCGCATCATGTTCCAAGGCGTATCGCCGCCTGTATTCTTGACGCTGACATTCAGCGGGTTACCTGTTCCGGTGTTGGATCCTGAAACATCGATATAAAGATATTCCGCTTTTGCAGACCAATTGGGCATAAACATCCATTCGGCGCCTGCGCCAGCCGCCCAACCAGTTTGTAATTCAGCTCCTGCCGGATTTTGCACATTTGCATAGGCAAAACCGCCAGTGCCATAAAGGAGTAAGCTTGGGGTTGGCGTAATGCCTGCGCGCGCGCGTACTGTCCCAAAAAATGGGATGCTTGTGCCCCCGCTCAACCGTCCCGGCACATAGCCTGCAACGCCTCTATTAATATTTAAAGCTGGTCCAATATAAGAGCCTCCTGCAGAGCCCATACTCGAACCCTGTAGATCTGTTTCGGCGCCCACTACAAATAAAGGCGTAAGTGAATAGTTGTAACCAAGCTGTGCGCCGCCTGTCAGACCACCACCTGCGCCTGCAGCCGTCAGACTATTGGTGAAACCGCCATTGCCGCCATCTGCATACCAATTATTACCTACATGCCCAGTAGCTCCCCAACCTGCGCCAAGGTTGGTGCCGAGATAAAGACCCGTCCAAATTGGTAAAGGTGCTGCATCTGAAGTAGCAGAATACTTTTGAGATGCGGGCGAAGAGGTCAAAATCCAATTGATTGAGGCATTAACAGATTGTGTATTTAGCGCAGCGGACGTGCTACCGGGCATATAACCGACAGCATGGGAAGCATCATTACCGCTTGTTCCAGCGACTGGTGCATTATACCAGGCGTTAAAATAACTCGTTGTACTTCTAGTTTGCGAAAAGGTGTAGTTAAAATCCAGATACCAGGAAGGCGTTAAGAAATATGTGATGCCGGCGGTTGCGGCTCCGCCCCATACCCAATGACTATTTTGATAATTTGCACCGAAGGCTGTTTGATTAGTTGGCGTCCCATTAACATTTCGATAGCCCGTTAAATTATTCAGATTTGTTTGCACTTGAGAAAAAGAAGGACCAGCGCCTGCATAGACGAAACCATTAGAAAATGACCGCCCCAAATAAGGCGTCAAGGTCATTTGGTGATTGATACTTGTTTGATAAGATTGAAGATCACCTGTCCCAAAAAAACTAGAAGTATATTTTGGGGTAACTCTCCCAATATTATCTTGCAAGAAATATGCGCCAAACTGTGGAATTCCAACATTTGATACAGAGGTCCGCGAATTCAGATAAGTATAGGAAAACTTGCCACCATACATCCATTCGCTATCGCCAAAATGATTGAAGTAATTAATCTGACCAATTGGTGCTACGCGAAATTGCGGTGTTAAATTAACTTTAGTGTTCCATGCGGCATAGCCATGGCCATAGGCTTTTCCATCATTCGTAAAATAATCGGTCGACGTTCCAGCCCAATAGAAATTTTGCTGGCCAAAAGTCGCAAGATTTAAATTCCCTCCAAGACCTAATGAGAGACCAGATTTTGGCACCAGTGAGGTGACGACGTCAGAATCCTTGGTCGATGACAGATCAGCTGCGGCAACAGATCCTGAAATTAAAACTGTCGATAGCACTGTAGCGGAGAGGAGAGTCTTTTTCATTAATCACTGATCACTTGATACGAGGTCTAACTAATAAAAAATCGGATTGTTTTGGCCTTCAGTCAACGGATAAAATGAGCACAAGAAGCGTATCAATGTTTTTTGATCTCTTCTGTGACTCTCTTGCAACAAATGATCGCTGACAAATAAAAATTATAACGCAATCGCGCATGGACTATGTTTCAAATAAGGCATTCATTCACATATTCGCCATAATTAATAATGGAGAGCCGTTTATCAGTTTTTAAAATTGGAAATAGAATGATTGTGTTAAAATTTAAAATGGCAACACCAAAGTTTCTACTAAATCTAATATCATTCTTGCTATAAGAATTTCCCAATAAGTTTGGGAAAAGAAATAAAAAAATAATCTTCTTGTAAGAAAATTTTTATTAAATTTTTTCTCAAAATTATCAAATACATATTATCTTTTCAAAAAATCTAAAATTCTACAATCCAAGAAGGGTCCTCAATGTTCTTGATCCATAACAAACCAGAACACGCTCCTTTTCTGGCCCAAGCGATCTTTAGCGCCTGCCACTTGGACAATGGCTGGCCATCGCCAGTAATCCCTCACGTTCTGAAAACTCTTTTTAAAGAATTGCTCAATTATAAAATCGATTTTGAAAACATATGCCCTATAAATCCTCTAGATATAGAAGAACACCTCTCCAGCCCTTCTCAACGTCGTGAGTTAATCGAGCTAATGACCACGATAGAAATGCTTTGCCGGCCTATCTCAAAAGATTTACAGGCCTCAGTT
>BJGJ01000118.1 GCA_014190435.1 Methylocystaceae bacterium | reverse complement strand
TATTAGATCAAGCAGCGGTTGGTTATGAAGAGCGACAATTTCTTCAATCGTCCAATCATGACGCACAATAAAATTTGCAGGCCCGTTCATGCGCCCTCTCCTTTGCGTCGCCGCTGGGGCGCAAGAGCTTGATGCTTCTTTTTATCGGCGCCACTTAGAATACTGACTAGGACATAAAGCGCCGCTGCAATGTCAAAACCTACGCTCGCCCAAACAAATGGTGCGGGCGCAAAGACCGCCCCGGCCCCGTAATAATGAATGTACAGCGCCCAAACTGGATGGAGGGCAAGCCCAGCTACGACAAACCACGCAGAACCAACAATTGTTAATCCTGCAAGCGTGCCAAAAATAGCGACCCCCGTCATTTCGAAACCAATCCAAGTCGCCGCATTTTCTGCTCGGATCGCAAATCCCACGAAAAGAAAAGACGCTGCAATCAGCGCATAGGCGGCTAACAAGGCGGGGCGGGTTTCAGCCCAACGTGAAACAATGATTAAGCCGCCGGCGAATAATACCCCAAGACCAAGAAAAATAGCGATTTCTGTTGTCGTCAGCATGTTACAACCAATAAAACCGAGCGCATGCGCCCATGAGTTGATGAAGCGGCGGCGAAGCGGATCTATAGGCGCGGTCGCGCCTTCGAACAAGTGCTGGACGGCCAATTGCAACGATCCCCCCCAACCCCGGCTTCTTCTCAGCATCGGCAATTGGCCTCAAGCCTGCTATAGGATTACCGGCGCTGGTGACCAGCCAGCGCGAAGGAAAGGTTAACGAAACAGGATGAGCGTCGAAACACAAACACCGTCGCCCCTGAGCGCAGAAACGCCAGCAAATACTGAAGCCGCGCTCCATGAAGGCGACGCGCCGCGTGGCGATGAGGCATTGAATGAAGATATTCGACTCTTAGGTCGCCTTTTGGGTGAAGCTGTTCGCGAACACGAAGGCATCGAAGCGTATGAACGCGTTGAGACTATCCGCCGCCTATCGGTCGCCGCAAGCCGCAATTTGGATCCAACCGCTAGTATTAAACTTGACAGCCTGTTGCGAGCGTTAACAGCCAAAGAGGCCTGCGCAGTAATCCGAGCTTTTAGCTATTTTTCACATCTTGCCAATATCGCTGAAGACCTACATCCCGTGCAGTTGCGCGCGCAGGGACAATCAAATGTGGCGGCCGCTCAGGAAAACGAACCTAGCTTAGCGCGCTCTTTTACTCACCTCAAAAAAGCGGCTGTAAGTCCTGGGAAAATCGCATCCGCTCTTTCACGCGGCTGGATATCGCCTGTTTTGACAGCGCATCCAACGGAAGTGCGGCGCAAAAGTCTTCTAGATACTGAACATGCTATTTTTAAATTACTCGAGGCGCGGGCCTATCTTCACAATAAAAGTGATTTAACCAGAAATGAGATGCAATTACGCGCCCGCGTTTCTCAACTATGGCAAACCGAGCTGTTGAGAGAAACGCGATTGACTGTAAGAGATGAAATAGAAAATTCTCTTGGCTATTATCGTGCAACTTTTTTACGCGAAATTCCCAAGCTTTACGCCGATATAGAAGCGCGTTTAGAAGGCCTCCGCGTACCGCCGTTTTTGCGAATGGGCGCTTGGGTTGGCGGAGATCGAGACGGTAATCCAAACGTAACCGCAGAGTCGCTTTCTACTGCTTTGGGTATGCAAAGCGAAACGGCGCTGCGTTTTTATCTTACTGAGGTGCATGAACTGGGTGCGGAGCTTTCAATATCTCGCCGTTACGCTGGCGCTACGCGCGCATTGGAAGAGCTTGCGGCGCGTTCAGGCGACGATAATCCACATCGTGACAACGAGCCCTATCGACGCGCCCTGATTGGCGTTTATTCACGACTGGCGGGAACGCTTGAAAAACTTACCGGAGGCCAAGCGGTGCGTCATGCTCTGGCGCCGGGCGAGCCCTATGGCAACTCTTGGACATTTTTGGCGGATCTTGTAACCATTGATGAATCTCTTCGGATCCATCACAGCGAAGTTATTGCCTCTCAACGCCTCGAGCCCCTAATCCGAGCAGTGGAAGTATTTGGCTTCCATCTTGCGACGCTTGACTTACGACAAAGCTCGGATCGTCACGAAGAAACACTCTCTGAGCTTTTAGCAGCCGCGCGAATCGCGGACGATTATCCCCAACGATCCGAAAGCCAAAAGCAGGAATTGCTTCTGCGTCTATTATGCGATCCTCGCCCTATCCGTTTGACTGCCTGCGCTTATAGCGAAGCCGCATTGAGCGAGCTTGCGATATTAGAACGCGCCGCACAGATGAGACGGCTTTATGGCGATGAGGCTATCCGACATTATATTGTCAGTCATACCGAGACAGTTAGCGATCTCCTTGAAGTACTAGTGCTGCAAAAAGAGTGCGGACTGATGCGCGGTACGCTTGATCCCCGCGATTTTGACATCGCTGCAGCAGATTTAATCGTAACGCCGCTGTTTGAAACAATTGACGATTTACGCAACGCCGCTTCTATCATGCGCGATTTCTATGCATTGCCTGGCGTTTTACGTCTTGTCAGCAATTCAAGCGGACAACAAGATATCATGTTGGGCTATTCAGATAGCAATAAAGACGGCGGGATTCTTACAAGCATCTGGGAGCTATATCGAGGATCAACAGCACTAGCGGAGTTCTTCGCCTCCATACCCAACATCACGATGCGCCTTTTTCATGGACGCGGCGGTACGGTTGGGCGGGGCGGCGGACCAAGCTATGATGCAATACTCGCGCAACCCCCTGGCACGGTAAATGGCCAAATCCGCTTGACCGAACAAGGTGAAGTCATCGCCTCAAAATACGCCAATCCGAAAATTGGCAGAGTTAATCTTGAATTACTTGTAGCGGCGACCTTAGAGGCCACATTATTATCTCAACGAAAAACGCCAGATGCAGAATTCCTAACCACAGCTGAAGAACTCTCCCAAGCAAGCATTTCCGCCTATCGAGGCCTGGTCTACAACACGCAAGGTTTTGTCGATTATTTTTTTGCTGCAACGCCAATCTCCGAGATTGCTTCTCTTAATATTGGCTCACGACCATCTTCGCGCAAACCTTCGCGACGTATTGAAGATCTTCGCGCTATCCCTTGGAGCTTTTCTTGGGCTCAAGCTCGCGTTGCCTTGCCAGGTTGGTTTGGCTTTGGCTCAGCTATAGAGTTATTTCTTTCGCAAGATAGCGTGACCCGACTTAACTTATTACAACGCATGAGTCGCGAATGGCCTTTCTTTCGTTCGCTCCTATCCAACATAGATATGATACTTGCAAAAACAGATTTATCTATCGCGAGACATTACGCCAATCTTGTTGAAGATCGCGCATTAGCTGATCGTATTTTTGGTATGATTGAAACCGAGCACAAACGCTCGATTGATGCGCTTGAAAAAATACTCGGCACAAAAGTTCGCTTAATTGATAACCCTATGCTAGCGCGGTCAATAAAAAATCGCTTCCCTTATATTGCGCCGCTAAACTATCTTCAGGCTGAATTAATTCGGCGTCACCGCGACGGTCAGACGGACCCAGAAATACGCGAAGGCATTCTCACCTCAATCAACGGCGTCGCAGCGGGTCTGCGCAACACAGGATAGACCGAGCGCCGCTGAGTCAGTAAATAACCCGCCAATAAATTAATTAGGGGCATAAAACGTGAGCGATTCAAAACCTTTTAACGATATCACTCTCGACGATCTAAAGGCTGGACTGTCAGATAGAACAATCGTCCTTGTTGACGTGCGCGAGGCCGACGAATACGCCGCCGGCCACATTCATGGGGCCCTCTTTAATCCGCTTTCGCAATTTGAAACGGACAAATTGCCGCCGCCCCTGCCGGACAAAAAAATTATCATTTATTGCCGCTCAGGCCGTCGATCTATTACCGCCATGGAGAAAGCGCAGCAGGCTGGTCGCACAGATATCGATACCCACTATAGTGGCGGCATGCTCGGGTGGCTGGGCGCTGGCGAGGCTGTCACGACGGATAATTGAGCGCCAGAGCGCCCGATCGGTTAACCCCAAAGATCAGGCGTTG
>BJGJ01000117.1 GCA_014190435.1 Methylocystaceae bacterium | reverse complement strand
CGGTGAGGAAGTCCAGAGTTAATGTGAGTTTTCTTGCGGATTTGCGCCGAAATGCCGAAATATTCGAGTTATTATTGAATTATTCGATTTTTATGGATTGAATTACCCATTTGTTACAGTTCTTATCTTTGCTTCCTACAGTGCGCCATTTTCACCAAAAATAGAACTTTCTTATGCATCAAGCAATTCCCAACCCAACTTCAATGGAAATCTTTGGGTAAGGGGAAGACCAGTCTCTCAGCTCTTTGATGCAGGTAAAGATGATCCAATCGTTTCCTGGTGATGGCGTGTTTGGATTAGTCATAAAATGCAGGAAGGAAGCGCTCGTACCGAAACCAAGGCGCGCGAAGTTGTGAGAGACTGTTGGCTGAATATCATTCATCCCGGACGATGTGCAGACAGGATTTTTTTCAACTAGGGATTTTCTCAGTTAAGACCATCATCAATAGCGACATCTTCTTGACTAAGATTAATGCCAGCTGCAAGTGCCTCAAGAAGTAATAGCTGAGAAAAATCATCTCTATATCCGTGACCAATGAGTGACTGAACCTGATCTCGCGTTACACTGGTCGTAGGCATTGGAATGCCATGCGCTCGAGCAGCAGATAATCCAAGATCAAGGTCCTTCAGCATTAGTTGAGGGGTGAATGTCACCTCGAAATTGAGATTTGCGAGTGCAGGCGATTTATATTGAGTAAACATCGAGCCCATCACGCTCTGATTCAGGAACGTCAGAAAATCGGATCGTTTCATTCCATGTTTCTCTGCAAGGATTAGAATTTCGCAAAGATTTTGCGTTACAACACCAAGCATAACATTGTGACAGATCTTAGCGACACGAGCGAGTTCGCCATCGCCGACATATGTAATTGTCCTACCGATACACTCCAAAAATGGAAGAGCCTCAAGGTATGAAGTTCTTGGTCCTGAGGCGACTATGGATAATTGCCCAGCCCCTATAACTTTCGCGTTACCCGAAACGGGTGCGGCTACAAAGGAGATGTCCATTTCATCAAGACTTTGTCGAATTTCCGCCGAGTCTTCCGGAGACATGGATGTAAGATCAACAATAATTTTGGGTTTAGCTTCACCCGAGAGCAGCCCTTCTGCGCCAAACAATAGTTCTTTGACTTCGTGACCTGTTGCGGAAATCAGGAAGACGATACTTCGTTCAGCCAGATCTTGAAGTCTACCAGCAACATTAGCTCCATATTCCTCAAGAGGCTTTGCTTTACTTTGAGTTCGGTTCCAGACAAGGAGTTCGTGGCCATTGTCCAGGAGACGTTTAGCCATTGCAAATCCCATTCGTCCTGCACCTACCCATGCAATTGTGAAGGGAGATTTATGTTGAGTTGTCATGGTAAACCCTATTCCAAAGCTGAATTGAAAGGATAACTCATATCTAACAATTTTAAAGGAACACTCATAGCCTATTCTTAAAGAAATAATACAAGTCAAATTATAGACATTGTTTTGATCAGAATATGCTTGCACGCGGACGGTGGTATTTGCCGTGATCCATGCTTTACACTAACATTCAGGCTGACCACCGTTTGGGGCAGATCAAGTATGTTAAAACAGGCTCACTCATGAAACGCGCTTTCTGTCTGCTAGCTATTTTCTCAACAAGCGTTATTGCAGACGAAAGGCCCTCGTCTTATATCGGACCTAATTCCTGGACAGATGATAAGCCTGGTATATGGCGAAAACAGTCGGCGACAACTCTGACAAAACCATTTGCCAGCGCTTTGGCGGCTGTCAGCACCAAGGTCGTTGAACGCCCGACTGATACTCTACCTAAGACAATCGATGGCTTTCATGTAGAGTTATTCGCATCTAACCTCATGGCCCCAAGGACTATTCGGATAGCGCCAAATGGGGATACTTTTGTCTTTGAAACAGAAGCCGGGCGCCTGCGCGTATTTCCTCATAGTGAGCAAAAGACTCAAAATCATCAAGGCAAGATTTATGTAGGCGGCCTTGATAAGCCTCATGGCTTATCATTTTATCCGCCTGGAGCAGACCCACGTTTTATATACGTAGCCACAGAAAAAAGCGTTCTCCGTTTTCCATATGTAAAGGGTGATCTTGCAGCAACTGGTGCCGGTGAAGTCATAATAAAGGATTTACCTTCAGGTGGTCACTCGACCCGAGATATTGCCTTTTCTGAGGATGGTAAAACTCTTTTTCTGAGTATTGGCTCTGAAACAAATGTAGCTGAGGGATTAGCCACACTCTCGCAAAAGTACAGTGCAGAGCTCGAAAGTCTGCATGGAAGGGGCTCAAGCTGGGGGATCGAGCAAGGTCGCGCCGTAGTTCTTACATTTGACCCCGATGGAAAAAATAAAAAAACATACGCGACTGGTCTACGCAATTGTTCTGGTATGGCAGTGCGTCCTACCACGGACGAATTGTGGTGCGTAGTGAATGAACGCGATATGTTAGGAGACAACCTCCCACCAGATTACGCAACCTACGTGAAAAAGGATGGGTTTTATGGCTGGCCCTGGTTTTACATTGGCGGCAACCAAGACCCGCGGCATTTAGACGAACGTCCAGACCTTGCTAATCAAGTCACCATCCCAGACGTGCTATTTCAGGCTCATTCGGCACCACTTTCAATAACTTTTTATCAAGGCAATCTCTTTCCTACAGAATATCTGGGCGATGCCTTTGTCGCCTTGCATGGCTCTTGGAACCGCGCACAGAAAACTGGCTATAAAGTTGTGCGGTTAAAATTTAGAGATGGTCAACCAACAGGTGAATATCAGGATTTTTTAACGGGATTTGTCAGGGATAATACCCATGTTTGGGGACGTCCCGCTAGCGTGGCTGTTGCCAGTGATGGCTCCTTACTTGTCTCAGACGATGTAAGCGGAACCATTTGGCGCGTTATTTATGATAAAAGATGAATTCCTCAATTTCTATTCATTATGCGATCAACCTCGACTATTTATATGTGCTGAAATGTGACTTTCGAAGTTAATTGGTGACTATTCGTGGATACTTGAGATTAGTGAAATTAGTGCGATGACGGCACCTAAACTAGATGCGCTGCGTGATTTTTGATATCCTTAAAAAACAGTGATCAGCAAGAAAATATAGATCTTGATGCGTTAAAGCTTGCTACCAATGTTGCTTTTTATACAGGCAGAGAACCGTTGGATTAGTCTATTAAAATAAAAACCGATAACCAATCGTAACTATAACATCCCTCCAATTAGAATATACTATCTCGTGGACAAAGGTATTTGCAGTTATCAACGCCTTAAACTAATATTCCCTCTGATCACCATTTGGGGCCAGATTATTAAATTAATAAAGTCCAAGTAGTTTTTATAAAACTCGCTCTTTTAAAAACCCCCATCATAATTGTCAGAAAATACGGCCCTTATAGACATGCAAGGAATTAGTTGAAAAATCAGAGCTTATTTGCAAATAGTTGGATATATTTTTTCTAGCTAGAAAAAGTACTGGGAGCTATGACATATGGCAGGCATGCTCGGCCTTGTAAAAGAAACGACGTAACCCTACATGATATATGTCTTATTCGTCTAATTCATACAGGGGTGTCAGAATGATTAAATTTAAATCTATTATACTGGCTGGAGCTTTGGTTCTTCCAATATCAGGCAGCTCTATTGCCCTCGCACATCAAGACGATCTCCGTCTAGCTATAACCCACACGAGAGCAGCAGTTGTTGCTGGACGTTCAAACAAGCCAAGCGTATTGGTTCGTCACTCTACAGAAGCTCTCTTCTACGCCAGAGACGCACAAGTTGATCACCCCAATATTCACATTAGGAAGGGTATTAGTCGCCTCAAAGAAGCTATAAAATTTGGCAATAAGCGCCGAAGCTCAGCGACGACAATTGCCAATCGCGCCCTTCAAGAACTAGAAAGAGCACCTCAGTAAACTGCCAATAAATAGGAAAGCCTTCATCATGTAGGCTTTCCTATAAGCATTATTTTAAATGTAGCTCTAGTTGGATTGAGCAGCGTGAATATAAGAAGAAAACATTCTTTTAAAAGAGCAAGACAGTCTCCTGCCAATTACTGACACAGCCTACATCATCCCTAAGGCGCTGCATCAAGACACTATCGACGGTGCAGGATGATTAATCCGAACCCAAGCACTTATGGGCCTAGT
>BJGJ01000116.1 GCA_014190435.1 Methylocystaceae bacterium | reverse complement strand
CAGGTTGACTGAGGTGCGTATAGTTCATGGTGCTTCTTCGACTGGTGGGTCAAGGGAACTGAGACATTACGCATTCTCAGTCACCTCAACAAATTGACCAAAGTCGCACTTCGAAAGTGAATCCAGGAGACATTACATAAAAGCGTTCAGGCTTTTATTTTATAGGCTCATCCAGCAGTCAAATACTTAAAATAACAGCCCAATGATGAATTACTCGTGATAACATAGCCTTTTAGTAACGATAAATTTAGACTAAGCTAATGAGATTACATAAAGTTAAAGGCTTTCTTCTATGAGAATTAATGAAGTGGCGCCCAGGGTGCTTGACCTTGAAATTAAGGGAATGACCTGCGCCTCCTGTGTTGGACACGTTGAGCATGCCTTATTACAAACAAAAGGGGTTGTTTCCGCCAGCGTCAATCTCGCGACACAGCGAGCGCAAATTACAATTAGTCAAGAAGCAGCCTCAGAACAAATTTTTCAAACAATTATCGATGCTGGCTATGAGCCTGTTGTTGAAACATTAGCGATTAATATTGAGGGAATGAGCTGTGCTTCATGCGTTGCATATGTTGAATCCAGTATAAAAAAAGTTCTTGGGGTAATAGAGTCGCATGTTAATCTTGGGGCAGAACGAGCGACGATTAAAGCTCTATCCAATCCTAGCTTACGAAGCAACCTCACTAAAGCTATCATCGACGCCGGCTATACACCCCATTTTGTTCAGCATGATAGAGAAGAGCAGGATCAAAAATTTAATCGGCAAGCTCAAGAAGCAAATGATCTAAAAAGGAGACTGCTCCTTGCAGCAATTCTTGCTGCTCCTGTTTTCATTATAGAAATGGGCGGACATATTTTTTCTGATTTTCATCACTGGGCGACAGAAACAATTGGCGAAGCAGAAATTCGATATGCCTCTTTCATTCTTACGACCTTAACGCTGTTTGGTCCGGGACGTATTTTCTACGTTAAAGGCATTCCAGCTTTATTCCGCGGCAGGCCAGAAATGAATGCGCTTGTAGCTATAGGAACACTAAGCGCTTATTTATATTCTGCTATATCCACGTTTCTCCCCTCGATTTTGCCGCAAGGATCTGATGTTGTTTATTATGAAGCTGCTGTAGTTATTGTCGTTTTGATTTTATTTGGGCGCTATCTAGAACTTGGCGCCAAAGGAAAGACATCTGAGGCAATTCGCGTCTTAGCTGGACTCCAGCCTAAAATCGCTCATGTTGAAAAAGATGGTCAAAGCCAAGATCTTAAAATTGAAGATCTACAAGTTGGCGACATTGTTATCGTTCGTCCTGGAGAGCGGATCCCAACTGACGGTATTGTTTTATCTGGACGCTCTTATGTTGATGAGTCTATGATTTCAGGAGAACCTACTCCAGTTGAAAAATACAAGGATACATCGGTAACTGGCGGCACAGTAAATGGTTCTGGCGCTTTTACTTTTCGTACAATACATACTGGAGCGGAGACAACTCTTGCGGGCATTATCCGCATGGTTGAACAAGCTCAAGGCGCAAAACTTCCTATCCAAGCAATGGTAGATAAAATTACAGCTGTTTTCGTCCCAGTTGTATTTATCTTATCAGGCCTAACCTTTCTCGTTTGGATATCTATCGGTCCAGATCCGCGTTTAAGCAACGCTCTGGTTGCAGCCGTTTCTGTAATGATTATAGCTTGTCCTTGCGCAATGGGCCTCGCCACTCCCGCGGCTATAATGACTGGAACAGGTCGAGCAGCAGAACTTGGGATTTTATTTCGCAAAGGAGAGGCGCTGCAAACCCTTAAAGATATTACGCTTATTGCCTTCGATAAAACAGGCACGTTGACGTACGGCAAACCACTTCTGACAGACCTAATTGTCGCACCAGGTTATAATGACAACGAGCTTCTTCAACTTACCGCAAGTGTTGAAACACAATCAGAACATCCTGTGGCGCAAGCGATTGTTTTAGCGGCCAAAGAGCGTGGCCTAACGCTATTATCCTGTTCCGATTTTAACTCTATCTCTGGCATGGGCGTAACAGGAATAGTCAAACAACAATCTATTTCGATAGGCGCAGAGAGATTTATGCATTCATTAGATATCGAAACCAACATCTACGCTTTAAAGGCCAGCCAGCTTGCTTCTGAAGGAAAAACGCCATTTTATATCGCTCTCGATAATCAATTGGCGGCGATAGTATCAGTAGCGGACGATTTAAAACCAACTACGAAGCCAGCTATAGAAGCTCTTCATGCTCTTGGAATAAAAACAGCTATGATAACAGGAGATGATGCGCGAACAGCACAAGCAATTGCCGCGCGGGTTGGTATTGACCAAGTCATTGCCAACGTTACGCCAGCTGGAAAAGTATCTAGCATCAATAATCTGCGGGAACGCTATAAGATTGCTTTTGTTGGGGATGGCGTCAACGATGCTCCAGCGCTAGCCGCAGCTGATGCAAGCTTTGCAATTGGAACCGGGACAGACATTGCAATTGAAACAGCCGATGTTGTCTTGATGTCAGGAGACTTAGCAAAAGTATCAACCGCTTTAGCAATATCGCGCGCTACCATGCGTAATATAAAAGAAAATCTATTTTGGGCCTTTGCCTACAATGCTATATTAATTCCTGTGGCGGCAGGCGTATTTTATCCAGTAAGCGGGCTACTCCTTTCTCCCATGCTTGGCGCTGGGGCTATGGCGCTCTCGAGCGTATTTGTCTTAGCAAATGCCCTGCGCTTAAGACGGTTTAGTCCTCAATAATATAAGAAAAATTCTTAGCATGCCCATATACCGGGGTAATTCCATCTTCTGACACATAAAGAGGAAGTTAAAATGGCGACTTTCAAAGTTGAAAAGATGTCATGCGGTGGTTGCGTTATGCATGTAACGAAAGCTATTCAGTCGATCGATGCGGGTGCTGACGTTAAGGTTGATCTAGCTAATGGCTTAGTTGACGTGACTCCAGATCCGATAAATCCTCAAGCCATCGTCCTTGCAATCACACAGGCAGGCTATCCGGCTCAACTGAATAATTCTTAATAGGCTTTCTCGCGAGGCCGCAATGACGCGTTCTTTAAAGAATCAAACCCTTTTTATCACCGGCGCCAGCCGGGGTATCGGACTTGCTATCGCCCTACGCGCCGCACGTGATGGAGCCAATATCGCTATTGCAGCGAAAAGCACCTCAGAAAATCCAAAAATACCTGGCACGATCTTTTCTGCAGCCAATCAAATTACACAAGCCGGCGGCAATGCCTTACCTCTCGCCTGCGATATTCGCTATGATGACCAAGTTGATCAAGCAATAAATAAGACAGTCGAGACATTCGGCGGTCTAGATATTCTAATAAATAATGCTAGCGCGATCGATCTACGCGACATCACCAGTCTTGATATGAAACGATTTGATCTGATGCATCAAATCAATGCTCGCGGCGCTTACCTATGCGCCAAACATGCTCTTCCATTTTTAACAAAAGCAATAAATCCTCATATCTTAACCTTATCGCCGCCCCTTGATCTTAATCCTAAATGGTTTGCGCCTAATCTTGGTTACACAATGGCAAAATACGGCATGAGCCTTGTTACTCTTGGTCTTGCGCGTGATCTTGCAAAATATGACATTGCCGTAAATTCTCTGTGGCCAGAAACCGCTATTGCTACAGCTGCTGTAACAAATCTCCTTGGCGGAAAAACAATTATCAATCGTTGCCGTAAACCCGAGATTGTCGCAGATGCTGCTCAATTCATTTTAACCCGTCCTGCTCAAACTAACTCAGGCAATTTCTATATTGACGCTCGAGTTTTAGCTGACGAGGGAATTACAGATCTCAGCAATTATGCAGTTGATCCAACGTGCGATGCGCTGTTAGATTTTTTTCTAGATGCGCCGATTAGTCCGAATGTAACAAAAAGCAATTTTCATCCAAAACCATAACGCCCGACTCTATTTTTTTTTAGAAATTTAGCGTTCTAAATTCGCGAAGATTGTTAAGCTAATTATTTTAGCGAGAGGTTCTTCTAATTTTCATCATCGTAAAATTTGCATAAAAAAACCGGCCAGAGGATTAACTCTGGCCGGTTCTTAGATTTAGCTATTACGCGTTCGGATTAAGGCATGTCGCCTGCAACGAACTTCGGAATAACTGGACCGCCGATTTCAGACGCATAGCG
>BJGJ01000115.1 GCA_014190435.1 Methylocystaceae bacterium | reverse complement strand
GATCAGGAGGCTTATAACTGCTGGTTCTATAGGATTTGCTGAAAGTTATATGTTAGGTTATTGGAGCAGTCCAGATTTAGCAAAGTTGATTTATATTTCTGCCCTTAATGGCGAGGTTCTTGCGGCTAAATTAGGTGGGGGTCTGCAAAATAAGTTGTATAATTATATAGAACACAAATTGCGTAGAAATTCAAAAGAGGGAAGTAAAAATAATATACAATTTCACTATGACTTGGGAAATTCATTTTATGAAAAGTGGCTTGATGAAAAAATGATGTATTCCTCTGGGATATATCACGGCATCCATGAAAATTTAGAAGATGCTCAAAACAACAAGCTTTGCAGAATAATAAATCTTCTCGAAGTGGAAAATCAAAATAAAGTATTAGAAATAGGGTGTGGTTGGGGAACGCTATCTCACAAGCTGGCAGAAAAAAATGCATTTGTTGATGGGATTACTTTGTCGCAGGAGCAGCTGATATATGCTCAAGATACCATTCGTGGGTCAGAAATTTCTTCGCGAACGACGTTTTCTTTAACCGATTATCGTGACGTTAGTGAAAAGTATGATCGAATTGTGTCAGTAGAAATGATTGAGGCTGTCGGTAAAGAATATTTGCCGCTATATTTTCAGACCATTTCTCGTAGTTTAAAAGAAAATGGTATTGCAGTAATCCAAGCTATATCGATAGATGAAAAGAGATTTGATCGATATAATAATAATCCAGATTTTATTCAAAAATATATTTTTCCAGGTGGATTCCTGCCTACAAAAAAAATGATCTATGAAGAAGCGGATAAGGCAGGGCTTCAAGTAAGCTATACGGAATTCTTTGGCGAAAGTTATGCTCGAACCTTAAATGAATGGATGAAAAGATTTTCAATGAGTTGGAATGAAATTCAGAGTATGGGATTTGATATTAGGTTTAAAAAAATGTGGGAATTTTATCTATGCTACTGCGAGGGTGGATTTAAAGCTAAATCAATTGATGTTGGTTTATACGTATTAAAACCCAAGTCTTAAGAGGTGATTTTAATGCTGACTTATGATCGGACATTTTTACCTAATAAAATAAAATTAAAAAAATATTGATCAAATCTATAATCATTGTGATCTTAAGGATAATCACTGGGCGCTGTAATTAATCTTAAAAAAACGTAATGGCTGTTGTTAATATCCTTGATAAAAATTTAATGCGTAACATATAAAGCAAGTAAATGAGGAGACGCTCAATGTATTGCGTAATTTTTGGCGGAACGGGCGGTGTTGGGTCGGCATTAGCTGAAAAGATGTTCAAAAAAGGGTATGATCTCCACATACTTGGTAGAAATGAATCCAAGTTAAAACATATGGCTGAGAGATATAAGGCAAGGTATACTATATTTGATATATTAGATCCCGAGGCCCAGCCAATATTAGCGAAGATACTTGACCGGCCGATTGATGCGCTAGCCTATTGTATCGGATCAATTAATTTAAAGCCGTTTTTAAAATTAACGCGAGATGATTTTATTTTAGATAGCCTCTTAAATTCAATAGGCGCAGCGTTAGCAATTCAGTCGTCAATTCCATATTTAAAACAATCGCAAGAAATATCCTCGGTCATTCTATTCTCAAGTGTTGCGGCGCGTCATGGGTTTTCAGCGCATGCGTCGATTTCTATGGCAAAAGCGGCCGTAGAAGGGCTAACCGTGTCGCTTGCAGCAGAGCTATCCCCTAAAATTCGGGTTAATTGTATTGCGCCATCACTACTTGATACCCCTCTGGCGGCTTCTTTGACTTCATCTGCTGCGCTTAAACAGGCAATCGCAGACTCGCATCCAATGAAGCGATTAGGGCGTCCGGACGATGCGGCTGACCTCGCATCCTACCTCTTATCATCAGAGGCAAGTTGGATGACGGGGCAGATTATTGGAATAGATGGTGGGCGATCATCCCTTTCTGTAAGGGGATAACATTATTCTAATTATTTAACATATTGACTATTATCTTTTTAAACGATGATCTTTGGTAAGTTTCTTTGAGACTCTCTGTATTCTGTCTCATGAGTCGACTATTATGTCGTCTCTCTAGCATCGTCTAACTCGATAGATATGATCTGACATAAAGTTTTACATCTATAACGATTTTTTTATAGTTTTATTATCTTTTGATAGAATGCTAGTTATTATTATCATTAACTGTTACTTTAGTTCAATCAGTATAGACCAATATGAAGTATATTATACAATGAATTTTGTAAATTTCAGTATCGTCAATTGACGAACCAGGCCATCTTCCCGTCAACGCGCTCAGCCGGCTTGGATCGGTTGCAAAACTTTTTGCCCTATGCAGCTCAAGATTATGCTCAGGGGCGCAATCGCGACCGAGGTCCTGAACAGCCAGCTGCGGTATCTAAGCTCTCGCCTTATATCCGATATAGAATGATTAGTGAAAAAGAAATTCTAGCTCAGGTTTTTGCAGTACACGGTCCTGAGGCAGCGCAGAAATTCATAGAAGAAATATTGTGGCGTACATATTGGAAGGGATGGCTGGAATTACATCCAAGTTTATGGGAATTCTACTTAGACGAACGGGATAGTGACAAACAATTCGTTGATTGTAAGATTTTACAACAAGCAGAGACGGGTCAAACGGGGATAGAGGGTTTTGATGACTGGGCGATAGAACTAACGACGACAGGTTATTTACATAATCATGCGCGCATGTGGTTCGCATCAATTTGGATTTTTACACTGCAATTGCCCTGGACTCTAGGCGCTGATTTCTTTCTTCGTCATCTAGTTGATGCAGATGTAGCAAGTAATACACTATCTTGGAGATGGGTTGCTGGATTACATACGCGAGGAAAATCATATCTTGCGACAGCAGACAATATATTTCGTCACACTGGCGGCCGATTTAATCCAAAAGGCCTTGTGAGCTCTACTATTAAAATTAATGACAGATGGTATGGAAATCAGGTAAGATTGAGCGATCTTACCCAGCCAAATGCATCTCTACCAACAATTTTGCTTGTCCATCACGACGACCTTAATCCAGAGCCAAAATTATTTAATAATTATAATATTGTATTAGTCATTTTAATTAATGAAGAGGAATTATCATGGGGAGAAAAAGCGCGTCTTTTTATTAAGGGTGCCATCAATGATACAAAATTACGAATTGATGATCATTATAAATGCCCAGTTTTTCTGGAAGACAAGTTAGATGCGACTAATCTTTTAGAGGCTGCGAGATCTACTGGCGTATCCCAAATTATAACCCAGGTGGCACCAATTGGCCCGATCGCGACTAAATTAGCCTTAGTTGGATCTATATTAACTCAAAATGATATTGATCTGATAAAAGTTCGTCGTAAATGGGATGATTGTTTATGGCCACACGCCAAAACAAGTTTCTTTAAATTTAAGGAACACATCTCTCCTATTTTATTAGAAGATAGTTTTCTAAAATAAAGTTCGATTTAAATGGGTCAATAGATCTTTCATTTAATTAGCAGGCTGCTGATAAGATATGAATGATCAATGAAGCTTGGGTTTATTTCTTGGGCGTTTCTTTCATGATTGAGTCTTTTTGTGATGTTCCTAGAAAAAGCTTTGATCAGCTTTAAATTAACATTAACCAATCACAATTGTATTAAATATGCAACGCGCCGGTTGTTCTTGATCAATTTGGTTCAGAAGATTGAAAATTTGCCTTATCGCCAAACGGCGGATATTTCCTTTAATTCCATTATCTGACATTATTTCAGTAAATAATTTATTCTTTGCAAGCCACGATTGAGCAATTTTATGGCTTGTGCTTTGGTAGGTTTTGAAATCATCTTCTATAATCGCCTGTGCAAATCTTAAGCCATCTGCAATGCCCATATTCATTCCACAACCGCCGATAGGCGAATGGACATGCGCGGCATCGCTAGCAAGCCACACATTACCAGAACCAGATGTATTAACCTGAGCAAAATAGGCGTCAAATTGACTTTTCCGTGTCGTTCTTTTAATTTTATCAGCCATGCCAAGGGCATGAAAAGTTTCGATATTAGTCGCAGCAAAACGAACCACATCATCTCTGATTTTTATAGCTATTACTGCGCGTGAATCGAGTATCCAAATAACAAAATCTGATTTTCTTCGTCAATCCATGACTGTGTGCTGGCTATACATTTCTATTGGTGTGGCGCTTTGGTTATAGTCAATTGAAAGACCTTTTTGGGCTATGCTGTGGGATCCGTCTGCGCCAAGGAGATAGCGCGATTTTACCTGCCGTTCCCCATATGGCGTGTTTAAACTAGATTCAACATATTC
>BJGJ01000114.1 GCA_014190435.1 Methylocystaceae bacterium | reverse complement strand
TCACCGCGGATCACGTGGCTGATCTGCATATCAATGTCATCTACAACTGATGGAAGCGTGTAGAGGAAGCTGCCATCTTCACGGATGAGAACGGGATCTGATAGCGCCGCGCAGTCGATATGCGTTGGGCCGCGAATTAGATCGCACCATTCAACGCCGCCGGGGGCAAGTTTGAAACGCCAGTGCGGCCGTCGGCCGGCCGCCTCGTAATTTTTTCTCTCTTCTGGAGTCAGGCGGAGCGCGGCGCGGTCGTAGATTGGCGGCAGTCCACGCGCCTGCTGCATCTTGCGACGCTTTTCCAGTTCTTCAGCGGTTTCGTAACAAGGATAAAGTCGGCTCGATTCGCGTAATATTGTCGCGGCAGCTTGATAGTCCAATGTGCGCTCCGATTGACGAAAGATCGTATCGGGGCGAATGCCGAGCCAGGCGAGATCTACCTCGATTGCGCGCGCGAATTCTGGCGTTGAGCGGGCGGAATCCGTGTCATCAAACCGCAGTATGAATCGGCCATGGTTGGTCTTGGCGAATAGTTCATTGAACAACGCTACGCGCGCGTTACCAATATGAATTAATCCTGTTGGCGAGGGCGCAAAACGAACAATTGGAGAGATCATGAGAAAGCTTCGTCAGGAGTTTTCGAGTAAATTACAGGCTGGCGCAATTCCTGCGCCGCGCCCCTTTTGTCAAGACAGCGGGCCTTTGTCGGGTGGCATTTTGACATGGCCGCGTCCAGGTATTTCACGTGGCGTGAGTGCGTCGTTGCGCTCAAGAGATCGTAAATCATTATCCCTGGCGCTACACTTGGCATATTAAATTTCAGCCTCATGCTTACACTGATAAGCCGTTTGCTCTAAGTGTCTTGGCGTGCGTGCGGTCAAGCTTTGGCTAAACATAGGAGAGATGATCTTTATTCAGCTGCATGTTGCTCAACGGTGCCGCGCGCAAGGCGTTCAGCTTTGAGTAACTCGGCGACTAGGAAAGCGACTTCAATTGCTTGCTCTGCATTTAGACGAGGATCGCAGTAGGTGTGATAACGTGCGCGAAGATCGTCTTGAGAAATTGCCCGGGCACCGCCAGTGCATTCTGTGACATCCTTACCTGTCATCTCCAGATGAATGCCGCCAGCGTAAGTACCTTCAGCTTGATGAACAGCAAAGAAGTTGCGAATTTCTGACATTATTTGGTCAAAGGGGCGAGTTTTATACCCAGCCGCGCTAACGGTGTTGCCATGCATAGGATCACAGGACCAAACAATCTGGCGTCCTTCACGAGTGACCGCGCGAACTAGGGGAGGTAAAGCGTCTCTAATTTTATCAGCGCCAAAACGACAAATCAGCGTTAAACGTCCTGGATCATTATCTGGATCTAGAGCTTCAATGAGACGCAAAAGTCCATCAGGCGTTAAGCTTGGTCCGCATTTTAGTCCAATCGGATTTTTAATCCCGCGCATAAATTCGACATGCGCGCAATTTTCCTGACGCGTTCGATCGCCAATCCATAACATATGGCCTGAGGTTGCGTAATAGTTACCTGATGTAGAGTCGATTCGTGTAAGCGCTTGTTCATAACAAAGCAGCAGCGCTTCGTGAGATGTATAGAATTCTGTCTGGCGCAATTCTGGGTGATGCTCAGGATCAAGACCGATTGCACGCATAAAGCCCAAAGTTTCCGTAATCTGATCGGCGAGCTTTTGGTAGCGCTCGGATTGTGGACTATTTTTCACAAAACCCAACATCCAGCGATGCGCATTTTCAAGATTTGCAAAACCACCGGCTGCGAAGGCGCGGATAAGATTAAGTGTAGCGGCTGACTGACGATAGGCTAAGAGTTGTCTTTGTGGGTCAGGCTCTCTGCCAGTCGCTGTGAAGTCAATGTCGTTAATAATGTCGCCCCGATAACTTGGCAGCTCAACGCCATCTTTTTTCTCGACGGGCGCAGAGCGGGGCTTGGCAAATTGTCCGGCGATGCGGCCGAGTTTTACAACCGGCGAGCCGGCGGCAAAGGTCATCACAACAGACATTTGCAAAAATACGCGAAAAAAGTCGCGAATATTATCCGCGGAATGCTCATTGAAACTTTCGGCGCAGTCGCCGCCCTGCAGCAAGAATGCTCGGCCAGCTGCGACTTCAGCAAGTTGACGCTTGAGATTACGGGCTTCGCCTGCAAAAACGAGGGGTGGGAAACCGGCAAGCTGATTTTCTACTTCCGCCAAAGCTCCCTGATCTCGATAGACTGGCGTCTGCTCGATTGGTAGGGCTCTCCAGCTGTTTGGCGTCCAGCTTGTCACGTGGTTTAACTCCGAAAGTCTCAGCCTTTTCAGGCGGATAGAAGATCCTGCGGGCGCAGGGGGCCACCGGCTTATAGGCGAAAATCTCCCTAAAAGCGACCCATTACCCTATACTTATGCAATTTGTCGCCTGACCTCATTGCCGCAAGATTAAGCGCGTGCGCTCATCGGCCTTGGAAGGAGTATCAAATTCTCGTGATCACGCCTGGCGAAGCAACAGTCGAAAAGCTATAAGCGCGGCGTGCGTTCAGGGCGCGCGGCCAGCGTCGGGAGCTCATGCCCTTTTTACTTTCTCAACTTATCGAAGCCTTTAGGTGGATGGGCGCGCTTGCAGTCGTGGGACTGCACGCAACCAATCTTTTTCTTAATCAGGCGGATATTATGAGTGCGTCACATGCCGCGCCCGTTTACCTCTGGTGGTTTTTGACGGGCTTTGAAAGTGGTCACCAGGCAGTCGTTGGTTTTTTTGTTCTCTCGGGCTACTTGGTTGGCGGCGCTGTGTTGGCCCGGATACGTGAGCCAAGGCCATTTCTAAAAGATTATTATCTTCATCGGTTCACGCGAGTCTATGTTGTTTTAATCCCAACATTACTGCTTACGTTACTATTAGATATTTTAGGCTGCCATTTATTCACATCTAGCGCTCTATACGAAGGGGCGATGTTTAAGGGGCATTATTCCGGTAGCTTGTTCTTTACAAGTTTGCTGAATTTACAAGGAATTTATTTTGAGTTCTTTGGCACCAATGGTCCTCTCTGGTCGCTTGCGTGCGAATTTTGGTATTATATTACTTTTCCATTACTCCTTATGTTGTTTGCAAAACATTATCCCTCAAAAATCCGCCTAATGAGCTTTACTCTTGGGCTTTTGTTGTTTTTTTTCTTGTTGACTCCAGAAAGCTGGTTTGGTTTTGGATTTTTACTTTGGAGTATGGGCGCTTTCGCTACTTTGATTCCACGCGCGTTATTACGCTCGCGTATTCTCTCTCTAGCGCTTCTTGTATGTGTTTTGGTTATAATTCGGTTGCTCGTACGCGGGCCTACTATTGAAGCTTGCCCCTTGATATCCCGTTTCGCTGATATTCTTGCCGCTGGTGCGTTTGTTAATTTATTACTCACGTTTAGAGATGGGCCAAAACTAGGATTCAGAATTTTAGAATCTAACAAACATAAAGTATTCGCAGATTTTTCTTTTTCACTCTATGCCGTGCATATGCCACTTCTTGTATTCATGCGGGCAGCGGCGGATCAGATTTTTGGAGAGAGACGCGTGCTACAGCTCGCGCAATTAGAAAATTATCTTTTAGCAATTGCTGTAATTTTCACTGTTATTTTCAGCGCTTATATTTTTTCGCAATTAACGGAAGCTAAAACTTTTGCGGCACGCTCCAGATTGAAGCATTTCTTTTAGAGCAATATTTATTCATTCTAAATTCATAGAAATTTTTAAAGTTTTTATCTTTCTCTATAGCGCCGCTCTGGATGGCGCATTGTTACGAGCTCCTCCGCCATGGTCGGATGCACAGCCATTGTGGTGTCAAAATCCTCTTTTTTAGCGCCCATCTGCAAAGGAATGGCGAGGAGTTGAATTAATTCACCTGCCTCTGGGCCAAAAATATGTACGCCAATAACACGTTGTTCATCGGCTTCAACAATAAGTTTCATGTAAACTTTTTCCACTCTCCCTGAGAGTGTTGCGCGCATAGGACGAAATTGCGTTTCATAAATGTCGAGATTTGGAAATTGTTGCCGCGCATCACACTCGCTCAATCCCACAGCACCAATTTCGGGAGTTGTAAAAATGGCGCTTGCTACAAAATTATAGTTCACGGGGGCTGGCTTGCCGCCAAAGACCTTGTCGGCAAAAGCATGTCCTTCACGGATTGCAACGGGCGTAAGATTAATCCGATCGGTGACATCGCCGACGGCGTAAATTGATGGGACTGTTGTGCGAAAGTTCTCATCAACGATGATTGCGCCATTCTCACGCGTTTTAACGCCAATTCTTTCCAGGCCAAGATTATGCGAAGCTG
>BJGJ01000113.1 GCA_014190435.1 Methylocystaceae bacterium | reverse complement strand
AGGATATATTTGACGGTTATTTGATGGGACCCTTTTTCGCCGGGCCAGCATGGCAGAAAATACATTATAAAACAATAACTTATTGGCGCTCCCTAGGGGAATCGAACCCCTGTTTTCGCCGTGAGAGGGCGACGTCCTAGGCCGCTAGACGAAGGGAGCGTTAATGGGTTGGATCTATAGACTGCCCAGTTTCCTTGGACAAGTCTTTGTAAAACTACTTTTGCCAACGGCTATGGCATGTTAGCGGGTTCTGCGTAAATGTGTAATCGTTAGCAATGAATTGGTTTTGTCGACCTCTTAGCAAAAAGTAGCCAAAGTGACGTCATCTGACTTAATCCTTGCAATGCATAAACTTGGAATTAGGGCACGACAAGCATCGCGCGCAGTTGCTTTAGCTCCTGCAGAGATTAAAAATCTAGCTTTAGATATTGCTGCAGATACGCTTCGTCGCGAGACAAAAAAAATCCTAGCTATGAATGCATTAGATTTGGTTGAGGCTAAGAAACGCGGCGTTGCGGCTGCTTTTCTTGATCGATTGAGCTTAGATGCTGGTAGGATTGAGTCTATCGCGACTGGAGTTGAGTTGATAGCGCAGCTTCCTGATCCAGTAGGCCGAGTAATTGCACGATTTGAGCGACCAAATGGCCTCGTCATTGAACGTGTTTCAACGCCACTAGGCGTAGTTGGCGTTATTTTTGAAAGTCGGCCAAATGTAACGGCAGATGCTGGAGCTCTTTGCTTAAAGGCTGGAAATGCTGCAATTTTGCGAGGTGGTTCAGAGAGCCTGCATTCATCTCGGGCAATACATGCTTGTTTTGTTGCCGGCCTTGAAGGGGCTAATCTTCCAAGCGCAGCGATTTCATTCGTAGATACCCCGGATCGCGCTGCAGTAGGAGCTATGCTCTCTGGCCTTGATGGCGCAATAGATGTCATTGTCCCTCGGGGCGGCAAGAGTCTTGTTGCGCGTGTTCAACATGAAGCGCGTGTGCCTGTTTTTGCCCATCTAGAGGGTATAGTCCATGTTTACGTGCATGAAAGCGCTAAGCTAGAGATGGCCACTAAAGTATTGATGAATGCTAAAATGCGAAGAACTGGCATTTGTGGCGCAACTGAAACTTTGCTTGTTGATCGTGTCTGTTTGGAAACGCATCTTCGTCCCTTAATTGTCTCTTTGCTGGACGCCGGCTGTGAGGTGCGAGGAGACTCAACTTCTCAATCAGTTGACCCTCGCGTTAAATCTGCAACAGAAGAGGACTGGAGTACAGAGTATCTAGATGCGATTGTTTCAGTAAGGGTTGTTGATGATCTTGACGCTGCAATAAAGCATATTGAAACTTATGGGTCGCATCATACGGATTGTATCATCTCTGAAGATCCCAGAGCTGTCAAAAAATTCATGCAGGAAGTCGACTCAGCTATTGTAATGCATAATGCATCAACGCAATTTGCTGATGGAGGGGAATTTGGGTTTGGAGCAGAGATTGGAATTGCAACAGGGCGCATGCACGCCCGTGGCCCTGTTGGCGTAGAACAGCTCACATCTTTTAATTATCGTGTTTATGGTCAAGGACAAGTAAGAGATTGAGGTTTCGTCTTCCGCCGCATGCGCCAGGCATGCGCATTGGACTATTTGGGGGGTCCTTCAACCCGATGCATTCGGGTCATCTTTTAGTCTCTGATTTAGCATTGAAAAGATTGCAGCTGGATCGTATCTGGTGGCTAGTCTCGCCCGGTAATCCATTGAAGGATAATTATTCATTAGCTTCAGTAGATCAAAGGCTGAAACAAACTCAAGCATGCATTCGCGATCCACGTATTATCGTTACAGATTTGGAGTTGCGGATAGGCAAGCGCTTTACAGCTGATACGCTATTTTTTTTAAAACAACATTGTCCGAAGGTTCACTTTATATGGATCATGGGCGCAGATAATTTGCTTCAATTTCATCTCTGGCAAAATTGGGAAAAAATTGTTTGTTTAATGCCTGTCGCTGTTTTTGATAGGCCTGGATCAACCTTTAAAATTTCAAGCGCGAAAATGACACAAAGATTTAATCGCGCTCGTAGGCCTGAGATTAACTCAAGTAATTTGGTGGAAAACTTACCGCCAGCCTTTACCATTATTCATGGTCCAAGAAGCAATAAATCCTCCACTGCAGTGAGAGCAAAGCTGAATTATATTAAATGACTTTTTGTTAGTCTGTCGAAGTGATTTTTATTTACGATCGAAGAGGGGCAAGATCCAACGTTTATAGGCAAAGAAGCTAGCCGGGATGCCAACAAAGATCACAACCCAAAGCATTAAAGAGTTGTCCTGGCTGCGCTCGTAAAGGTCTCCGCCCTCGATGGCCTGAGTATACGGATTTCGGACAAAAAATGTGATTGCAAAAGAGCCAACGATAATTGCCGCTACGGTGTAAAAAAAGCTTTTAGGGATCAAAAAAGCAGGCCGTTTATTTTTCGTAACATTTTGATTTTTATCCTGTTGTTCGTGCGGTTGGGGTGAATCTTCAGTCATTGTCTTTATCCTTTCACTGTTGCTTCTCCCAAGTAATATGGGGCGCTTACACAGCGGCGCCATAGATGTCATAGGCGTCTGTGCGCTCGACTTTGACCGAAACTATTTCGCCAGCTCGGATTGGGCGGCGCGAGGCGACGTAAGCGATGCCGTCAATTTGTGGCGCATCAGCTTGTGTGCGTCCTTTCGCCAAAATCCCTGAAGCGCCGCCCCCAGCATGGTCAATAATGACGGAGAGCCGTTTTCCAACTTTACGCTTCATCAAACGTTCGCTGATTTTTTGTTGTTTTTCCATAAAACGGTGCCAGCGTATTTCTTTGATTTCTGGCGCGACCGGCGTAAGACCCAGCGCATTGGCGGGTGCGCCTGCTACAGCTTCATATTTGAATGCGCCCGCGCGATCGATTTCTGCTTCTTCCAGCCATTCAAGAAGAGCTTCGAAATCAGCTTCTGTTTCTCCAGGAAAGCCAACTATAAAAGTAGATCTTAGGGTCAGTTCCGGGCAAGCGGCGCGCCAGGAACGAATACGAGCAAGCGTCTTTTCTTCATTTGCAGGGCGTTTCATTGCCTTGAGGACATTTGGCGCGGCATGCTGAAAGGGAATATCGAGATAGGGCAGCACTTTCCCTGCAGACATAAGATTAATAATCTCGTCTACATGCGGATAGGGATAAACATAATGCAAACGTATCCAGAGATTGAGATCGCCCAATGCACGGGCAAGGTCAATAAAACGCGTACGAAGGTGATATGGACCGATTTTGCTATCGGCATAATTAAGGTCTCGACCATAAGCGCTTGTGTCTTGGGAAATAACCAGCAATTCCTTTACGCCGGCTTGAGCAAGCTTTTCTGCTTCGCGCAATACTTCTGCTGCAGGACGGGAAACCAGGGGTCCACGAAGATGCGGAATAATGCAAAAAGAGCAGGAATTGTCGCAGCCTTCAGATATCTTCAAATAAGCATAATGTCGCGGCGTTAGTTTTACGCCTTGCTCAGGCAAGAGGTTCAAGAAAGGGTCGTGCAGTGGCGTGACGGTTTGATGAATTGCCTCAATCACGCTCTCATATTGCTGCGGGCCGGTTATTGCTAGAACTTCTGGGAATCTTTTGCTGATGGTCTCAGGCTCAGCTCCCATGCAGCCAGTGACAATTACTTTCCCATTTTCGGCTAGCGCGGCCCCGATAGCTTCGAGGGATTCAGATTTGGCGCTATCAAGAAAGCCGCATGTATTGACGACAACAACGTCAGCGCCAGCGTGATTGCGGGCAAGCTCATACCCCTCTGCCCGGAGGCTTGTCAGGATACGTTCGCTATCGACCAGGGCTTTCGGGCATCCCAGTGAGACGAATGAGACGCGGGGAGCTGCTGAGGATAATTTTGGTTTATCTTGCATTTAGTCGGAGTGACATGTGCAGAACTGAATGGCAATCAGAATACTCAATAATCCATTCAGCTATGCTAATAGCGCGCCGACCAGGGCATAAAGCGCCACAGCAGCAACGACAAGAGCGTGCAGCATACTTCCAAGCCTCCATATTCTAGCGCATTAAGCGCGGGGTTGGGCTGTCTGCTCTTTTGTTGCCATATTAGGCAGGTGCGGAGCGCTAGCGTTGGAGTTTTGGTAGTTTCATCGTCTTAAGAAAGTATTGCTAAGATTTTAACATACCGGGCTAAGGGAACGTTTTCATACGTCGCGCAATCCCTCATTATTATTAAAACACAATAAAATCAGTAAGATAATAGAAGCTAAAATTTTATTTGCTCTCTTTCCAGACACCACTATGAATAGCCGGGCCGCTGATTGTTAGACCGGATCGCATCTGGGCTTTAAGGAAAAGAGTTCGCTTGCCAAATTCTATCATTCTTGGAACCGGAGCCTACGCGCCTCAACGTGTTCTCACAAATGCAGATCTTGAAAAATTGGTAGCGACAAATGGCGAATGGA
>BJGJ01000112.1 GCA_014190435.1 Methylocystaceae bacterium | reverse complement strand
TTGAATTTGAGACTTTGACAGGGGAAGAGATTGTTGGGTTACTTGCTGGAAAACGTCCAACTCGTGAAGACTCATCCACTCCAACAATACCGACGCCTTCAAGTGGCATTTCTGTTCCAGCTTCAGGGAACAAGACTGAAGCCTAACCTACCAAAATTTGTAAAAACGATATGGGAAAAAATAAAAAAGGAGCGAAGATCCCTTTAAAATATTACGGATCTTATCAAATTGAATAATACATGGTGAGGAGGATTGTTCTTTTTCCCTATACTGAAATTTGCTCTGATTCTCAGCTATCATATATTCGTCTCAGTAAATTCATTGGCAATCAGTTTTCTTATTACCTGTGATAACTTTGGTTTATAAAATCTCTCTATTTATCGCTCGCAAATGCATTACAAAATATTACGCGCTATAAAAGTCACCAACCTAAAGGTTAGTGACTTTTATAAACTCGGCCCCACTCAATCAACCCTAAACCATAACATTCTAATCATAGTATATAATTCTCAATCCTGTGAGGAATATCGAGCCAACAATCAGGGTTACTGGGACTATGGCTAGGAAAATTGACGCTAACATGATCAACTCCTTTAACGCATGAGTTGAGATACAGATAGTATATGGGTCGCTATCGTTCATTATCCCCAAACAGATTTTGCAAAAATAAAATACTTGCCAGTTCATTAAATAGTAGCGAAATCAACAACCGGGCCAACTAATCAATTTACTTGGAAATATATCTGATTAAATAGTTAGCAAGTTAACCGAATATTTCTGGAAGTACCGCAACTTATATACGCGGTAAAATCTTAGGACAAACCCAAATGAGATCACGAGATTTCTAATTTAGCTATATTATATCTTCAATTTAAATGAAATTTTTCAAAAGATAATTTGCTTGCGCCACAATCAGGGCATAACCAAGATTTTTGAATCTCTCCAAACTTTGTTCCCGGTTTCACTCCACTGTTTGCACAACCTATCTTTTCATCATAGATAAAATAGCAGCCCTTACAAATAAAACTATTTAATGAAGGCTCCTGAAAGTTTGGCTGTGCAAACTCGATGATCGGTATGTCTGGGACATTAAAGTAGTCACCGACCGCCAGATATACTTTCGACTTTGCTACAAGATATACGCCGAGCTCCTTATGGCCGAAGGTTCGTCTTAATGAGCCTGGGATATTTAAATCACGCCTACCATTTTTTGGATTTACGTTTGTTGCTCCACACCGACCATTTCTACTATCTACATTAAACACTCCACTACCAACAGAAATATCCCTACCAACCCAATTAAATTCACTCCATGGCTCTACATTATCAATGTATATATTAGCGCGAAAGCGCAATGGATCGATGTTAGCGCCCCATTTCTTTTCTATCATTCGCAATGTTTCTAGGTTTATGAGAGAAATTAAATTATTGGGCTTGTCCATAAAATGGCCATCTATTGATTGAATAAATCTAGGGCTCTCGTTAAGAGATGGAATCAGATTTTGAATAAAGCGCTCTAATGCCAACTTTCCAGTTTGATCCCCCAAATTTAGTTTAAATAAAAGCTCATTATTTTTTCTGATGCTCAACTCAAGAGTATCTAGATTGATCTCTGTCTGAATCTCAGCTAATTGCTGGTCCAGCATTAGCATAACAAATTTGCTTTTCTTCGCCCAACTAGGATTCCTTGAATTAATTGATGTTCCGGGACGCGCTAAAGCGAATATTCTATCCATTGGAAATGGCTGTCCTGCCGCCACAGTTACACTAGACATAGATTGAGGACTTAATCCCTTGACCGGGAAACGATAGAGGCCACTTACAATTGGCACTGAACTTTCTCCAGAGCTAAGCTCAAATTAGAATTATCTGGTGCGTACCTTAGTTAAGACTAGCGTAAATACAAACAGCAGCCGATATTAGAAATCCATCGATGAATTTAAGTGATATATCTGTTTTGCAAGTGAACCATTGGAAGCTCTAAAGTGACAATAGTCTCAGCCCATGACATCAAAACTATAGTTTTATAAAGATAGCTAATCCAACACCACGAACGAGAGTATATTTGAGTTTTCAGTGAATATAAAAGCAAAATTCTTTTTATTGCTGCGCTGCAGCAACGCATAACAAGCTCGGGCTAACATCTAAAACTTTAAAATACCTATTTCACCAGCAGAATGAGGTTGATTTTCGACGTTATCTCATTAACCTCAGGAAGAGCCAGAGTAAGAGAATAAACAATTCATATTATACACTTGATGTTTCTGTTAAAATAAACTTAGAATACTCTCAGGAGTTTTAACTAGGCTTTCAGGGCCCAACCCCGACAGAATATCAATTCAGTATTTTCAACAGAAACAAAATAAATCAATATCAGAATAAAAGCGCTACAAATGCTAATCCCTCAGCTACCCTAAAAAGACCTAACAATGATACAAAACGCACTTATGTGTATTTTATGTGGTTTATTTGGCGCAACCTGGGCGACAGCTTGGTTTGTCATGTTTATGCCTTGAGTTGAATTTTTTTATTGTCCTTGGAAGATTAATTCTAGGGTAATAAAGATTATTATGAAAAGTCACCTTATTAGTATAGCTACACTATTTCAGCGCAAATCCCCACCTTCCAAAAATGAAACAGAAAATACTGAGAAATAACTTCTTTGATTTGGAATAAAAATCGAGTTAAATGTATTTATAAAGTTCAGGCTGAGTTTTTCAATGCGTAGACTTAGTTTTATCAATTTTTCCACACAATATAAGCAGTCGAATAGCATGCCCCAATCTCGCATATCTAAAACTAAAGTGATGATCCCTGCCCACTTAAGGCTCATTGCAACTATGAGCCAATCCAATTACAGATTTTACGTTCATAATATAGACCCGAAAACCAATTATGAACATAAGGTCAGCAATAAGTCTCTTAGGTCCCATCCGACACAAATACAATTTTTATTGGTTTTGTCCACGCTTATAACTAAACTGATGTGGCAAAAAATAAATTTACAATTATCCATTATGACATTTTCGCAGGGAATAAATAATCTTAGACCTTCTTATGCTGACTTTACAAACTAAACGTCGGCGATTGTATGTCGTTCACTAAGTGAAGAAAATATAATTTAAAAAGGAGCATAACATATGGAAATCCAACAACTTCCAGAATTTAAAAATAAGCCAGAACCCTTTACTCTTTCAGGAGATGAGAGCGTCTCACAAGCCATTGTAGTGATGGCAGAAAAAAATATCGGTTCCGTTGTTATTGTTGACACAAATTTTAATGTTAAAGGGATAGTAACCGAAAGAGATTTATTGAGGCGATTATTAGGTCAGCGGCTCGATCCAGATAAAACGCTTTTATCTTCAATCATGACAAAAGAACCTCTATCCGCTTTTGTAAATGATGATCATACAGACTGGCTTCGTATGATGTCGAATAAACGTTTCCGGCATCTACCTGTTATCGACAATGATGGAAAACTTATAAATGTCATGTCCTTTGGCGATTTTGTTTCACATTCTTGGCCAGAACTGCTTCTGATGGTTGGAAATAAAACAAAAGAGAGCATCATTGGACCAGCAGGTCAACTGCCTATCTTGTTTTTTGGGCTAATTGCCTATTCACTTATCTTCTTTGCAATCATAAAATATTTATAAAATAGACAATCAACATACGCGTAGAATAAATAATATAATTAAAATTCTGGCTCTTCGGGATTTTGTGTGGGTAGATTTTGCTTAATTTCATAGTTCTAGCAAGCTGCAAGTGAGAACTTTTAGTCGTAGATATTCCTCATCTCGTAAGCCGTAGGCACGTCGCTGAAAGACGCGGATTTTATTGTTGAGACCTTCGACAAAGCCGAGGGCAATCTTATTCTCTGGTCTGCAATAGGCAGCGATCCCATCCCAGTGACGCTCGATCATTTCTGCAAAGTCTTCAAAGGGCTTGAGACGCTGCCAGCGTAATTGAGATTTCCAGTTCTCAAAGAACCGACGCGCCCATGCCTCAGACTTGTAGTCCCAGAGCTGTGCAAAGGACTCGCGTAGAAGATACGCCGTATTTAGTCGCTTATTTGCGTCTAGAAGAAGCTTTAAGTTCTGACGCCCTTCACTGGAGAGATTTTCTCTATGCGTGAGGAGGACATATTTCTGCCCCTTAATGAACTTGCGCTTAGGCCCAGTAACCCGAGCATATTCAGCTTTACGGACTTTATCCAAGGCGTCGCCCAAATGGCGCAGCACATGGAATTTATCGAATAGAATAGCAGCCTGCGGCGCATGGGCTTTCGTTGAGTTGCGGAAAGGCTTCCACATGTCCATAACGGCGAGCCTGATTTTATCCCGGTTTTCCTCAGGTAATGAGGCATAAAACTGATCCATATCCGTTTGCGATCGGCCATTGCCGCCAAACCATATGGCCTGCCGCTTCTCGAGATCACTGACAATGATCCGATAGCTATGTCGCTTTTTGATTGAGATCTCATCGATACCGATAACGCTAGGCGCTGGAGGGCCCGCAAGAGCTAATTGCTC
>BJGJ01000111.1 GCA_014190435.1 Methylocystaceae bacterium | reverse complement strand
AGACCAGGCGATAGGTCGTAGTAAAGGTGGATTGAGCACTAAAATACATGCAACCGTCGATGCTCTTGGTAATCCAACCAGCTTCCATTTGACGCCTGGACAGGCTCACGATTTGTGTGGCGCTGATAAGCTCATTCCAACTCTCGAAGCGGATATTTTATTGGCAGACAAAGCGTATGATGCTGCCGAGAGAGTGATTGATGTTCTACAAAATGCAGGCAAGCAAGCGGTAACCCCGTCTAAACGTAGCCGCCTAGATCCAAGAGAATATGACAGAGAGCTTTATAAGTCTCGACATCTCATCGAAAATTTCTTCTGCAAGCTCAAACAATTTCGAGTGATTGCTACTAGGTATGATAAAACAGCACGGAACTTCTTAGCTGCAATTTATCTGTCTTCTGGTATCATCTGGCTCAATTGATGACATGCGCTAGTTTATTTTAGAAATACATAGATATCAACATCTATATTCTCATCATCTTCTCGAAACTCGCCGACATATTCCTCAATGATTAGATCTTTCGAATCCAATCCTTTCTCGTCAAGATAAGCCGCGATAGCTTCGTAAGTAGCTTCTATTTCTTCATAAGCTCCATGATGTTGGAACTTGAGCGCTTTCCCGCTTGGCGAAGCCCCAATTTCAACGCCATCAATTAGATTAAGCTTCCCTTCTGGCGCTGTAGTGAGTGGTAACATAGCCTCAAAATTAAAACCAGAATCGTCAGTCTTAGTAAAAACCGTAATTGGTCGACCATTAACCGTGAGCCCGGTCTTAGAAATAGCCTCTTTTAATCGAGTCTGAGCCTGAAAAATTATTTTAGCTGCATCCTGCCATTTACCTTGACCCCTCAGCACTGCTGCTGGACGCGCATCGACCATCACGGCTTGACTAATTACTGCTGCAGCAACGCTATCTTGAGATGTCGTTGACCCAGTATCTTTATTCCTGGGTTGCGTTACACTAGAATTTTCTTCTTTGTTGCCTTCTTCATTACGTAGAGCGGACCTCGCTGGATCATTGCTGACCTCATCAGAACGAAACTTTGATAAAAATTTATATTCAAAAATTATTATTGCTACTACAATCAGTAAGAAAGCGATTGCCGCCAAGAGCCGGTATCGTCTTAAAAAATGCGTTAGGCCTCGAAATAAGTCCATTCCTGATGCCACTCCTTGATCGCGCTCCACTTGTTTTACGTCTGGCGCCAAGCGTCAGTCTGTCTACAACAGGCACAAATTGGTGTTAATACCCGACTTTCTTTATATACGAGCCGGCGAGACGGAAACAGCTAAAAACTAGACCCTATGACACATCCTCTTGATAATCATCCAATCCTTCGCATGAACGGCGCCGGTAATGAGATCCTGGTCCTTGACCTGCGCAGCAAGGATTATACTCTTACGCCTCAAGAAGCCCGTGTAATCGGTGCCCAGCCGGGCCTACATTATGACCAGCTCATGGTGCTGCACGACCCAATATCATCAAAAGATGACGCATTTATACGAATCTATAACCTCGATGGCTCCCAGTCTGCCGCCTGCGGCAATGGCACTCGATGCGTAGCCTTCGTTTTAGCCCGTGAGGGTAAAACGCAACTACATCTCAAAACAGAGGCTGGACAGATTCGAACCTACCAGCGCACCAACACAATCTTCACAGTTGATATGGGGCCCCCACGATTAAATTGGCATGAAATTCCATTGGCATTCTCAACAGACACGCTTGATGTGAAATTAATACCGGCAATTCAAGATGCACCCAGCCACTTTTGCGCTGTCAGCATGGGCAATCCTCATGCCGTGTTTTTTGTTGAAAATATAAAATTGATTGATATTGAAAAGATAGGTCCTTTAATTGAACATCATAGTCTTTTTCCTGAGCGGGTTAACGTCTCATTTGCACAAATCATAAAATTTAACGAGATCCTTCTACACGTCTGGGAGCGCGGAACAGGTCCTACAAAGGCATGCGGTTCAGCAGCATGCGCGACTTTAGTGGCGGCAGTTAGAACAAAACTCTCAGGTCACGAGGCGCGCATTCATCTACCTGGTGGAGATCTTCAGATTAAGTGGAAACAAGATAATAATGTTGAAATGACAGGACCAGTGGAATTTGAATTTGAAACGCGCCTTAATAAAATTTTCTCATAACTAGTTAGGAATGAAAAACTTGGCTAAGAAACTTGAGGTTGTATCATTTGGATGCAGACTAAATACTGTAGATTCAGAGAATCTAGCTCAAGATTATGCTTTTGAGAACCAGAAAAGCAATTCAACAATACTCATAAACACATGCGCCGTAACTGCCGAAGCTGTGCGACAAGCAACTCAATCAATCCGTCGAGCCCATCGAGAAAATCCAGAGGCTGAGATTATCGTTGCAGGCTGCGCAGCACGTATAGAACCTGAAATATTTGAAAATATTCCAGGCGTAAGCAAGGTTCTACGCGACCAACTTCCAATGCAAGCCCGCGTCGCGTCAGAGGGAACTCGTGGTTTACTTGCTATTCAAAATGGCTGCGATCATCAGTGTACTTTTTGTATTATTCCTCAAGGACGAGGCCCCTCCCGCTCCACTTCATCAAGTGAGGTGTTACATAAAGTAAAACATTTATTAGAGATTGGGAAAAAAGAAATTGTACTCACAGGTGTAGATTTAACAAGTTACCAGCAAGAAGGCCTTAGTCTTGGAGCCTTGGTAAAACTTATACTTAAAAAATTTCCAGAGTTACCACGTCTCAGACTTTCCTCGATCGATTGTGTTGAAGCTGACGATCAACTTCTTCAAATGTTCGCAGAAGATGAAAGACTTTGCCCACACCTTCATCTTTCCTTACAATCAGGAAACGACTTGATACTCAAACGCATGAAAAGGCGACATTTAAGAGCAGATTCTATTGAATTTTGCGCAAATTTACGAAAAGCGCGTCCGGACATTATTTTTGGTGCAGACTTCATCGTCGGATTCCCAACCGAAACCGATGAAATGTTTGCCGATACCTGCAAATTAGTTGAAGAATGCGAACTAACTTACCTCCATGTATTTCCTTTTTCTCCAAGACCCGAAACTCCAGCTGCTAAAATGAAACAAACGGCACGTTCAATAACAAAAATTAGATCAGAGAAATTACGACGACTAGGCACTCAAAAAAAATTAGATCATTTAAATAAGTGCATTGGGAAAACTTTCAGATTTTTAACAGAAAAAGGCGGTATGGCGCGAGCGCCAAATTTCTCCTTAGCCAAAACACCTGGAAAACCTGCAGGTGTCTTTTTAGATATGCAAGTAATTGCACATGACGGACAGACACTAATAATTTAATTAAAATATCTATTTCACCTCTGTCAATATGACTGCACTCTTATAACCTAATTTTGAAATTGAAAACCTCGAAACATCAACTAATATCAATATAAACTATAATTATACATATTTACTTAATTTTATAGAAGAGAGAAATTTGAAATGCGTATTAGATCACCAGAATATTTAAACAAAATAGATTTGATATGGAATGATGAACCCCACAGCCCTATACCTTCAATCTAATTTGAATAATGTTATAGCTTCATATAGAGACTAGTCCAACTCTATGAAACTGAACATCCGCGGTCGGCCTTAAAGCAGGAGCTAAAAATGACGATAGTCCCTACTTACACAGCCCTATTAGCTATTCTTTTTGTCTTTCTTTCCTATAAAGTTGGCCAAGCGAGGAAAAAAGAAAAAGTTCTGGTAGGAACTGGAGGTAGCTCAATTGTTGAACGAGCCATGCGAGTTCAGGCTAATTTCGCCGAGTATACGCCTATAACACTTTTATTATTGGCATTTCTTGAAATGAAAGAGACTAATATTTATTTCATACATTTTCTCTGTCTATCTTTTTCTATTGGTAGAGCGATCCACGCATATGGCTTCTCTCAACAAAATGAAAATTTGCGCTATAGAATGTTCGGAATGATAGCTACAATAGCCGTAATTATAATTTCATCCATTACTCTATTAATTATAACGCTGATAAAATAAGAACTACATAATGCTGAGTCAGAATCAATAATAGTTGCACAATAAAGAATCTGAACTGCGTTATTCCGTACTTAAAAGCCCTATGAGCATTGATATTTTAGTTTGGATGTTCATAAAACCTAACAATAAGCAAATCCATATGACAAAAACTACGGCCCAAAATCTAATATCGCGTTCAATCGGGGGTTTGCTTTCTGGCATTTTACGTAACTCTGTTTTAGATTAATATCTTGATACTACATATTTTAAAGACTATGACAATAATCAATATATAAGTTCGCATCAAAATTAATTTGATCGACCATTATATTCGCCCAATCAGCTGTTTTATTAAATCTGAGGCTATATTGAACCTTGCTAGCACTACAATACTTATAGATCAATCAGGTAACTCATGACTGCAATATACAATTCAGTCACTAGCTATCACATCCCGTACGAATACTCGGTTTTTTAACGAACAATTCTGGGTTTGATTTGTAATAGTCTTTCATAGCCTGCATTGGCGTTCTACTTTGAATGGCCGATTGTGGTAATTGCGTATTGTAGAGC
>BJGJ01000110.1 GCA_014190435.1 Methylocystaceae bacterium | reverse complement strand
TTTTAATCGCTTAGAGGCAACGGTTACGGAGAGGACTTTTTGTGGAGAAGGGTCAAGTACAGCATGGTTATTGACTGTAGGACCGACAGCTGGAGTAGATCCAGAAAGTTTTATTCATTCAAAATACATAATTATATGGGCATGTAATTCAGTCAGTACAAATTTGCATCATTGGCATATAGTCAAAGAAGCTCAGAAAAAAGGTGCGAAAATTGTGGTGATTGATGCTTATGCCTCTAAAACAGCGAAAGAAGCAGATTGGCATATTGCACCAAAACTCGGTACCGATGGTGCCTTGGCTATGGCTATGATTCATATAATCATTGAAGATGGATTAGTCGATAAGGACTATATTGAGCAGTATACAGTAGGTTTCGATGATCTTAAAAAGCGGTCCAAAATACGAACTCCTGAATGGGCTGAAGAGATCACTGGTGTGCCTGCTGACGTTATTCGTAAATTAGCCTATGAATATGCTACGACACAGCCCGCAGCGATTCGTTTAGGGGTGGCTTTAGAACGGCATCAAGGTGGCGGCAAACCATACGCGCCGTCAGTTGTTTGCCGGCATTGATTGGCGCATGGCGACATGTCGGAGGTGGAGCATTGCAGTTTCCTGTCTGGGAACATCCGTATAAATTTGATGTGATTTGTCGTCCTGATTTAATTCCCAAGGGTACGCGAGTTGTCAATGCATTACAGTTAGGTCGTATTCTAACTGATGAATCATTGACTATACCGATTAAATCTTTGATGTGTTGGAATGCGAATCCAGTCACGCAAGCCCCGGAGACTGACAAAGTTGTTAAAGGTTTGCTAAATGAAGACTTGTTTATGGTTTCTGCCGAGCATTTTATGACTGATACTGCAATGTATGCAGATATTTTGCTTCCGGCTGCAATGGGAGCTGAAATGGAAGATATGATTCTGTCATGGGGGCATTTGTATCTCACTTATAATGCTAAATGTATTGATTCGCCAGGTGAGGCAATTCCCAATAATGAGATATTTAGAAGGCTGGCTGCGCGTTTTAATTTTCAAGAAGCCAATTTTAAATGGACTGATAGTGAATGTTTGGAGAATTATGTTAATTGGGATTCACCTGCATGTGAAGGCATAAGTCTGGAATATATGCGTGAACATGGTTTTGCCCGATTAAACGTAGGCACTAAAAATGATCGTGCGCCCCATAAAGAAGGAAATTTTCCAACTCCAACAGGAAAATGCCAATTAAAAGTAGCGGGAGCGACTAACTTTGTAGCGGGCCCATTTAGACAAATGTATGATGATTTTCAATCCGGTCAGTTACTAGACCCTTTGCCTGATTATGTGCCCCCCAGAGAGTCTGTAGCTAGCAATCCTGATCTTGCAAAAAAATATCCATTAAATATTGTTTCACCTAAAAGTCACGGTTTTTTAAATTCTTGTTATGCCAATATAGAAAATAAGATAAAAGGGCAAGGGGAGCAATTTGTATTGATAAGTGTTTTTGATGCAGATTTGCGTGGAATTAAGAATGGTGAAAAGGTCAGAGTTTTTAATGATCGCAGGGCGTTTGAAGGGAATGCTCGTATCACTGATGACGTCGCACCAGGTTTGATTGTTGCTACGCTAGGTTATTGGCGGCAATTAAACAAGGGTACGGTAAATTGTATCAGTTCTGCTGAGTTTGTTAATATGGGCAATGCACCATCATTTTCGGATAATCTAGTCCAGGTGGAAGCGATACTTAATTAGAGTTCACTCATAAACAATAACCTATTGAAAGCATTAATTAATAGCTAAAAAATGTTAAAATAGGTGCATGTAAATTAAGCTTCACCTCACAAAACCCGTGCACTTATGATACGAATACATAGCCAAACGCAGCTCACTTTAGATGGATTTGAAGCGCCCTTTGAACGTAGCATGGATAAAAACAATCGCTGGGTTAAATTAAGTGCTTGTATCCCTTGGGATGAACTCGCCAATGCCTATTATCAAAGTTTCAACGCGAGTACTGGACGTCCTGCGAAAGAGGGTCGGCTGGTTATCGGTGCCGTCATCATCAAACATAGACTCAAGCTCAGCGATGAAGAAACCGTCGCACAAATCCAAGAAAACCCGTATTTACAATACTTTTGCGGCTTAAAAGGCTTTTCTATTCAAGCGCCATTTGCACCGTCATTATTGGTAGAGATACGAAAACGCATGGGTGTTGATGTATTTGAGCAGTTACACCAAGCGATCATCAATCAATTAGAGCGCCGTACCCAGCCAGTCGATCCAACGACAGATGGAGATAACGCAAGCTCTGACCTGACCGAGCCTACTAGCGTTACCGAGACTTCTACTGAGACCGCAGTAGACAGTACAGAATCTGACATCATCAGTGACCAGAAACAAGAGCCTATCACGCACCAAGGTCGTTTGTTATTGGACGCTACTGTCGCAGAACAAGGTATTCGTTTTCCTACCGATTTGAGCTTACTCAATGAGAGTCGAGAAATCAGTGAGCGTCTAATTGATGAGCTCTACGCGCTGAGTTCGCTAACCAAAAAGCCCAGAACCTATCGTAAAATTGCTCGATCGGCTTACTTGGCCATCGTAAAACA
Organism: Methylocystaceae bacterium; assembly: GCA_014190435.1. GTDB lineage: Bacteria > Pseudomonadota > Alphaproteobacteria > Rhizobiales > Beijerinckiaceae > Methylocystis. The sequence continues at coordinate 2,070 of BJGJ01000110.1, read as the reverse complement.
ACGCCGACCTGGCCCTAAAAAAATACGCAGAGGCGTCAAAGAGCAACTTCAGTATCTGCAACGCAATCTTGCTACAGTTGAAAGCTTATTGAATGAACGTTCGAATCCAGCTATTCCATTAAGCCCAAAAAAGTTAAAACAGTATTGGGTGATTCAACATGTCTATAGCCAACAAGCAGAAATGTATCGGACTAAAAGCCATCGTTGCGATGATCGGATTGTCAGTATCCATCAGCCACATGTACGCTCTATTATTCGTGGCAAACTTAATAAATCAGTTGAGTTCGGTGCCAAAATGAGTGTGAGCTTAACGGCGCAAGGGCTTGCTAGAGTTGATCATATTCGCTGGGATGCCTTCAATGAAGGTGGCGATCTCGAAACCCAAGTCGAAGCCTATCTGAGACGTTATGGTTTTTATCCAGAAGCCGTCGTGGCGGATCCAGTGTACGGCACCCAGAAAAATAGAGCGTATCTCAAAGACAAGGGCATTCGCTATGCCGGCAAAGCTTTGGGTCGCCCTAAAAAGGTAACCGAACAAAATCGAGAGCAACTTAAACGGGACAAGCAACAGCGACAGGCTGACTATCGTCAACGTATTCCGATTGAAGGTAAGTTTGGCCAAGGTAAGCGTGCTTATGGGCTCAACCAGATCCAAGCTAAAACAGCTCGCACCTCTGAAGCGTGGATAAATAGCATCTTCTTTGTTATGAACTTGCTGGTATTGCTCCGGCATTTTTTTGTACCTGCAATAGTTCAGCGTTGTATCAACAAGTACATCGAATTTTTGTTACAAAAGACAAAACGGATCTTCATAACGCCAGTCAGATTAATTAGGAAGGGTTATTTGAATTCTTGGCTTCTGAGTTTTTGAGTGGACTCTAATTACTTCTTGATATTTCTAATCGTTATTAGATGAAGCTTTGTATCTACGGGCTACAATTTATAAACTATTGTCAATAAATTACATTTATTTCCTAGCTAGTTCTGGCTATTTCTGTAATTTTGAAGGGTAAGTGTTCTATTGCTACATAAGAATCATTCGCTTGATTATAACAGTGAGCATTAGAACTATTTTTTTATTACTGATCTAACCTAGTAATATTTCTTTGGTATCTTGGGTTCTAAAAATTATCATTCTTTTGTATGGCTACGTTTTACTAAGTTGAGATTATGTTTTGATTTAATTCAAACCAATTTTATAGATAACCTGGATTCTTCATGTTGTGGATATTAAGAACAAAGTCTCAGCTCTGGCAGTGATTCTATACAGAAGTATAATATATATCGAGATAAAGTATATGTTAATTCATTTATAATGAGTTTAATCGTAACTAATAATTGAGTTTTTCACTTGATGAAGCTAACAGATAGTGGAGAAATTTGTTATTTAGTTAAGTATCATCTTGATAATATTTAATAACAGATTAATTGAGCGGCTAAATTTTTAGTTTGGGAATATACAATAAATACTCTACATGTTTGATGTAAAGTGCGGTTGTTTTGAGAAATAGTAAAGTATGCAGACTGAAAATTATGTCAGAAGCCTATTGGGACGTAATTTGAATTATGATTTATTGATTCGGTCAAACTAAGTTCATAAAACTAAAATAGCTTTGTCCATAACCAAAGAAAGCTTAGATGAACTGGATAGAAATAATAAAATAGCCATTGATAACGTGGTACTGAGATATTAATGACAGAACTAGCAAACAAAATAGGTAGGGCAGCAAAAGCCCAATAATTGCCGTTAATAATGCGAAGAAATAGCAAAGCTATCAAAGCAATTATTAAGCATGAGATTTGCGGTTTTTTGCAGTAACACCATGTGGCGATCCCAAAAACTAATAAAGGCCACCAGAACTCTACTGATGAGCCAGCAACTATAAACACAGTGCAAGCCAGAAAATAGCCAATAATAGTCTGTTGTTCAAGATAATAAATAATGACAGTCATTGCCAATAAAGCAAATAGAATATTTAACGGCCACCACCCGTCTAATAAACCGCCCAAAGCAATGAAAGAGGGTGTTGCAAGGATACCAAAGAGTGCTAGGCGTTTCATAGTTCGAAT
>BJGJ01000109.1 GCA_014190435.1 Methylocystaceae bacterium | reverse complement strand
TTTTGCTTGTTGTCATGAAATCCTCTTTTGTAATTATAGAGCTTTAACAAAGGGAGCCTTAGCTGAGTTGTCCAGAATGATATAGGCTCGGCGCCAGGGTTGTTGATCTAATAGGCGCCATTTATGGCCGCTGCCAATTGTATCTTCTGCGAGAAGAATATCGCCGGGATTTATAATAAATTTCTGTCCGTCTCGCGTTTCAAATTCAAGCGTGCCGCTTAGGGTGACCACAAATTGTCGCGTTGGCGCATTATGCCACTGAAATGATCCCCCTGATGCAGTTTCTCTAAAAGAGATAGAGACTGCATTTGTGAGGAGACTGGTGAAATCTCCGCGCTCAGCATCACTGAGCTCAATTGATCCGTCTTCAAAGAGCGATGAGCCGTCTACGCTACTCCACAGTCTAACACATCGGATCATTTAGGGCTCCTTGGCTAAAAGCAATTTCATGTAGAGTATAGTCTATAACAGTAGCGTTCCTGGAAGGCTTGCCTGCTGCTCCTTAATTATAGCGCGTTTCGTGGTTCCCAAAAGAAAGGGGATCTATATTTGCTTACTCATTAGCATAACGGCTTATTCAGGTTTTATGGAAGATCTTGGATCGTGCAATCTACACTAGAGCTAAAAGCAAGAGAGAAGATGAGGCTGTCGCTATAAGACGCCGTGCATTTCATATTTTTGTAGGCATTCATATAAATTGACTAAATTATCCTTTGTGTCCTATTTAAAAAAGAATATTTTTCTATTTTGAGCTTTAAACAAGCGAACTCAATGTTAACAAAAAAAGCAAAATACGCCCTGAAAGCAACATCTTACCTAGCAGGGCTGCCGCCTGATGTCTTGGTGTCTGGTAAAGAGATTGCCGAGATGCAAAATATTCCTAAAAAATTTTTGGATGCGATTTTAATCGAGTTAAAAAATCACGGCCTGATTTATTCAAAGAAGGGTCTTAATGGCGGCTACTCACTGGGGCGCAAAGCAAATTCGATTGTTGTAGGCGATGTAATCAGAGTAATCGATGGTCCATTAGCGCCAATCGCTTGTGCGAGTAAAACGCGCTATCGCCCATGTGATGACTGCGTTGATGAGGCAAGCTGCCGCGTGAAAAAAGTGATGCAGGAAGCGCAGCAGGCGCTTTCAAGTGTTTTTGATGCGATCACACTTGAGGAAATGGCAGTAAGAGTGGGCCAAAAATCTCTTCATAAAAACATTAAAAAAGAATCTGCAAAGTCTAATCTAAAGCGATGAGCTTAAACTATAATACTGCGTCAATCCATGGCTCTTTATTAATTTTGCTTCTTTCTACCAATCATAAACCAGGAATGAAGTTTTCCTTTTCCTTTCATCTCGACGTCTTCCGCTTGCTCAAATATAAAATCATCGTCGAGCCTGAATTTTACGCTGTCTGAAACGTGAATTTTATTGGGTTCCCCCGTTGATTCATATCGGCTGGCAACATTTACGACATCGCCCCACAAGTCATAAGAGAACTTCTGGGTGCCAACAACGCCGGCAACCACTGTTCCCGTATGCATACCCATCCTAATACTTAATGGTTGTGAGAAGTCTGAGGCATATTCAGCAAAGCTTTGCATTGCAGCCATGGCAAATTCAGCAATTTTTTGGCAATGAAGTGGATCTCTTTCCGGAATGCCGCCCACAACCATATAGCAATCGCCAATTGTTTTAATTTTCTCAATTTTGTATTCAACGACAAGTGTGTCAAAGCGCCCAAAGACATCGTTGAGCATATTGACAATTTCTCTTGGACCAAGTCGCGCAGAAAGCTCTGTAAAGCCAACAATGTCAGCGAAAAGAACAGTCACTTCTGGAAAGGTTTCCGCAATCATCGATTCGCCCTTTCTGAGGCGTTCGGCGATAAGGGCAGGTAGAATATTATTGAGTAGTTTTTCTGAATGATGTCTTTCTTCTATCAATTCTTCTGTCTGTTGTTTTGCCTCTAGGGTTTTTTGATTTGCTTTAATCAGCGCCATTTCGAGATTGTTAGCCATAGAATCAATGGCTGCTCCAAGAACACTAATTTCATCAGCGCCAGAGATCTGTGTGCGCGCCGCAAAGTCGCCTTCACTAATCTTTTTTACCGCCTGCATCAGATAGCTACTTCGTCGCAGGAATCGGACGAATAAAATCCAAACTAATATGCTTAGAAAAATAAATAAGCCGCCGCTAAGGCTGGTAATTCCAATGAGAAAATTTTTAGTTTGCTTATTGAGATCAAGTAGTTCTGACTTGGTTCTTTGATCGACAGCTGTCAGAAATTCGCCAATGGGCTGCATAATTCTGGATTTATAATTATTATATCTTTCGTCATTTAAAATCTTATTTGCAAAGGCGGGATCGGCTTTTATTTCTTTTAAAAATAGTCCTGTCCCATCATCTGCCCGGCCCTTAATCGCGTTGATGGCGACAATTTCCAATCGCGCAAGCTCATTTGAAATATTCTGCGCTTCTTTTAGTTTATTAAATTCATCAATTGAGATGCCCGCTTTTAGTAAGCGTGCTTCGAGCGATAAGGAACCTGTTTTATCTCGCGCTGGTTCTGCAATAATCTTTCCAACAACAAGATCCCAATACACGCCCTCATAGCCTTCGGGCCGGGGTATTTTTCCGTTTCTAATATCTAGAATGTCTAGGTAGTATTTTAGGTATTTTTCTTCGCCTGTTGCAACAAACATTCGTGCAAAGCGTGTTAAGTCGTCTGAGGATTGTCTCAGTTCATCGGCAAGAAGGTAGGATTGGTAGCGTTTATTTTGGGCTTCCTCTACTTTAGTTTCAATCTCAACCAGCATAATCGCCATGCCAGCGATCGCCGCTGACAAGAGGAGCGTGCCAAAAAGAAAAAATTGAAGGAGGCGACGGATCTGCATCTTTGTAATCAAGGGTTAGAGGGGTTAGATTTTGTTTTCTTGTTGACGATCTGTGAGAGAGGATTCTGTCTAATAAACTATCGATTTGATCAATCCGTGGACAGGAAATATTTTCGACATAAGAAGGAATGCCGGATGTGCCCATTCTGCATGATTTTCTTATAGGCATTAATGAATATTTTGTCATATGTTCCAGTAAAGAAGCGCTTCAAGCGAAAATTTTAAACTTCCAAAGTCTAGAAATTAGGCGTGTTGTGGCACCTTTGTTGCTTATTTAAGCTGTAAATCTTTCATTTTTCCTCAAAACCAAGGGCCGTGCGTGCCCTACAGCTTGTTGATAATCTATTATGTAAACTCAGTAGGATTTGGCAGTGAAGTTCCGGTGACGTCAACGGGCTTGGAAACCCAATAGCTGGTTGCTGGCTGAGGGGCATGCATTGAGATTGAGATTAAGGCAAGTTTTCGCACCAATATTTGAGCAAGATCTGGTTCTTTAAGGAATGGGCATCTTCTCAATGGAGAGTGGTATCGTGGCGATTAAAGTAGCACTTCAGCACATTACGCACTACAAATATGACCGTCCGGTCGCCTTAGGCCCGCAAGTTATTCGTCTCAGACCGGCGCCGCATTGTCGAACCAAGATTTCAAGCTATGCGCTGAAGATTTCTCCGCAACAGCATTTTATTAATTGGCAGCAAGACGCGCAGGGAAACTGGCTGGCGCGACTTGTCTTTCCCGAGAGAACAACTGAGTTTCGCATAGAGGTTGATCTTCATGCTGAGATGGTTGTCTTTAATCCTTTTGATTTTTTCATTGATCCTTATGCTGAAGAATTTCCATTTAATTACGCGAACGATATATTGGCTGAACTTGCTCCCTATTTTGAGCTTGAGCCCTCAGCCGGGCCGCTTGACGAATTTATCGCTAAAATTGATCAATCAAAAAAAAGAACGATAGATTTTCTGGTTGATTTAAACGCTCAAATTCAGTCTGCAATTCATTATGTTATTCGCATGGAAAGCGGCGTCCAGTCTCCCGACGAGACACTTACGCTGCACTCGGGGTCGTGTCGTGATTCTGCGTGGTTGCTAATCCAAATTTTAAGAAGATTGGGTTTTGCTGCGCGTTTTGTGTCAGGCTATCTCATACAGCTTAAAGAAGATATTGACCCAATAGAGGGCCCTACTGGTACCGATCACGATTTTACCGATCTTCACGCCTGGGTTGAGGTTTATATTCCCGGAGCTGGGTGGATTGGTTTAGATGCTACCTCCGGGTTACTTTGCGGCGAGGGACATTTAGCGCTGTGTAGCGCACCTCATTATCGATCCTGTGCGCCTGTTTCCGGTATCGTTGAACCGGCTGAATGCAATTTTAATTTTGAAATGCACGTTGTGCGGCTTAAGGAGCCGCCGCGTATTACTGCGCCATTTTCAGATGATGAATGGCGCAAATTAGAGGTGCTCGGTGACAAGGTCGACGAAGATCTTGCGCGTCAGGATGTCAGACTGACGATGGGCGGTGAGCCGACATTTGTGTCGATCGATGATTTTGAGGCCGCAGAGTGGAATACCTCGGCAGTTGGGCCAACAAAGAAAATTTATGCTGATAAATTAATACGCAAACTACAAGCGCGTTTCGCACCGAATGGCTTTCTGCATTATGGACAGGGTAAATGGTATCCGGGTGAAAGCCTCCCGCGGTGGGCTTTTGCGCTTTATTGGCGAAGAGACGGTCAAAAAATTTGGAATAATCCAGAGCTCATTGCTGACATGGAAGACGAGG
>BJGJ01000108.1 GCA_014190435.1 Methylocystaceae bacterium | reverse complement strand
CGGGCATGATGTCTATCTGCTTTGTGCTCAATGATAGCGCCGTCGTCTGCACGCCACAGGCCAAATAATTATGAGCATCCCCTCAGCCGACACGATGAAACGCGAGGCGGCGCAGGCCGCGCTTGGTGCCGTAGAGCCACACATGAAACTTGGCCTGGGCACTGGATCAACAGCCGCGCATTTTGTTGAGCTGCTTGGCGCGCGCGTGCAGGCGGGACTAAAAGTAATGTGCGTGTCAACGTCTGAACGCACGCGCGCGCAAGCTGCAGCGCTTGGTATTCCGCTGACAACATTGGACGACTTACCCGAACTCGATCTTGTTGTTGACGGCGCAGATGAATTTGATGGCTCTCGACGCCTCATCAAAGGTGGCGGCGGCGCACTGCTCAGAGAAAAAATTGTCGCAGCCACCTCAAAACGCATGTTCGTCATTGCAGATGCGACAAAGGAAGTTAAAACTCTTGGTGCCTTTCCCCTGCCGATCGAAGTTGATCGCTTTGGCGCGCAATCAACGCACCTCCACATTGAGCGAACAGCGCGGGGGCTTGGATTAGTCGGGCAGATTATTCAACGCCACAATAAGGATCAGACGCCCTACATCACGGACGGCGGGCATTACATCTACGACTGCAGTTTTGGCGCAATTGATGCGCCTGAGTTACTCGCGCAACGCCTTGCTTCTATTCCAGGCGTCGTTGAACATGGGCTCTTTATAGATCTTGCAACAGCCATCTTTGTTGCAGGGGCCCAAGGCGTCCGCATTCTGGGTAATGCCGCGTGAGCGAAGCTTTATTCGATAAAGATTATGATCTTTTCGTTATTGGCGCGGGCTCCGGCGGCGTGCGCGCGGCGCGGATTGCGGCAAGCTATGGCGCAAAAGTTGCGATTGCTGAAGATTATCGCGTTGGGGGCACCTGCGTTATTCGCGGCTGTGTGCCAAAAAAACTTTATGTGCTTGCAAGCCGCTTTCATGATGAATTTGAAGATGCGCGCGGCTTTGGCTGGCGTATCGCGCAACCTCATTTTGATTGGCCAACGCTTGTTGCAGCGAAAGAAAAAGAAATTACCCGCCTCTCTGGCCTCTATGAACAAACACTGGCCAATTCTGGTGTAACACTCATCCCCGCGCGTGCGTCCCTTGCCGGACCAAACGAAATCTCGCTGTCAACCGGCCAAAAAATTCGGGCAAAATACATTCTGATCTCAACGGGTGGCGGACCCGTTGCGGTGCCAAATATTCCAGGCATTGAACACGGCCTCTCCTCAAATGAAATTTTCGATCTGCCCCAACTGCCCAAACGCCTGCTTATTATCGGCTCTGGATATATCGCCGTAGAATTTGCGAGCGTCTTTACGCGTTTTGGCGTCAAGACACATCTCTCTTTTCGCGCCGACCGCCCTCTGCGCGGCTTTGACGAAGCGTTACGCGCCTACGTTGCACAAGGGTTAGAAGACGCCGGCGTTAGTCTATACGCAAGCCAGCCGCCAAAGTGCATCGATAAAAAAGAGCATCAATTTTTAGTTGAGCTCGAGGAAGGCAAAAAGCTTGAAGTTGACTGCATCCTCATTGCTACGGGCCGCAAACCCGCCACCCAGGCGCTTGGACTTGAGGCCGTCGGCGTAAAAACGCGCGACAGCGGCGCCATCATTGTTGATGCGCAGGCTCAAACGTCAGTACAGTCAATTTATGCTGTTGGCGACGTTACGGATCGGATTAATTTAACGCCCGTCGCAATACGCGAGGGCCACGCCTTTGCCGATCGTATTTTCGGCGGCAAGTCGACGCAAGTAAATTACGCCCTTGTTGCCAGCGCCGTCTTCACGACGCCGGAAATTGGCACGCTCGGTCTGACCGAGTTAGAAGCTCAAGATAAATTTACAAATCTCGATATTTACGAAACTCAGTTTCGCCCAATGCGCGCGACGCTCTCAGGCCGATCCGAAAAAGTCTACATGAAGCTTATTGTCGAGGCAGATAGTCAGCGAATTATTGGCGCGCATATTTGCGGACCAGAGGCTGGCGAAATGATCCAGCTGCTGGCGATCCCCCTGCAAATGGGAGCCAAAAAGGATGACTTTGACGCCACCATGGCGGTCCATCCGACACTTGCCGAGGAGCTTGTTACGATGCGCCAACCTGCGCGTCGCCATCGTAAAATTTAAAAATCTCTTACCTCAACTTAGACATTTTGCAGATTAAGTTACAATCTCGCGGAGCCTACGGCGCAGCTGCGCTGTCCTTGCCTCGCTCACGCGCGAGAATAAAAAGGCACTGAGAATAGTGAGGCCAATAACGCTCATCGCAAGCACATAGTTTTGAAACTCAGCCAATTGTAGCACCCAGCCTGCTCCAAAAACCTGATCTGAAGCCGCACGCATAAAAATAAGTAACGGCATATGCACGGCATAAAGCGAGAAAGAAAAATCAGCACATATTCTATGCCAATCTGATTTTAAAATTTGAAACCCCTCATTTGGCCCATCGCGAAAGGCCAGCAAGAGATTAACAAAGGTGCCAGCAGCTAGAAGATCTGCTCCGCGTGAAATCAATGGATGGGCCTCAACAGCGGACCCACGCACAAGCAAGCGAATTAAAATTAAAACACTTACAAGAAGCATGAGCGAAAAAAACCGCGAAGGTAAGAGCGCGCGCGGAGCCAAAGTGGCGAAGGCTCCCATGCCCCAAAGAATAAATCCAAAGCCAAACCAGCTTTCTGGCGCCAATAAAAAAATAAAGAGGAGAAGCCCCAAAATAAAACCGACTGTCCTAAATTGCATCGAATAGTTTTTTGCAAAAAAGATGAGCAGTAGCGGGAAAGTAATGTAATACCAAAATTCGCAAGCAAGCGACCAGAGCGGGCCATTTGTGCCAAAGAATTGGAAATAAATTCCCTGCAAATTAAGGAGACTTGCAAAGAGCAAGCTTGAAGTAAAATGTCCCTCAAACATTGCGCCGCTATAAATTTCGCTAGACAAAAATAAGCGGCGACCGAAAAAATCTAGGAGCAACGTCAGCAGCAAGGTTGGAATTAAGACAACATAGACACGCGTGAAGCGGTGAAGATAATAATCTTTTAGGAAGGGCTTAGGCTCACGCATTCGAGACAACACAGCGCCGCCGACGAGGTAGCCAGAGAGAACAAAAAAACCAACGACTGCCTGATGACCGCTCTCAAAACCTGTCAGGAACCACCACAGATACACAGGCGCAGCATGGGGCGCGCTCATGATGTCGGCCTGATTGAGAAAGAGATTGGTCGCATGCAGTCCCACGACTGCAAGCGCGCCCATCCACCTAAAGGCTTCGATAAGTTGTGAAAGTAAAAGGGGCATGAGCTCCCGACGCTGACCGCGCGCCCTGAACGCACGCCGCGCTTATAGCTTTTCACCTCCTACTTCGCCAAGGCCACTCACAAAGACTACCTGTCAAAATTTTGGTGCGGGAATTTTCAGCCATAAAGCAATATTGATTAGGACGACGCGCTTAACCTTACAGAAATAGGATCAGTGACAAATCGCCTGAACACGCGGTAATGGGTCGCTTTTGGCAAGATTTTCGCCTATAAGCCCTGGAACCCCTGCCCCCGCAGGGCCTTCTATTTGCCTGAAAAGGCTAGGATTTTCGGAGTTGAACAACGTGAAAAGCTGGGCGCCAAACAGCTGGAGAAGCCTACCGATTGAGCAGACGCCAGTCTATCGGGATGCTGGAGCCTTGGCTGACGTGGAAAATCAGCTTGCCGGTTTTCCACCCCTCGTTTTTGCAGGCGAGGCCCGCAATCTAAAACGACAGCTCGCCGAAGTTGCGGCTGGCCGGGCGTTTCTGCTGCAGGGCGGCGACTGCGCTGAGAGTTTCAACGAGCACTCTGCCGACAATATTCGCGACTTCTTTCGCGTCTTTTTGCAGATGTCTGTGGTGATGACCTTTGCCGCCGGCTCGCCTGTTGTAAAACTTGGCCGCATCGCCGGACAATTTGCCAAGCCCCGCTCCGCGCCTTTTGAGAAAAAAGACGGCCTCGAACTGCCAAGTTATCGCGGCGATATTATTAATGACATTGATTTCACAACTGCGGGAAGAGAGCCTGACCCACAAAGACAACTCTTAGCCTATCGCCAGTCGGCAGCAACTCTCAATCTTATCCGTGCTTTTGCAGCAGGCGGCTTTGCTAATCTAGAAAATGCGCATCGCTGGATGCTGGGCTTTGTAAAGAATAGCCCGCAGTCTGAGCGCTACCAAAAACTCGCCGACCAGATTACCGAGACCTTAGGCTTCATGCGCGCAATTGGTCTTGATCCTGAGCATCATCCTGAATTGCGTCAAACAGAGTTCTACACATCACACGAGGCACTGCTGCTCTGCTACGAACAGGCGCTCACGCGCATCGACTCTACATCTGGCGACTATTATGCGACCTCAGGCCATATGTTATGGATTGGCGATCGCACGCGTCAGGAAAATGGCGCGCATGTTGAATTTATGCGCGGGATTAAAAATCCAATCGGACTAAAGTGCGGCCCAAGCTTAACGCCTGAGGAACTTTTACGCCTCATTGAGGCACTGGATCCAGATAATGATCCGGGACGTCTGACGCTGATCTGCCGATTTGGCACCGATAAAATTGGTGAGTCATTACCAGCCCTGGTACGTGCTGTTGCGCGAGAGGGACGTCAGATTGTTTGGTCTAGCGATCCGATGCATGGCAACACAGTCAGTGCCGCTGGATATAA
>BJGJ01000107.1 GCA_014190435.1 Methylocystaceae bacterium | reverse complement strand
ATTGATAAATTCACCCCAGATGGAAAATTGCCGCCTAAAGACAAATCCTAATCATAATAAATAACTACTCCCTGCTGGCTAGATTTAGAGCCGGCAGGGAGTAGTTATTTATGATTTATGCTATTTCGGTACCAGTTATTAATGAGGTCATAAGTAAGAGAACGATTTACTGATATTTTCTCAATATTTGACTGCATATTGCCTATTAAAACGTTGACTGGTGTAGCTTAACTTATGGCCTTACTAATAACTCAAGATTTTTAATTCTTAATCCTTATTAGTCGCATCTTTAATACATTTCTTAGTAAAACTGTTTTTTGCAGCTCCTCTTAATTTCTTATAGCTAGCTGCTGATGTACAACTTAGTGTTGCCGCATCTCGCTCACATTTCTTAGTAAAACTTGATAAAGCAGCACCGGCAAGTTTTTTCTCAGCTGCTCGGACAGCACAATCAGAACTAGAAGTAGTAGCCGGCATAGCGATTGTAGAATTGCTTTCCTGAGCTAGTGCTAAATTCGAGAATTTTATGAGAACGCTGCATACAAGAAAAAGAAGTTGTATATATTTCATAGATTCCTCCTAAAAAATGTCGGTATATACAAGAAGATTAATTGTTATTTATCTATCCTACTATACATTTATTGTTGAAGATGATGTAAAAATATGAATGTAATTATTCAGCTAAGATTGTTTTATTTTTCTAATTTACCAAAAAAACAGGCTATAAAATAAATGTCGAACCAACACTCCGACATCATCTCATAAAAAGATTAGCCTAGATCGACAGATTCTAAGGCTTCAGGAACAATAACCTGCCATTTTAGCTCATCCTGTATACGCAATCTTAACGCATCAGAAGCAGCCGGCTCCCCATGAGTAATGAATGTTTGTCGAGGGGGATGGCTAAATTTTTTTAGCCATTTCATCAGTTCATCTGCATCAGCATGCGCAGATAGCATATCTAAATTATGAATCTCAGCATTAACAGGAATATAAACTCCATGAATTTTAATGGTCTTAGCGCCCGCAATTAGGTTGGCGCCTCGGGTTCCCGCCGCCTGAAAACCTACAAAGAGAATACTATGACGCGCATCAATGGCATAAGTCTTAAGATGATGAAGGACACGCCCACCCGTCGCCATACCGCTTGCTGAAATAATAATTTTGGGACGCTGATCTTCATTTATTTGCTTAGATCTTTCAACTGATGTTACATATTCTGCAATAGAACAGGCTTGCCACGCCTGCTCTTGAGAAAGACGAATATCTTCAGGATAGCGACATAAAATATCACTGGCCTCGATAGCCATTGGGCTATTGAGGTAGATCGGGATCTGGGATATCCGGCCTAAAGATCGTAATTGCTCAAGGTAAAATAAAATCATTTGAGCACGACCGACAGCGAAGGCTGGTATAATGACTGTGCCGCCCCGTGCAATTGTTTTTGAAACTATTTGTTCTAAAACATCCAGTGGGTTTAATTTATCATGAATTCGATTACCGTAAGTAGATTCGACAACTAGAAAATCTGTTTCGAGAAAACCTTCTGGATCTAACATAATCGGATCGTTATAACGTCCAATATCTCCAGAAAAGACTATTTTCTTACCTTTTGTTTTTAATTGAACTGAAGCAGCACCCAATATATGGCCCGAGTGCTTGAAGGTTAGCGATAAATTATTCGATAAACGATGCTCTTTATCAAAAGAGAGAGATGAAAATAGCTTTAGGCAGCGCTTGACATCATTTGTTTCATAGAGAGGACGTGCTGGATTATGTTTAGAAAACCTCTTTCGATTTGCGTAATCAGCGTCTTGTTCCTGAAGATGGGCGCTATCTTCTAAAAGTAATTTACACAGCTCCCTTGTCGCCTTTGAACAGTATATTTCTCTCTTAAATCCTTCTTTACTAAGGAGCGGCAAATAACCCGAGTGATCAATATGCGCATGCGTTAAAATCACAGAGGTAATTGATTTAGGCTTTACAGGAAAAGGCTGCCAATTGCGCAAGCGAAGATTTTTTAATCCTTGAAAGAGCCCACAATCAATAAGAATACGTTCATCTTTGTCCTCCAAGAGATATCGTGAACCCGTTACCGACCCAGCGGCCCCTAAGAAACTAAGCTTCATAAGATGCTTGCTTTCTAATTTGGAGCGTAGATAGACAGAAACCCAATTTAAATCAGCTCAATATTTTCCTATTATTCAGTCTTGCTCAATTCTCTGGTAGAAGGCTTCTTTACTGTTTACAATGCCGACAAAAGCGAACTCTCTCCAAACCCTAGAATCCTATAGATCCAGAATAATGCGAAAGAGACCTCGAAAACTATTTTGTCCCATAAGAGAAAATTGCGCCTTTTCATTCTAACTGCTTAAAGATTACATCTTCAATTTGTTCAAATCAATGCAATTAAATTTCAAAAAAAGTTACTATCTCACATTGCTATGATAAATTTAGACACCTTTACTAACTTTTTATTTTAAGAATAGTTGGCGTAAACCACGTAAATAACGCTTGAAAATTAAAATGCTTAACAAGAAAGAACACCGTGATGGAAATCAAAGATAGTGTATTTCGTTCAATATTTGATCAGATGCCTTATCCTGCTTTCTTTCATGATGATAGGTTTCACTTAATTTACGCAAATGCCGCCTATTATCACGCAGCAGGCACAAACTCCGCAAAAGCTCTTGGCAAAGTATATTGGGAAGTCTTCCCAAAAGGGGATGGGCCTCTTCCTTCATGCAAAGAGGCATTTCTCAGCCGAAGCGCAAAAACGGGCCAAGAGCAGGTCATTATTGGCAATAAAAGCTATAACTCCTTTAGTATTATCGAACGCGATAGAGCAAACAACGCTCTATACGCCTACCATGTCATGAGCGATATAAGTAAATTGAAAGACACTGAGAAGGAGCTATCTGAAATAGAATCACAGTTCTCAGCATTATTTTCTCTATCTCCTGACGCCATCATGCTGCTCGATGATGATATTTTTTTTGATTGTAACCCAGCGGCTCTTAAGATGTTTGGCTGCGCGAATAGAAATGAATTTATCGGCAAACAGCCATCTGAGTTGTCGCCTCAAGAACAGCCGAATGGTTTAAGTTCAAGAATATTTGCGAATGAAAAAATAGCGGAGGCTCATTCTAAAGGAAGTAGTTTCTTTGAATGGAGCCATAGACGTATGGACGGGACTATATTTCCAACAGAAGTTACACTTGTGAGTTTTGAAAAAGCACAAAAAAAGGTTCTGCAAGCTACTGTAAGAGATATCACACTACGAAAAGACCAGGAACATGTCTTAGCGATCACAGCTGAAAAACTGAATATGGCATTGACTGGCATCGTTACGACCATGTCTAAAACGATGGAGCTTAGAGATCCATACACAGCTGGCCATCAAATTAGGGTTTCAAAAATTGCATGCGCAATCGCGAAACAACTTGGCTGGAATGAAGATAGAATAAGAGGTCTGCAAATGGCTGGATTGGTTCATGATATCGGAAAAATCGCTATTCCAGCAGAGATTTTAACTAAACCCGCAGCGCTAACTAAATTTGAAGAAAAACTAATGGAACAACATCCCGAGCATGCCTATGAGTTATTAAAAGAAATTGATTTTCCTTGGCCAATCGCCAATTTTGTTCGACAGCATCATGAACGCATCGATGGATCAGGTTACCCACTTGGGCTAAAAGCAGAAGACATTACGTTTGAGGCCAAAATATTAGCTGTCGCCGATACAATTGAGGCAATGTCAACGCACCGCCCCTACCGGCCTACTCATCTGTGATGAATTAATTTGCAAAATTCTGCCTGATGACCGAGATACCCCAGCGCAAATTATATCCTATGACCCACAAGTCGGCGTGACTATTATTATAAAAAAGAAACGTTATGTTGTTCCAGGAAATGATGTCATGGTGAATAACTCTGCACAAGTCTTAAGTAAAAACTGTAAAATTCCATTGGGAGATTACATTAAAAATAAACGCAATTGCGATGCTACATCAGATATCAATAATGATAAATAGTCATGAAATTTTGGAAAAATGAAGAAAACAATCTGTTTTTTTTCAAAAGAATATGGTGATATAGACTCTAAATAGAATACATCTTATATTTCAGTCATCATGTTTTGGGATAAAATAATGCATATAACTCTTGAGCAAGCAGAAAAAGCGATTTCAGCCGCTCGCATTAAAGCAATCGAAATTAAAACACAGATGTGTCTTGCTATTTTAGATTCAGGCGGTCATTTGAAATCTTTTGACCGCATGGATCATGCTTATGTTGGCAGCATCGATATAGCAATTAAAAAAGCCCGAACGGCTGTCTATTTTGGTCTCCCCTCGGGGGAGATCGGCAAACTATCTCAACCCCAGGGTCCGCTCTATGGGATTGAACAGACCAATGAGGGACTTATAACCTTTCCAGGCGGGCTACCCATCGTGAACAAGGATGGCGTTATGATTGGCGCAATTGGCGTTAGCGGCTCAACGATTGAAAACGATCATCTCGTCGCCTATGCGGCTTTAGAAGCCCTAGATCTAACAGACATGCCAGATCATCCAAAGAGAACATAATAAGGATAAAGTTATCCATCTTTTTCCGTAAGCGACATATTAAGAGTACATAAATATAAAAAGATTTTTTATGAAAATTTAAAAAATTTGGTGTCTCAGACAACAGATAGAATTTCATTAACTTGCAAGCCAAAGAAGTAAGCCAAAAATAAATTGCAGACTTAAACGTAAAAATAGA
>BJGJ01000106.1 GCA_014190435.1 Methylocystaceae bacterium | reverse complement strand
TCGGCTTGCCTTAAAATGCCTAGGATCTGGGGTTCGCTAAATCGACCAATCTTCATTTCAAATCTCCTCGTCTATCTTGCCGAGAAAATTCTACTTTTAAAACCCTCTAATTTCCGAGGGGATTACCATCTGTGTCGTTTCGAAGGTAATAACCACTTACGTAACGCGCCGGAATATTTAAAAAACTGCGCACAAGCAATGAATATATGTGCAAAATCTTGGCATACGCCTTTTTTAGTAAAAAATTCTTCAGCAGCGGTAGTATTGATGTTTGTTGTGTTATTATCAAACGACATGCATTCATGTCTCGAGTTGAGAAGGCTAGGACATTTATTTAAATCTGCAAGGTCATTCTTGATGGCATTGTGTGTAAAGTAAGCTATTTCAGGATTTACTAGCGACAGTGGAGTATCGCGTATGTAAAATATATTTGGCATTCGTTCTATTGCACCAGAAATTATGGCGTTGGTATCAAATGTAATAATATCTCCTTCCACTAGTATTTTAATAGAGCTTACGGGTCCGTCTGCGCTCATGTGATGAAAGATATTACCAAAAGAATCTTCCGCTTCCTTCAAGAGGCTTTCCATATCTATATCTAGGCGCCAATTTACAATGTGCTGTCCATCAAAATTTCGTGGAGTAAGTCTTAAATGTTGAAACGAATGCTTTGCTGGCGTATAATGACAGTTTCATGTTGAATATGAATGTCTGAGCCGTTAAAATAAATATTGTTCAGATATTAGTAGGCCGAGTTGATTATTTTCTCCAATGAAATTGCTAACAAATTCATGCAGTCCACTTTGGAATACATTCTCCATCGTTAAATTTTGTAAATGATTATGTAATTTTCTAGCTTGTCTTTGTGCAGGGCCTTGTCGCGAGTGAGAGCGAGCTAAAAAATCAAGATTACGTACGATGCTCTCATAGCATGAAATCAGTGACCTTGGCATTTCTGGTTTTAAAATGAGTAGGTCGGCTACAAGCCAGGGTTTCATGCTTGTGCGATAAACCCAATGATATGCATTATGGGCAGAAACAGCTCGCAGTAGTGCGGACCATTGGAAATAATCCAGTGAACCGCCAACACTTTCTTTTTCAGGCAGCAAAACATGATATTTAACGTCTAATAGACGGGCTGTATTGTCAGCTCTTTCCACAAAAAGACCCAGACGAGAAAACCAATAGGCGTCGTTGCGGAGCATGGTTCTATATGCTCCACCGTCATAGCTAAGAGAAGTTCTTTTCACAAACTCGAGAAAATAGGTTAATTCTTCAGTCGATGTTGCCTTGCGTCGATTTTCAAAGGATTGCATTTCTAAAAATGCGCCATTAATCGCTTCCCACATTTCTACAGTTAATGCTGTACGTACTGCCCGGGCGTTTGTGCGGGCGAGATAAAGGCAATTTCTAATTGAACCTGGGTTGTCAGCTGCAAAAGTAAGGTATTCAACGACATGTTCTTCTTCCAAGGGCCTTCCCGAGGCTACGAAAGACTCAGATGATCCTGAGGATAATAATACGCTATCCCATTCGCTTTCTGCGCTACCGTAGGTTTTTGGTAGTGAGGCGAGCCTACGTGACGCCTCGATTGCTCGACTTAAAAAATCCGCTCGTTCCATATAACGGGCTAACCAGTATAAATTATCCGCAGTGCGTGAAAGCATTTAGTTATCCATCATAGTAAGTTCTAAGAATATTACCATCAAAAGATTGCATAGATTTTCTGCTAAATAATATTTATATCGTCTCTTGTTAAAAGATCATCAATGACCCATGTGTCTTTTGTCCCGCCACCCTGGCTCGAGTTTACTACGAGTGATTTTTCAGTCATGGCGACACGTGTTAATCCCCCTGGAACAACTTTGACGCTGTTTGCTCCATGGAGCACAAAGGGCCGTAAGTCTACATGTCTTGGCGCAATGCCTTGCGCGACGGAAATAGGACAGGTTGACAAAGCAAGCGTGGGTTGAGCGATAAAATTATCTGGATTGGCCTTAAGCTTGAGGCGAAACTCTTCAATTTGGGCTTTGCTTGCATGCGGTCCAACCAGCATGCCATAGCCGCCAGATCCATTGACTTCTTTTACGACTAATTCATTTAGATGCTCAAGGACATAAGCTAAAGCGTCAGGTTCTCTGCAGCGATATGTGGGCACATTAAGTAAAAGAGGTTCTTCTCCAAGATAAAATCGAATGATTTCGGGCATATAGGTATAGGTAGCTTTATCGTCTGCGACGCCTGTGCCTACTGCATTAGCTAGGGTTACGTTGCCAACGTTATACGCGCCCATTAGGCCTGCAACGCCAAGCGCAGAGTCGGCGCGAAATATCAAAGGATCAAGAAAATCGTCATCGATTCGGCGATAGATGACATCTACTCTGCGCGGGCCTTCTGTTGTGCGCATGTAGACGATATCATCTCGAACAAAAAGATCCCGGCCTTCTACCAGCTCAATGCCTAATTTATCCGCTAAAAAAGAATGTTCATAAAACGCCGAATTATATTGTCCGGGGGTCATCAAAACAATAACGGGCTCTCCAGTAGCGCGCGGCGGAGAGACAGATCTTAAGGTTGCAAGCAGTTCATTTGGGTAATCTTCGATCGGTGCGACGCGATGGAGAGAAAAAAGTTCCGGGAATAGCCGCATCATAACTTCGCGGTTTTCTAGCATGTAGGAAACCCCGGAGGGGGTGCGGGCATTATCTTCTAATACATAGAAATTTTTATCATCTGTCCGCACGATATCGACGCCAGCAATGTGCACGTAGACGTCATGGGGAGGCCGCCGACCAAACATTTCTGAACAAAATCCAGGATTGCGATAAATAAGATCGGCCGGAACGACGCCGGCTTTTAGTATTTGTCCGTCCCCATAGATATCTTTTAAAAATAGATTTAACGCTGTGACGCGCTGTATCAGGCCTCGCTCAAGCCTCGTCCACTCATTGCGCGATATAATACGCGGCAGAATATCAAATGGAATAAGGCGTTCCGTTGATTCCTGCGATCCATAAACGGCAAAAGTAATGCCTATACGTCGGAATAGGAGCTCGGCCTGCTCCCGTCGCGATGAGAGCCACTGGACATCTACGGAGCTCAGCCATTGTGAAAGTCGTTGATAGGATATGCGGGGTTGACCATCCCCACCCATCATTTCGTCAAATTGTACCATCGGAGCATCTGCCCTGTTTATATTCATATGGTCACTTTTATTCAAAAAAACATGTGATTTTAAGCCGGAGCTATCGAGTTTAACAGCTACAGGCAAAAATCAAGCCAGTATCTGGCTAATAATGGCAACGCTTTATTTAAGATCTGACATTAAGCCTTGAGCGCACATGGCGGTTAAAGGATGGGTGGAAATTGAACAGTGTTTTCCGAAATGTCCTTGCAGGATCGCTCTGCGCAGGCCTCGCGACGATCGCTTATTTGGTTGCGGTGACGCCGCCAGATTCTTCTCCCGCAGATGCTCAAACGCAAACGACGATCCCTTTGGGTTGGCTGGGATTTTGTCAAAATGAGCCCAAGGACTGTGTGGAAAAAAATACTAACTTGGCACCTGCTCACCTCTCATCAAAATTAATTTCAATTATAAATCGAACAAATCGGTGGGTTAATACGACTATTCACCCTCGATCTGATCAAAGGCAGTGGGGGATAGAAGATTTATGGAGCTACCCTGATAATGGGGAAGGCGATTGTGAAGACTACGCGCTTTTAAAGCGTCGAATGTTACTAGAAGAAGATTTTCCACCGTCATCACTATTGATAACAATTGTGCGTAATCGAAAAGGAGAGGGTCATGCTGTACTGATGGTTCGAACGGACCGCGGAGATTTTGTGTTGGATAATCTCTCAGATGAAATGCTTCCTTGGTCAAAAACTGGTTATCAATTTATCAAGCGACAATCAGAAAATAATCCAAACATCTGGGTAAAATTAAAGAATGCTTCTGATGAAGAAAAAATAGTCACGCAATGAGTAATAAATGTTTAGTCTTTTATTGCTCAAAGATAAGAAAAAATTTCAGTGAAAAATTCTGGAAAATAACTTGGGATTATACTGATATCGAAACTAGATAGAATTGCTTCTTTTGGCTCGCGATCTAGTAAGAAGCGAAAAATGGAAGATACAATCTCTTCATCACTATGGTTTTTTGGTAGAAAATCTAATAAATTTTCGCTTTTTGTTATCACATGAGTTGTTTTCCATTTGCTTCTTTGATTGTAACCTGAAGTTTCAAAGCATAGGTATCATCATTTTTTTTCAAATATCTTTTCCTTATTCAAAGAAGCGCCTCTACATCATTTTCTAGCGCTTTTGGTGTATCAGTTGGGGCAAAACGATTTCTAACAAAGCCTTTTCGATCAATCAAGAATTTTGTAAAATTCCATTTAACAGCAGTTGAGCCAAGGATGCCTGGAGCGGAATGTTTTAGAAACTGATAGAGTGGATGCGCATTTTGACCATTCACATCGATCTTCGCAAACATTTGAAAAGATACATCGTAAGTTGATTTACAGAATTGCGCAATTTCATCTTCATTTCCAGGTTCTTGGGCACCGAATTGATTGCAAGGAAAACCTAAGATAGCAAAACCTTGAGCAGAGTATTTACGATAGAGCTCTTCTAATCCGCGGTATTGTGGCGTAAATCCGCAACGGCTCGCCACATTTACGATTAATATAACTTTGCCCTCATAAATACTAAGGGACAGATTTTTCCCGTCGAGAGTCGCTGCTTGGAAACTATATATTTTGGTCA
>BJGJ01000105.1 GCA_014190435.1 Methylocystaceae bacterium | reverse complement strand
GCTATAGCTGGCGTTAATCTGAATTGATCAGCGATCATGTCTCCAAGATGAGGGCGATAGAGCTTTTTGGACATGACCGACAGCCATATTATATCCATAATAAGCATTGAAGAAGCTACGCCTAGCGTGACAAGAAAAAATTTATTCATTACAAAATTCCCTAGTTCATTTTAACTATCTAGGATCATAAGTTTTAAAAACAAGCGTCGCAAATTCGTCAGGTAAAACCATTGAAACCTCTTCCTAAAATTGCTCGTCGGTGTTTTACCTAACATAATGACCAGTGAAGAGGCGTGTTAACATAACATTCCAGCAGAACGCCAACATAAAGAAAGAGCTGTCATTAGATTAATTAGAATTAGGCATTAAGCATGCTTACCAATCTTTACATTATGCTTATATGAAAACTATTAATTAATACTGATTCATAATTCATTGGTGTAATTTTTTGCCAATAATTTAATTCTATTTGAACGGCTTGATGCCTGCAAATAAAGATCTATTATTAAAATTTTTATTTTTATCCTGATAACAATAAACAAAGTATTTTACGCCTTAGAATTCAACCCACTTTGTTTTTGAAATGACTAAAATAACGCAAGACTGAGTAATTAATCCAGTTTAAGAACCGCACATCTATCGTCTTGATGGCTCACAATACCTGCACCACCGCCATAAAACACCCGACAATGAGCCTGTTTTCTTTATAGATCATTGTTTTATATAGTCTTTCAAAATACTTTTTGTCCGCCAGACTGATCCGTCAAAAAATATATGCCACCTAACGAGAAAGAAGTCTCTTGCCTGGTAAATGCCTAAATTCTCCCGCATAAGCTAGATTAAGATTGTTGACGAGGTCACTGCTTATTTTTCAATAACTCAGCCTGCGTTCTTGGATGGATTAAATTGCGTTCTATTGTCAGTTCATTACCCCTGTTAAAAATTAGCGCTGTAGTGCTTATCACTCTCACATTTGCGTCATGTTCGAGCATGACTCGAAATGCTGCGGTACCTCCAAGCAATCGTCAAACAGCGCATATATTAGGCATTCCAAATGCGCGTTTTTATACAGATCAAATAAAAGAAATCGAAAAAGAACAGGCCAATGCTTTAATTAGAGAGGCCCACTTTAGAGGTATTAAACAAGGCGGCACAATTCCAAAAACCTATGGCCTCACATTATCGGGAGGTGCCGATGATGGCGCTTTTGGCGCAGGCCTTCTGGTTGGATGGACTGCTCATGGAGATCGCCCGCCCTTTAAACTCGTTACCGGCGTCAGTACTGGCGCTTTAATTGCGCCTTTTGCCTTCCTAGGATCAAAATACGACGATAGGCTCAAAGAAGTTTATACTACGCTTGATCCATCGAAAGTTTACCAGCAACGCTTTCTCCCTGTAGCTGCGGTTGCACAAGACGCGCTTTCTGATACAGACCCACTCTACCAAACAATATCGCATTATCTTGATGAAAAACTTTTAGAAGAAATTGCCCGTGAATATGCCAAGGGCCGTCTCCTTGTCATCCAAACAACCAATTTAGACGCAGGCAAACCCGTTATATGGAATATCGGGGCTATTGCAGCAAGTGGCCATCCTGGCGCACTTGAGCTCGTTCGTAAAATTCTTTTAGCATCAGCCTCTATCCCCGCAGCCTTCCCACCTGTTTTATTTGACGTAGACGTTAATGGTCAATCACATCAAGAAATGCATGTCGATGGTGGCGCTGTCAGTCAATCTTTTCTAGCCCCTGCAAAACTTGATATTAACGCGGCATTGCATGATACAGGCTATAAACGTGCTGGCTTTGGCGTCTATATCGTTAGGAATGGCCATCTTCACACAGAGTGGAATGAAATAGAAAAACGCACCCTCACAATCGCTCAACGCGCCGTATCCGTTTTAACAAATTATAGCGGAGTGGGCGATTTATATAAAATGTATATGATCACCAAACGTGGCGGAGCTGATTTTAATCTTGCTTACATCCCAGATGATTATAATCCTGAACACAAAGCTGATTTTGATCCACTTTATATGAATAATCTATTCAACTACGCCTATAATAAAGCTGCGCGGGGATATCCTTGGGAACACGCCCCTCCTGGGTTTAATATGAAAGATGACTAATTTTTAGATTAAGTGATAAAGGCGGCATGAGATTGCATACAGCGCCTTATGCTCTTGGCTATTGCAATCTTTGCACATTGACTATTTTTCTGGCGGAAGGGGTGTCCGCGCAGTGAGTTTCCAAGATAGTGTGCCATAGTGTATTTTCTCAATGATTAGTTGGTATAATGAGCTATTAGAGTTTATCCGGGTATGCTACCATCCGACTACTAAAGATGGGTAGATACATGGGTAAGCTCAATTCGATTGCTATCACAAAAGCTAAGCTGCCAGGATATTACGGCGATGGCGATGGCCTATGGCTTCAGATCGCTAAGGGCGGCTCAAAAAGCTGGGTATTTCGCTTCACCTTGCACGGTAAGCGCCGCGAGATGGGCCTTGGCCCACTGCATACTATAGGCTTAGCTGACGCACGCAAGAGAGCACAAGAGTGCCGTCTACTCGTGTTCGACCGTATCGATCCTATAGACAAACGCCGCCTTACTCACGCGCGCGATGGCATCACGTTCGATCAGTGCGCTGAGGCCTATATGGACGCCCACCACTCTAGCTGGCGTAACCTCAAGCATGCAGCCCAGTGGAGCAGTACACTGAAGACCTATGCAACGCCCGTGATAGGCCCGCTGCCGGTTTCAGAAATCGATACTGCCCTCGTTATGCGCGTGTTGCAGCCCATCTGGAAAACAAAGACAGAGACGGCCTCACGCCTACGAGGGCGTATTGAGAGTGTTTTAGGTTGGGCCACCACTAGCGGCTATCGCTCAGGCGACAACCCAGCACGCTGGCGTGGGCACCTAGAGAATCTTCTCGCTGCCCCGGCTAAGGTTAAAAAAGTAAATCACCATCCCTCACTGTCCTGGCAAGAGATAGGCTCATTTATGTCCAATCTCGTAACCATGGAAGGCACTGCGGCTCGTGCGTTAGAGTTTTTGATCCTGACAGCCTCACGTAGTGGGGAAGTAAGGCTAGCGAGATGGGATGAGATTGTTGATGACATGTGGATAATTCCCGCCTCACGGATGAAGGGTGGGCGCGAGCATCGTGTGCCGCTATCAGCAAAAGCAAGAAAACTCTTGAAAAAACTGCCAAGTTTGGGCGACTACATATTTCCCGGCGTTCGTTACGAGCGACCTTTGTCCGATATGAGCCTTACCGCAGTATTGAGACGCATGGGTCGTGATGACATTACAGTTCATGGCTTCAGATCAACTTTCCGCATGTGGACGGCTGAGGCAACGTCATATCCTCGCGATGTGTGTGAGCATGCCTTAGCCCACAGCCTCCCCGATAAAGTAGAAGCTGCATATCAGCGCAGTGACTTGTTTGAGAAACGCATGAAACTAATGCGAGATTGGTCGAGCTACTGCTTGAGTTTTCCACATAATATATGATTTCTTATACCTAATTTGACCTAGCAAACAAAATATTAATTGATATATTGCTCTGGACTCCAGTGGTTACTAGCCATTGGGCCGCAGTAGCGGACGATATTAGAACATGCCTTCTTATACGCGCAGTGAAGGATGCTTCTGGGTCGAGCGAGAATAGAGTAGTGGCGCGCTCACATGCACGCTCGAGCTCAATATGCAGTTATTACGATTGCCGCAAATCATCGGCCATAAGAAAAATAAAATCCCGCCATTAATCCCTGTATGTCGATCGACTTGGTTCGCTGGCGTCAAATTGGGCACATTACATATATGGAAATATTTTATTCTTGTGTGACATATATGTCATATTTTATGTATAATTATAATATATTCTTTAATGGCTTTTGTCCTGAAAAATATTTAATCTAGGAGTCTACTTAAAGCGCCATATTTAGCTTGGGGTAATTAATGGACATTACTTTTCGACTAAAAACCTTTTTGTTGAAAAAATATAGGCTTATTTTGAAGAAAATAAGTCTGTTTTTATCTATTCTATTAACATCTCATGTCGCTCATGCCGAGATGTCTAGCATCATCAAAAATATAGACTCTGAATTACCAAAATCTAACTCTGAAGAAGTCCAACCTAACATCACTAATAGTATTCATCAGAATTCACCGGAACCTTTAGAAGAAGGAGCAATGAGTGGTAACCCCGCCTTTACTGAGCTTTTTCCTGGGACTGGAGCACTTGGTCGTTATCTGAAATTTCCAGACGACTGGGGAGTAAAACTTGGTGGCGTTACCCTTAGCGACACAGGTAAATTATTTACTGGTGGCCAGAAACCAGGCTCTGTTGCGTCTAATAATGCTTTTATACTTGCGACCTCCATTGATACAGAAAAAGCTTTTGGTTGGAGAGGCGGAAAATTCGGCGCAAGCTTTCTTCAAGTGAATGGTCAAAACACAAATGGCTATGCAGGAACAGTCGTTGGATACGACGCAATTGTTGGCGCCCCTCCATTTCACCGGACAGAATTATATACACTATATTTTGAACAAGAAATAATTAAGGAAAGATTGGGTGTAAGAGCTGGAAAGCTACTGGGAACTGTTGATTTTAATAACGTAACAAAGGTCCATAGATATAAGGATGACGCACATTATATCTCATCACTCAGCAGCCTCCTCTATACGTCAATTTTTGTTAATCCAACAATGCTGCCTGCCATGAGCGGATATTATGACCCGGCCTACGGGGTAGTTGTGTATACAGCTCCAACAGAGAATACGTGGGCTAATGCAGGGGTCTATGATGGC
>BJGJ01000104.1 GCA_014190435.1 Methylocystaceae bacterium | reverse complement strand
ACAAATATCTTATTTTCTGCAGGCAAGGCAGAATAGGTAAGCCCTAGATAAATAGAGATACAGGAAAGAAAATATATTAATTTATTTAAATTTTCATACATGATTTAAAAATCTAAGCTTTAAATTTTATCATGAAAAACGTGTGGGATATAATTTCCAATCGCTCTTGCAACTTTAAAAAAACAAGTCCCCTACGCTTCAAAGAGAACCGCGTACATGAACAAGCCTTCTTCAGTTTGGAAGACCTTGGCATAATAACCCAATTCTGCATAGTATGCAATATTATATAAATTATCATACCACCTTTTAATACAAAGCAGCACAATAGTAAAAACTGAAGTATGTCTTATTTCTTGCTGATTGATTTTTATTGCTGTGTTGGAATTTCAAAGAAAATAATAAATTTAGATCTCGCTTCAACGACCTACAGCGAGACCGGGAACGATCTCCAGCGCCTCCGCCGGACTTTGAAATGGAAGCGTATTAACTTGCCCTCCCGAAAAATACCGCTGACTTGAAGAATTAACTTCCGATGAAGGCTTTGGATATTTTAATGTCGGCCCGAGAATAGTATTTTGTAGCGCAGACGAACCAAATTCATCAGTATCTGCTGATGTTGCCTGAACTTTATTTTTAATTAAATCCGAATGGTTCTTATGTCGAAATATTTTTGCTTCAACATAAGTATTATTCAAAACCAGCAATAAAGATAAAGGGAATACGTAAATAATAAAAAAATTTAAAAATTGACTTATATTACTCTTTCGCATCAATGCTTATGGGAGCGGCTATGGACATGGCCCTTTATCTTTTCTGATCCCGATTTAACCAGCGTTGATGGCACGACAACTAACTCCCCATAACGCACTCCTTTTTCAGCAATAACATGTCGACCAAAATGCTCAACCTCGCCACGAGGTCCTTTTAATAATGAGACTTCTAGGCAGGAATGTTCATCCATATGAACATGCATTGAAGCTATCGATAGATTACTGTGTCCATGATGATCATGCAGGATACGCTTAGCTAACTCCCGTGTTTCATGATCGTAAACATAAACAACCGCTCCAACACATGGACGATTGACATCATCAACTTCAGGGCGTTTTTTTAAACTATCTCGAACAAGATCACGCACGGCCTCAGATCGGTTCTGATGACCTGTTGCAGCCATATACTCATCGATCTCTGCCATGAGCTCATCATCGAAGGTCATCGTAATACGCTGCATTGTGCTTGTCTTCGACGTCATCTCGCCCAATCCATTAAACTCAAAGATGATTATTTTCTATCATCCGAGCAAATTCTATTTGTAGTTAGTGATGATCATCATGATGCGCATGTGTATGGCAATCCATGCTCTTATGACAGTGATAATGCTGATGATCGTCTAGAGCATGCGCAAACGCAGGTGCAGCAAAACCAAAAAGACTGATCAATAGGGCACAGAGTTGAAGCTTCATGATTTACTCCTGATCTCGATCTTAACCAGGATAAAAAACGAATAAGACGAAAATACGACTTTATCATATTGCTTCCAATAATTAAATCAATGACTTAAATTAGTTTAGACGTTCAAAACGTCCGCGGCGGCTCTCTCTTTATGCATTTCGTCAAATTTATTTCACAATTTAAATGATGCAGATAATTCAAAGCGCTTATCTCATGCCAACGACAAATCTAATTTAAATGAGCTATTAATTGCCCCACCCAAGGATCACTTTTTATCATTTTCTGACAATTATCATCCAAATTTTTTTCTAAATTTTAAAAGAGCTCTAGAAAAAATGTTATTTTCATACTCGCTCTCAAAATCTAAAGCTGAGCAAAGCTAAATCGCTGCAAGCGATTAAATCTATACTAAGCTCTTGAGTGATTTTAAAAAACATTTCGGGATGAAACCGATGCCAATCAATAGTTACTTTACGACTATAAGAAGCTGAACAATCGGCCGCTCCATGCTAGGTCACCACCCGTAATACCCGTAACCTGGCCCATAATATCCGGGGTAGCCCCAACCGGGCCCATAGCCATAATAGGCCGGATATCCCCAGCCGCCGCCATAACCCCGACGCCAACGACGGCCATATCCCCAACCGCCCCCTCGCCAGCTCCGTCCATAGCCGCCGTAATATCCATGACCGCCCCAACCACCCCGCCCCCAACCGCCGCGCCCCCATGCTGAGGCGGGCGTTGAGACAAAGAGTGACGCGGCAATGAGCCCAATAGCCAAAACTACAACCTTGAACCTGTTAGGATGTTTCATTGCGTTACTCATGATCAGTCAGCGGCTGTAAAAAAACAAATGAGAAATAAGTTTTCTAAGATGAACAATCACTGAATTATTGATAAAAGAAATGCGCCTCACCAAAAGACAACTGACCTAGACCCTGAACAGCGCTAAAGCGCCCTAACGAGAGCTCCTCAAAGGATAAATGAGAGTGAGCGATCAAAATCAATTGAGAAAAAAATTTTCATAATGAATAGAAAAAAAATAACACATCTTACCGTCGTCCCAAGAGACTACCAAGAAGAAGCCGTTGACGCGGCATTCAACCATTGGCTGACATCCAATGCGCCCATGCTCTTAGTAATGGCCACCGGTTCTGGCAAATCTATTGTCATTGCGCTTCTTATTCAACAAGCTCTAGCAAAAGACACAAAGGCGCGCGTGCTTGTCTTGACGCATGTTAAAGAACTTGTGGAGCAAGATTATAATGAGATGATCAATTTGTGGCCCGACGCCCCAGCAGGCGTTAATTGCGCTGGGTTAAAAAAACGCTCAACAGATGCGCAAATTATCTTCGGCAGCATCCAATCTGTCTGGAATCATTGCGAAGAAATCGGCCAATTTGATTATATCGTTGTCGACGAAGCTCATCGCATTCCGCATAAAGACAATGGTAATTATCGAAAATTAATTACCCTACTTTCTCAACGAAAAAAAACGCTTAAAGTTATCGGCCTGACCGCGACACCCTTCAGATTAGATGGCGGCTGGCTGCATATTGGCGAAGAACGCTTATTTGAGGAGATTATTTATGACTATTCCGTTGATCGGGGCATTACTGATGGATGGCTATCTCCCCTCGTATCAAAACGAACCCAGTTTCAAATCAACATAACTGGCGTTCGTAAAAGAGCGGGCGAGTATCGAACGGATGATTTAGATAGGCTCGTAAATTCTTCTGAAAATACAGATACAGCATTAACTGAAATCATAGAACAAGGCGCTAACCGGCGCTCTTGGTTGATTTATTGCGTTAGCGTTGCTCATGCAAATAGCGTTGCTGAAAAATTACGCCAAAAAGGTATTGTTGCCCAGGCAATAACTGAGAAAACGCCCGCTAAGGATCGCGATAAATATATTAAAGATTTCCGTGCAGGCGGTATAAAATGCATTGTCAATGTCAGCGTTCTGACAACAGGCTTTAACAATCCCCGCGTTGATCTTATCGCTATGTTGCGCCCGACGCTCAGCACCGCTCTTTATTTGCAAATTTGCGGACGCGGCTTGCGCAAAAGCGAGGGCAAAGAAAACTGTCAAATATTAGATTTTGTCGAAAATGTTAGACGCCATGGCCGGGTCGACGATCCTGATATTATCATTCATGGCTCAAAGGGCGCAGATGATACGCAGGAAACGCCTCAATATCTTGCCAAAGTCTGCCCTGCATGTCTTCATTATAGCCCCATCAAAGCCCTGACATGCTCATTTTGCGACAAAGCCTTCGCTAAAGAGCGAAAAATTACCCATAATAGCTACGCAGATTCTATTGAAATTCTCGGACGGCCGCGGCGTAAATTTAAACAGCAAGATAAATTTATACCGGTTCGAAAAGTTACAGCGCAACCGCATATAAAACGCGGCGCGTTTAAAGTAACAAGTATAAAAATAGAGTATCACCTCTCAACGGGAGAAACTGTTAAAGAGTTTATCAAAGCGGATAATGGCGCCATCAGTCGAATGGCGACACTTTGGTGGCAGGCTGTTATGGGCACGACGCCGCCAGCCTCAATTGATCTATTTTGTCGAGAGCTCTCATCCGCGAAGGTCCATCGTCTGCAAACCTATATTAATGAAAATAATTTCCGAGCTGTTGAATATTTAGTCGTCACGCCCCAAAATGATACGCGGACATTGATGCTGGCTAAAGACAAAAAATTTGGCGGACTATCTCTATTTAAAGTAATTGAGACTCCAGCTTAGGCTAATTAATACAAATGCCTCTTTATTGATTAAAAGCATAATCCGATATTTTCCTAATTTTCGCGCACCGCCCTTTCTCACAGAATACAGTTCAAAGACCGCCGAGATTTAAACACTTTTTTGATCTCTGATAAATCTTGTTTGAGCTCTCATAAATTTATTGATGATGAATAGCAGGGTTAAATTTTCAATAAATGCGACCTCAGCGTCAAAATTTGATTAAAAAAAATGATCCAATAGATTAATCTTGAGAAATTTCTCGCATAAACAGGAATCATTCGTTGAAATCAAAGATCTTTATCGATGGCGATTCTGGCACCACAGGTCTTGGCATCCGCGATCGGCTTGTTGGGCGCACAGACCTGGAACTTGTTGCGCTCCCACAGGCGCAGCGCAAAGACCTCGCGGCAAAACAGCACGTGTTATCACAAGTTGACTTAACGATCCTATGCCTGCCCGATGAAGCCGCCAAAGAAACTGTTGCGCTTTGTGACGCTTTAGGCGCGAAAGCTCCACGCATTCTTGATGCGTCAACCGCGCATCGCACCGCTCCGGGCTGGATTTATGGCTTCCCAGAACTCTGCGCCAATCAACCAGAAGCGATCGCCAATGCGCACCGCGTGGCCAATGTCGGCTGCTATGCTACGGGCGCG
>BJGJ01000103.1 GCA_014190435.1 Methylocystaceae bacterium | reverse complement strand
CCGTTCAAAACAACATTAGTTTTTAAAGCTTGAAAACGCCCTTTTGCATCAACTGCAAGGGTGATATCCATTTTAGCGGGATGCCTTTTTATCCCGCTTTGGAATTGCTCATAACGATCATAAAGGATCCTTACCGGCGCTTCAGCATATGCAGCAGCTAAGCTGAGATAGACGCAGAAAATAGAGGTATCCCGGCCGCCAAATCCACCACCGAGATAACATGAGGTGAAATTAACAGATTGAACGCTAAAATTGCCAGCTAAGCCTTCAAACAATTCTGCCGCAGCATTCGCGTCTTCTTGCGGGGATTGAGAGCCAATCAAAAGATGGAGAGAATTTTTATCGCGCTCAAGCCAAGCTAAACCAGATTCTGGCTCCATAAACATTGGATCAATTAGTTGTGTCGTATATGTGTCTTGTATTACTTTCCAATTTTTAGATTTTAATTTTTGTTCAATCAACTCAATGCCGCGCATTGCTTCAGCATTTCGTTTTCCAGGTTCTTCTGGACTGACTGGCCCACCCTTTGTTTGAGCAAACTTTACACGTTGCTCATAAGGCTCTGGACCCTCCTTAACAATATGGATAATGCTCGTCTCAGGCTCGTAGATATAATCCTTAGGCAGAGCTACGCTCGCTCCCTTACGAACAGCATTTAATTCGAACATAAGCTGCGTTCTTGCAGCCTTCATTAATCTCAAGCTCTTAAAAAACAGGAGGGCGACCGGTTGACCAAGGTGATCCGGCGCTTTGCCTTTAGGAACTAAATACATCCCCTCAGGATAATTGCCTTTAGCAATTTTGATTCCGTCTCGTTGCAGATCTTCCGCCGTGACAATTCGATACGGCTGTAATTCTTCCTGTAATCCTGAGAGATCTATCCCATCAAAAATATGGTCACTAAAGGTTGACCTTAAAATATGAACATAATGCTCTTCTGTTGGCCAGCCTGGAAGATCTCTCGCACGGAAATCTCGCGCATAAATTTTCTTGCCCGTTACCTTGGGGAGTCCGTCAAAGCGATATCGCGCTTTACCTGGTTTTAATTGCCAACCATCTACAGAACTTGATTTAGCAGGATCTAGCTCTGAACTGCCTGCCTCAATTTGCGATAAAAATAGCACGGCGCCAGATGTTGCCGTTGTCTTAAGGAACTCTCTTCGAGATTGCTTCATCCTGGGTTCCGCAGCTAGCTGGAAAATATTTATTTACATTATGATCATAAAAAATTTAATCTCAAGCCAGAAACTAGAAAGTATACAATTAAGTATTTGTTTTTTTGCCCTTAAAACTGAGCATGAATCATTAGAATGATCATCTAAAGTGACGAGGGTTATTACCAATTTGATCATTAGATTATTTAAAAAATACCACCTGGGAATGGATAAAAAAATCTAATGCACCAATCAATGATTGGTGCATGTCCTAGATTCAACCTCGAAGCGCGACAGAATCGATCGACGCCTGAAAGCCTTTATTTGGTATTTTAAATCCTAGTCTTTTTCTCGGCCGAATTATTGAAGACGCCTAAATCTACCTTCATGCCATGCAATGGCGCGAATACAAGGGGCATTTATAGTCACATTCTGACCAATGAATACCAATTATTAAAATCTTAGCTGCATCTAGCTCAGCTATGGCCTATTTTTTTACAAGATGTTTGTAATCTTTGTCATCGACAATAAGATCAAGCATCCAGAATAGCCTGCAAATCTATGGCACTAGCCTGTGTGGCTTGATCATAAAATGTATGAAGCTAGCCCCCATCGGGCGCTTGCGGCTAGGCAACCGGCCATATCTAAACTAATATTCAAATTAACTACCATTTTGGGGCAGATGAAAACTTGTTCAGTGGTGGGCTTTATCTCAGTCATATACTGCTGTTTATTATCTTCCGTGAAAGTGCTGGATAAATAAACATAGTAATAAGTGCGCCGCAAACCAACTGCGCAGCTTGTGTGTTTGATATTAAATCTCTCTGTGTAGCAATATGTGTAATGACCACGACCATTGGTAATTGCGTTCCTAGGTGCAATCCAAGTCCGCAACGTTCACGGAGTGTTAAATCTCTACTATAAAGTATAAGTGCTGGAATACCTCTAACAAGAAGCATCAATATGGCGTAGATAGGCGCCATAATAAGGGATTCAACATTTGAAGCCAGAGCTGCAACATCGAGCTGAGTTCCTGAAATTAGAAAAAAAATGGGTACTAACAAAGATGACCCGACGCCATCGAAGCGAGCGATAATTGCAGCATCATACTCCCGTTGGAATGCGCCACGAATTACCGCTCCCGCAACAAATGCACCAAGAATGGCATCAATTTCTAAATACTCTGTGAGAGCGACGAGCAACATTAAAATACAAAAAGCAAGCCGGACTGGGAATTGTGAGGAATGTTCAATCGTTTTTTCTACGATATTTGCTAGCTTGCCATGTCTGATACGTCGGGAAATAACAATCAAAGTAAGTGAGCAGATTAAAAAAACGAAGATTATACTCGCCTCAAATCTTACGTCATTTTGCGTTGTAAGGATTGTCATTGCGATAATTGGCAATGCCTCTCCACATCCACCTGCAGCTAGCACAATTGGGCCGTAAGGCGGATCCAGTTGGTGTGAGTCTCTAAGAATTGGGAGTAAGGCGCCTATGGCTGTTGTGGTGAGTGCTAAACCCGTGAGGAGCCAGGCTGTTGCATAGCCGTTGGCTACCAACCAAAACGATGCAGTTGCTGCCAGAAAGGCGCTAATAATCCAGCCAATGATAGCATTAATGATTGGACGACCTTTTATCTTATCTGGCGAGATTTCATAGCCAGCCATAAAGAAAAGTATCACTACGCCAAACTTAGCTAAGAACAACGTGATCTGATGAGGGTGCACCAAACCCAAAACTTGAGGACCAATAATAACACCTAGTAATACTTCAAGTACAACAACAGGAATATAAATCCATTTAAAAAAAGCGGGCTTTAAAGCGACAATTACCATCGCTATCGATAAAGCGATCAAATTCGTTTGAAAAAGAGGTTCCATTTTATAAGCCTAAAATAGAGTAATTATTGCAATCTACTAATAACTAATAATCATTATATAATAAATCATCAAACTTGTTTATTATACGTAGATTATGTCAGTCTAAAAACTGATTAGCAGTTACCAAAAATCAATTTATTTTGGCCTTCGTTAAGTTTATTTTGATCTTAGAATTTTTTTAGGTACTTTACACGAGACTTCATAGATGGGCTTGTCTGTTGTAGTTGGTCTGCCAATTCTACAGTCTTGAACGAATGTAGCAAGTTTATAGGCTTTTGCAGAAGGAATAGATAGAACACGCGACATTTGTTCAACAGATGCGTAGGATGCCTTTTTCATCGCCTTCATCAGATCATCAGGATCTGAAGCATAAGATACCCAGTGTGTGCTAGTGTCTTTTCTAGGGATGTCAGCAGACTTAAGCGCTTTAGGATTCTTTGGTAAAATACAATAGGTTCCAAGAACTTCATCAACAACTTCTGAAATTGGGCAATCCCAAAATTTAAGCATTAGTTGCTCGGCATCACCGCGCGAAATTTGGCGTTTAGCCATCAAAAATCGAATAGTCTCAGCCTTTAAACTATCCAAAGCCTGGTTAAGACTCACTTCGTATCCAACAGTAACCCATGAATCTCTCGTTTCTACTATAGGCTGATCGCCGAATTCTGGGTGTTCAGATCTATGGATGATATCAATAGTTACGTTCATTTCTGGAAATGCTGTTTCTAGAGCATCTAGATCTATCTCACCATTACCCTGTGCGGCATGAGAATCTCCTGTCCAGATGAGGCCACCTTTTTGATAGACAGGCAGGTATGTCGTTGAACCAACCGTCATTAGTGGTAGATCAAGATTTCCGCCAAAATTACCGGGTTGCTTCGTATTGCATTTCGCAATTTTAGACCGATCATCACCCTTTTTAACGCACCAGCCAGCTCCATTTAAAGGTGGTGTAGGGAGAGATCCACTATAATCTTTATTCTCATCTTCAATAGCTCTTGCGACGCCTAAAGTACCGGGAAAAGGATTGAGTGGAACAACAATATGGGGATGTCTTTCAAATTCCATTTCCATTTTTTCATTATCTAAATAATAGCTATCAATGAAATGTTTTGTAAATGGAGCCATCTTAAGAGGTTGGTAGGTGCCTCCTTGACCGAACTCAGAGAAAAGCCCGCCAAAATCTGCGCTATTATTGGTCGCATAGCTGCGCATTCTTATTTTGTTTATGTGTATAGCAATAATGTCGCCTGGATAATTTTTAGAAGCGGGGCTTGCTCCTTCAACGTAAATTGGACCTGTCATTGTATGCGGTCCGCGCCCTTCTTCGGCTGCATTGATATATTCAAGCTGGTCAATGGTAAGGCCTGGCGCGACATTACCTCCTCCTCCCGGTAATGTTTCAATAGCAACACTATCCCCTGGCTTGATAGTGAGGGCAGGTGGTGCGCTAGAGTTGAAATAACCCCAAGTTGTAGTTGCTGGAGTTGCGGGTAATACATAAAAATTATGCTTGTCATCAGATTTAGTATTAATCTTCATGTTCGACTGATTTAATGGTCCTGCTATATATTCTTGTTCTGGCGGCACTACGAAATTCGGTTTCTGGTAGCATGGAATAGGCTTATTTGATGTCTGACAATCAGCTGGGGTATGAGAAGGTAGCGTTTCCCCCTGTGATGACGATGCCAGGCAAGTAAAGGAAACGAGAAAAGTAAATTTAAACAAGTTATTGGAAGTAATTGTTGATTTTGACATGCAATTCTCCAATACATTTTCGTTGGATTGTCTAGCAGAAATAAATATAAATGACTGGAGTGATGATATTTAATATCAGAAATTTTTTAAATTT
>BJGJ01000102.1 GCA_014190435.1 Methylocystaceae bacterium | reverse complement strand
TTGTACTTTTTGTATCGCGCTTCTATGATTGCTTGATCCTAGGTTTGATATTTTCCCAGTTAATATTATCGGTTTCGGAGCGATTTCTATCATGGCTTGAATTGCTCATATCATAATAAGAAGAGATGACATGCACTCAAATTTTCAGTCGACTTATACATCTTTAATTTATTGGAGCCAATTTTCTTTAATAATTTGAATACAAAATAATCCAGAAAATCAAATTTTTAGGGCTGAAATATTTAAGCGCTTTTTTGGCTCTCGACCATGTTATCATAAGGTAAATTAATATTTTATGTTGCTTTATATATTTCAATGGCAGTAATTAAACTGGAGAATTACCTAAATCGCTTTATTGTTTCGAGGTTTTTAAAAAAATTAATTATTTTGAGGTCAAAAGAGATTAGTGGCTTATAAAGGGGGATAATAAATCTATAATAAAATATAATATAAGATTATGATTTTCTTAAATATTTTTAAGTAAGATCTTTCGGTGTGTTCGCAGCTTTTGTCTAGCGCTTGCCAAAGTTTAAGGTAGATGCCAAAGAAGCAGATATTATGACGATGAAATCTTATCCATGTCTTGCCCTGGGCCTGTTTTCTATTTTTGGTCTATCCTCTTGCTCATTATCTCAAGGTGGAGCAGAGGGCGGCAGAGCTATTGGGGAAGAACAAGCCCAGCAGCACTGCTTAACTTATAGAAAATACGCAGAAATCACGGCTAGAGAAAGTAAGGATACTCTCGGTCGAGAAGTAGTTAAATTTAAATGTCATCCGCTGCCCAAGGATGTCCCACCGCTCCAGAGCGGTTTTTATGATCCAAAAAATGCTTATTTTATTGAAAAAAAACCAGAAAATCCTTGGCCAATGCCACAGTAGCCATCTATTATATAAGATTCTATGTTCGAGCGGATCGTAGCCCCAAGATGGTGCAAATCATTATTTAGCTGTCACGACTGTTTTGTATCCAAATGGAGTTGGTATGAAAGATCCTTATCAGGTCCTTGGCGTGTCGCCATCAGCTACTCCACCAGATATTAAAAAAGCCTATCTCAAACTTGCAAAAAAATTTCATCCAGATCTTAATCCGGGCGATAAGCATGCAGAAGAACATTTCAAGGAAATTTCTGCAGCTAATGATTTACTCTCAGATCCTGAAAAGAGACGAAAATTTGATGCAGGTGAAATAGACTCTGCAGGCAATGAGCGAGCGCAGCACAAATATTATCGTGATTATGCATCAGAGAGTAGCAATAACCCTTATCAAAGTCAGTCAGCATATAGTGACTTTTCAAATAGAAGCGATCTTTTTGAGGAGCTGCTTAGAAAGCACGGCCGGCAGGCAGGACCCCGGCAAGGACATAATCTGAATTATCGCTTAGAGATTAGCTTCCTAGATGCGGTTTTGGGTGGGAAAAAACAAATCACTTTGCCTCATGGTGGGACATTAGAAGTAAGCATTCCTGCAGGAATAGACGAGGGACAAACGTTAAGATTGAAAGGCAAGGGTGCACCTTCTAACAATGATGGACCTGCAGGTGATGCATTGGTTGAAATATCAATTGCGGCTCACTCTCATTTTGCGCGTCAAGGCAGAGATATTTTTATTGATTTGCCAATTAGTCTAAAAGAAGCAATTCTTGGGGCTGAAATTAAAGCCCTGACACCCATAGGTTCTGTATTATTAAAGATACCTAAGCATTCTACTACTGGCAATGTGCTGCGCTTAAAGGGAAGGGGCGTTCAGACCCCAGGCGCTGAAGGCGATGCATTTGTAAAGATTCAAGTTATGACGCCAAAAGAGGTAGAGCCTGCTCTCGAAGCTTTTCTTGAAAATTGGCATCCCCAAACGTCGTATGATCCACGTAAGGATATGCGCTTATGATAAAGCGACAAGACTTTCTTCTCCTTATACGAATTGATGATAGTACTCTAGATGAATGGCTGAAAGATGAATTCTTGTCGCCATATCAAGTTGAAAATGATTTTATATTCTCTGAAATCGATGTTGCGAGAGCGCATCTGATCCTAGATTTACAGAATAATATGGGTGTCAATAATCCAGGTTTAAGTATTATTCTGCATCTTATTGACCAAATGCATAGTATGCGCCGACTAATGTCGGATGTTGTGACTACGTTAGAAAAACCATCTGATAAAAGTTTACAAGAATAAATTATTTTTCTGATCATTAAATGGATGCATCAATTGATGATCTAGATCATTCTTTAATAGAAAAAAATCCTTACTAAACTCATAAAATCTTTTACTAGAATTATTCCGCTGTTTCTCCGTCAAGGAGACAGCTTACTGTAATATCACCCATCACGTTAATGGTTGTCCTGCAGCGATCTAATAGCCAATCTACTGTAAGTAGGATCGCGATATATTCAGTTGGCAGACCAACGGCGCCAAAGACCATGGTCATAGTTACGAGGCCAGCTTCGGGAATTCCAGCGGCGCCAACAGAGGCAGCAATAGAAGTAATCGCCACGGTTAGTTGCTGAAATAAGGTCAAGTTTAAGTTTAAAAGCTGCGCAATGAAGAGTGCGGACATAGCTTCATAAAGTGCAGTGCCGTCATTATTAAAGTTTGATCCAACCAAAGCGCCTAAACTTGCAGATTCTTCTCGAAGTTTAATATTATTTCGTAAGCAGGCGTAGGTTATTGGCATCGTTGCTGTTGAGCTACTCGTCGAAAATGCCATAACAAGAGCGTCTCTTGCGCCTGATAATATTTTAAAGGGCGGCACCCAGGATTTAACTCTGATAAGCGTCAGATAATAACAAGCTTGCAGTAATAAAGCGAAAATAACTGAAAAGACGAACCACCCAAGCGCGATAAAGTCACTAAATCCTTTAACGCCAATTGTGCTTGCAACAATTCCAAATACTGCAAAAGGAACTAAATTTACGATCCAATTTAATATTGTTGTTAAGGAAGACAATCCAATATGAAGAAGATCTTGTATAGTCGAAATCGGATAATCCTTGAGTCGACGAAGGGCTACTCCAAATGCCAATGCGACAATAATAACGCCAATTACCTTTCCATCGTCAGTGAAGGGTCCTAAAATACTTTTTGGAACATTATCAAGAAATTGAGTGAGTGGGCCCTGAAAAATCGACGTTATTTTTTCCTGAGAATTTCTTGTAAAATGCGACCAGGAGCCAGGCTTTATAAAATTTACCACGAATAAGCCAATGCATATAGCAGCAAGGGTATTAATGATTAGTGCTTTAGCAAGACGTGCTGTTTGACCCTCTCTTAGCTGCGCGTGAACAAGTGCTTGAACAATAGCCAGTAAGATGAGTGGCGGTGCGATCGTCGTTAATAGGCGCAATATAAGCTTTGCCGGTATGGAAAGGAGAGCGGCGTCTTTTCCTAATATCAGGCCAAAAAGAAGACCAATTAGAACTGCACCAATGATGCGTAAATAGAGGGGCGTTTTAACCCAAAAATTAATCATATAATCCTCTAAAAATTTGGAAAAATCTTTTAATTCTTTAGTTTTATCTTCTTATCTTATCTTTCTATGTAAAAATAGGATGGTATTAAATTTATATTTTAAACAAGTTTTTTTGGCCATTAAATATTTCTTTGACGCCATGAATAAATCGATCAATACCCTCCGAGGCAGTTTGTGTAGTTAAGGAGCCAAAAGAAAGTCTCAATTGACATTCTTTCTTCAGACCAAAAGCCTCGCCTGGAATAGCAGCAATCTTGTGTTTACGAATTAAGTGGGAGGCGTAATCTATAGACGTTAAATTCGATTTTGGTCGAATTAGATAATATAAGGCTCCAGAGGAGGGTGATATGTTTGCTAGCTGTTCTTCTTCAAGCTCTGTTAGACGGGATCTTATTAGCGTGCGTATTTCATTAAGGGCAACTATTTTTTCGATGATAAATGCGGGGCCTGTTCTCAGGGCCCCTAGCGCAGCATACTGACTGATGACGGGTGGACATATGATCACGGTATCTTGGATTTTCTTTAGCGCCGGTTCAAGACTTTTCGGAAAGGTCATCCATCCAATACGCCAACTGGCAAAACCATAAGATTTAGACATGGAGTATAAAGAAATTGTATGCTCGGAGGCGTTGTAACAAGAGCCGGGTGAAAAATGCTTGTTATTATCAAATATAAAATATTCATATGCTTCATCATTAATATGATAGATTCCATATTTTGAACAAAGTTGGTTTATTTCTGTGAGTAAGCTTTGGGGATAGACTGCGCCAGAGGGATTATTTGGCGATACTGTAACAATTGCCCTGGTTTTTGGTGTGATAGCTTTTTTTATTATATCGATATCTAATTGGTAGTTATTGTCTGTAGAGACCAAAACTGGCGTAGCATTAGCCATTACGATCGCCATTTCATGATTAAAATAATAAGGGATTGGCAAAATAACTTCATCGTCTGGATCGAGAATAGAAAGTGCCACATTTAAAAAGGCCTGATTGCCTCCAGCAGTTATCATTAAACAATTTCTATTTTCACTATTTACCGTTATGTTATTTTCTTTTTTTAGTTTTTCTATTATCAGCTCTTTTAATGGATCTATTCCAAATAGTGATTGATATTTATTATTTTCTGGATCTAGATAAAAACGATTGATTTCTGGCGTGATAGTATCTGGGGGTGGATAGCCAACAACGCCTTGACCAAATGAAATTGTCTCTGGGTTCTCTCTAATCAATTCAGCTATCAGTGGGATGACAGGGGTCTGAACGCATTGTAGTCTGAGAGATGGTTGCATGTGATGATTTTCCAAGAGTAGCTTTAATCAATTAAAACCTGGATTCACTTTCGAAGTGCGACTTTGGTCAATTTGTTGAGGTGACTGAGAATGCGTAATGTCTCAGTTCCCTTGACCCACCAGTCGAAGAAGCACCATGAACTATACGCACCTCAGTCAACC
>BJGJ01000101.1 GCA_014190435.1 Methylocystaceae bacterium | reverse complement strand
AAATTAATGAGCGATGCATTTGGTTGATGAAGACACAAATGAATTATGGATTTTTGGCTACGGCTCCCTCATGTGGAGACCGGGATTTGACTTCGTTGACTGCGCTCTTGCCTGGGTTCATGGCTACCATCGTGCGCTCTGCATCTATTCTCATGTTCATCGCGGAACACCGCAAAGTCCTGGTTTGGTATTAGGTTTGGATCATGGTGGCTCTTGCCAAGGCGTGGTGTTTCGGATTGCGTCCTCAAAACGCGAGGAGACAATTGCTTACCTGAGAGAAAGAGAGTTGGTTACATCTGTCTATCTCGAAAAATTTGTTACGTTGCGTTTAAAAGACGGTTCACGCAAGCGCGCCATCGCTTACGTTGTTGACCGTCGCCACAACCAATATGCCGGGCCTCTTTCAATTGAAAAGATGACGCAGCTCATTGTGAAAGGCTTAGGGGTTAATGGCGATAATTCTACTTATGTGCGCAACACTTACGAACATCTACAGCGTCTTAATATTTACGACGCCCAGCTTGCCGAAGTTATTCGCCATCTTGACTGGAACGCATCCACAAATACTCCCAGCTTGAACATGCAAAAAAAATAGGCCGGGGATAACCCCGGCCGAAACGCTCGTTACAAAAATCACAACTCAACGCTACAAATTTCACTTTGATTAACTCAGTAAAGAGCCCGTCAAATCTTCGAAAACGCCATCTGAGCTACTAAAATGGACATGCCACTCATTAACACCCAGCTCACGTCCAATTTCGCGTAATTGCGCGCAGTTATCATACTGCCCTAACTGAGTTACATATAGCGCACGGACGTCGACGTGACTGCGGACGACCCCAATTGCCACGCCAAGCGTGATGTCGGCCACAAACGCGTCTTCGCCGCTTTTAAAAATGGAACAAACGTAGCTTTGACCGGATAGACCTCGCCAAGAAAAGAAACGATCCCGCAAACTTTGAGTGCGGGCAAGGGATGATAACTCGCCACCCTTATCTCTCTGGTTGCGATAATGTTTATCAACATGGAGCCGGACGCCAAAAGTCGAAGACTGAGAGTAGGCGAGAGACATTCTTTATCGCTCCGGATCAAATACAGAACTAAACTAGAACATAAAAAGAACTCTGTCAAGAAGGTCAAGGCTTTTGTCTTTAAAGACTAGCCCCCCACAACACTCGCAAGACCTATGGTTTCAATAGCAATAGACGAGTCGAACTATCACGCGGAGATCACGAAAAGGATGTGCGCGAGCGCACAAGTCTGATCCTAAACGAACAGGAGCACTAGACTGAGGCAATGCTCGGCGGGTAAAAGCAAAATAGATCAAAAAAAACGCAGGCTTCAACAAAAATACACTATGCGTTCGCACCGCCACCGGCTGTCTTAAGCCATGCGGCCCCACAGGCTTTTGCGAGCTCTCGGACGCGCAAAATATAACTTTGCCGCTCAGTAACTGAGATCACGCCCCGAGCATCTAACAAATTAAATGCGTGGCTGGCCTTGATGCACTGATCATAAGCCGGCAACGCCATAAGGTGTTTTGCATCCCCGGACCCTGATCCAAATTTTAATAAACGCACACACTCTTTCTCAGCATCCTTGAAGTCTTCAAATAATTTTGTGGTATCAGCCGCTTCAAAATTATGTCGAGAATATTCCTGCTCAGCCTGCAAAAAAACATCCCCATAAGTTATTTTTTCGTCTCCATCACGGCCATTAAAATTTAGTTCCATAATGCTATCAACACCTTGAAGATAACAAGCTAGACGCTCTAATCCGTACGTTAATTCACCAGAGACAGGGGAACATTCAAATCCGGCGACTTGCTGAAAATAAGTAAACTGAGAAACTTCCATCCCATCACACCAGCATTCCCAACCTAGCCCCCAAGCCCCCAGCGTAGGGCTCTCCCAATCATCCTCTACAAAACGAATATCGTGAAGTTTTGCATCCAAACCAATCGCGGCAAGAGAAGCTAGATACAGATCCTGCAAATTTCTCGGCGAAGGCTTCAGGATAACTTGAAACTGATAATAATGCTGCACTCGATTGGGATTTTCGCCATAACGCCCGTCTTTTGGCCTACGGCATGGCTGAGCATAAGCAGCGCGCCAATTTTTCGGACCAAGAGCCCGCAGCGTAGTAGCCGGGTGGAAAGTACCCGCGCCCATTTCCATGTCATAAGGCTGCAAAATAACGCATCCTTGAGCCGCCCAATAGTTTTGCAACGTCAGGATTAGCCCTTGAAACGATTTTGTCGGTGATAGATAAGTGGTCACATCCACTGACATCAGAAACCCCTATTAAAGAACGCAATTTATGAGTGCGCTTGTAACCGGTCAACCCAACTTAACGCGTATCCCGTTGATCAAAACAAGTGATATGGAACTATCCATTAAAACCGCCCGGATTAAATAAAAGAAAAATTATAAAACACCCGCAGTCACATGCACTCAGTCTTTTACGAAATGTCAAATTAAGCGTTGCTCATCAGTGTAATAATTTCAGTATAAGATCTTTGTGAGTAGTTAAAAAAATGGCCCGATAAGATCTTGTAGCAGGGCTCCGCCACCCAATTTTCGAGCGATGTCACTAACAGCTCCGTTAGCATCTTGTAGAGCAAGCGCTGGCCTCAATGACATTGGGGCCTTTGATCCTTTTACGCCTCCAAGGATTATTCGGATTGCTGGTTCTGAGGGCCGACTAAACACTGGAAGGATGCGAACAGCCCCTAGTCGTCCTGAGACAGCCGCCAAACATTCTCCTAGGGCTTCTGCGCGGTGAATCATGGAAAAAAAACCGCCTGGCGCGAGTAAAGCCAGGCAATGACGCGTCCATTCTGAAATTGGCATGCTCGCGATGTGGGCGTGAGCCTTAGCGCTATCTGGTGTGATACGCACCTGACCCCGCTCATAAAATGGCGGATTGGTTAGTATTAATTCTGCAGATTCGTCCATTAATCCTAATTTCCGTCGATCCGGGCCAGATGTTAGATCCAGTTCAAAAACACGCGCCCGTGCGTCTAGTTGATTGAAAGCGATATTCTCCCGCGACAGGGCGCAAGCGAGTGGATCAAGCTCTATCAGCCCGACCCTTGCAACAGGCGCGTGGACAGCCGCAGCAAGACCAACAGCGCCAGATCCAGCCCCCACGTCCAGAATCAAGCCTTCGACACCCGGCGGCGTCACGCTCGCAAGCAATATGGCGTCTATACCAGAGCGATGGCCCTTACGGGCCTGGCGCAGCTTCAAACGGCCGCTCAAAAAAGCGTCCAGAGTGGTATTTTCGTTCATAATCCTCTCAAATCCGATGATCTTACTTTAGAATTTTGACCACAACAGGTGTGAAATGGAGGGCCATTTTCATAAAAAACCCATTCCGGTCTTGAACGCCAGAGCGAGACGACTTGCCGCCATTCATTGGAGCACGTAAGTTCACCAAAATTAATATAGAAAGGCCGTAGGGGGGTCTGTGGGCATCGTTATTCCACTGGAAGAAAAAAAAGACGCAGGCCTCGACAGTCTTGTTGAACTGATCCGCCCCGATCTTGAGCGAACTAATCAATTAATCATTCAGCGCACAGGCTCTGACGTCACCACTATACCTGAAGTCGCAAACCATCTCATTTCAGCCGGCGGCAAAAGGTTAAGGCCGATGCTCGTCCTCGCCACCGCGGGTATGTGTGGCTATAAAGGTGATGGCCATCTTAAATTCGCTGCCGGCATCGAATTCATGCATTCAGCAACGCTTTTGCATGATGATGTCGTTGACGAGTCAAATATGCGACGAGGTAAAATTGCTGCACGCATGCTTTGGGGCAACCAAACTTGTGTTCTTGTTGGCGATTTTTTACTCGGACATGCCTTCAAAATGATGGTTGAGCCAGGTGCCATTGCGCCACTGACAGTGGTGTCTCAAGCCGCAGCCGTGATCGCCGAGGGTGAAATTCTTCAACTGAATGCGGCAAAAGACACCACCACTACTGAAGATGCCTATATGGGTGTCATTCGGCGCAAAACGGCCGAACTATTCGCCGCAGCAGCCGAAGTCGGCGTGATGCTTGCCGGTAAACCCAAAGCCGATGAAGCTGCCGCGCGAAGCTATGGTATGAATCTTGGCATTGCCTTTCAGCTTATAGATGACGCGCTGGATTACGGCGGCTCCTCAGCAAAACTTGGCAAAAACGTTGGCGACGACTTCCGCGAAGGTAAAATTACCCTGCCAGTTGTGCTTGCCTTTCGTCGCGGGAATGAAAAAGAA
Source organism: Methylocystaceae bacterium (assembly GCA_014190435.1). GTDB lineage: Bacteria > Pseudomonadota > Alphaproteobacteria > Rhizobiales > Beijerinckiaceae > Methylocystis. The sequence goes on along the minus strand of BJGJ01000101.1, from coordinate 724 downwards.
CGCGAATTTTGGCGACGAACACTCGAAAAAGGCGATATTTCTGAAGCCGATATTGAAACTGCATGCGGTCTGATGAAAAAGCACAAAGCATTAGATGATACAATCGAACGCGCCGCCCATTATGGCGCTATTGCACGCGACGCTATGGAAATATTCCCCACTTCGCCGTGGAAGAACGCACTTCTGGAAGTCGTCGATTTTTGCATCGACAGAGTATACTAAGCCTGACTCGTAAGAAGTTTAGAGAAAGTAAAAGAGCGGGATCGGAGTCCGCTCTTTTTTATCTGGAATTTATGGCGCTTAACGCTTATTACAATCTGCAACAAAGTGTTTGCGCGCACGGCCCTTTAAGGCTTTAGCGTCCGCCTCTGCTGCGCAGGTCTTTTCAACATCCGCTTTTGCGACAGGAGCTCCGGCGGCTGCAGCCTCTTCCTTCGCCTTTCCTGCTATCTCGGCAGGCGGAGCCCATTTGGTCTCCGCGATAGCAGTTGCGCCAAGAGCGCCAAGAGTTAAAAACGCGCTAGCGCTCAGATAAGCTAATTTCTTAAGTTTCATTCGCTGCCACTCACTTATTGTTAGGGAGGACATCGCCCTGAGGCGATCTCTCCTGCGGTTCATCTTTAATCGAGTCTAAATATTTGTCGCCCATCTCAAATAGACAGTTCGCAAAATTTCCACAATGTATACCTTAGAACCGGCGAAGATCCCAGCTTATCTAAACCAA
>BJGJ01000100.1 GCA_014190435.1 Methylocystaceae bacterium | reverse complement strand
TCAATTTTTCAGACGCATCGAAATTTCTTCAATGGCGTTGAAGTTGGGGCAGGGCCCAAAAGCGGCGTCTCCTTTCCTAGTTTTGAAAAGCTCGCCAGAGGCTTTGGGATTGAGTATATGAGCTGCGCTAGTCATCATGATATGTCCGTGACGATCGAGGCAGTGATGCTCACTGATGTGCCAGTCATTTGCGAAGTGTTGCTTGATCCAGATCAGCCCTTTGCCCCTAAACTTGCTGCCAAGCAACATCCAGATGGCAGAATAACGTCGCCTCCACTGGAAGATCTATCGCCATTTCTTCCGCGTGAGGAATTACTTAATAATCTTCTCATTGCGCCAGTAGAAGAGTAGTTCTACAGTCTGGTTTGAATGGATGACAGAAGAAAAAATCTAAACGAATTCCTAAATTATACTGATAATTCAGTTTTATGAAAAGATGATTGATATGAGAATCCTTGTTACAGGCGGCGCGGGTTTTATTGGCTCAGCTGTATCCCGTCGATTGATTAATGAGACGCAGAATGAGTTACTTGTTTTTGATAAGCTAACTTATGCGGGTAACCTTGCGTCCCTGCAACCGGTTGTGCAGAGTGAGCGATTTTCCTTTATTCAGGGTGACATATGCGACCGTAAAGCTGTTGAGAAGGCGGTGACTGATTTTGCCCCCGATGTGGTTATGCATCTGGCGGCGGAGAGCCATGTTGATCGCTCGATTGATGGACCTGCGGCTTTTATCGGGACTAATCTTGTTGGCGTATTCACGATGCTGGATGTGGCCTTGAGTTATTGGCGTAAGCTTTCTCCTGAGCGGGCCAAGAATTTTAAATTTATGCATATTTCGACAGATGAAGTTTTTGGGTCTTTGGGGGACGAAGGTTTTTTCCATGAGAATACGCCCTATGCCCCAACATCTCCCTACTCAGCCTCTAAAGCTGGGTCCGATCATCTTGTTCGCGCCTGGGGTCACACTTATGGGCTGCCAGTGATTGTAACCAATTGCTCGAATAATTATGGGCCCTATCATTTTCCCGAAAAACTTATTCCACTCATGATTATTAATGCGATAGAAGGCAAGCCGCTACCTGTTTACGGCAAGGGCGAGAATATCCGCGACTGGCTTTATGTTGAGGATCACGCGGTGGCCTTGTTGCTGGTTGCGCGCGAAGGGACTGTCGGTGAATCCTATAATGTTGGCAGCAATAATGAGTGGCGTAATATTGATGTTGTTGGTGCCATTTGCGACTTGATGAATGAGTTTATGCCTCGCAGCGGGGGCTATCGCGATTTGATCAACTACGTAATGGACCGACCTGGGCATGATTTGCGCTATGCTATAGATAGCAGCAAAATCCAGAGAGAACTTGGTTGGAGGCCGGCAGAGCGCTTTGAAACGGGTCTGAGAAAGACAGTAAAGTGGTATTTGGATAATAAAGTCTGGTGGCAGGCAGTGCGTTCTGGCTCTTATCGTGGCGAGCGACTCGGTGTGATTGCTGATTGAGGTTGAATGAAAATAGATTTTTGGAGCCGTTTTATTGTTTGAAGATTTAGAGATTGAGGGCTTAAAGCTCATAACACCGAAAAAGTTTGGTGATGATCGCGGTTTCTTTTGTGAAACGCACAATGCGTTAACCTGGCAGAAGGAGGGCCTATGCTACAATTTTGTTCAGGACAATCACTCTTTCTCGCGAGACGTTGGAACACTAAGGGGCTTGCACTTTCAAAGCGTTCCCTTTGGACAAGATAAGCTTGTTCGCGTATTGCGCGGTCGCATTCTTGATGTAGTGGTTGATTTGAGGCGCTCTTCACCAACCTTTAAAAAATATGTGGCTGTTGAACTCTCTTATGAAAACTGGAAGCAGCTTCTTATCCCCATTGGCTTTGCCCATGGATTCGTAACCTTAGAGCCAGATACGGAGGTACTTTATAAGGTGACTAACTTCTATTCTCCAGCGCATGACCTTGGCGTTGCTTGGAATGATCCAGAGCTTAATATTGATTGGCAAATTATGAAGTCGCAAGTCATTCTCTCACAGAAAGACCAGAGTTTGCCGCCACTCTCCCAAGTAGTGAGTCTCTTTCCGTGAGTGATAGCGGCCTGCGTCTTGCTGTTACGGGGCTTACTGGGCAGGTGGTTAGCGCCATCATCGCGCGAGCCCCTCGAGACATTGAGATTATTGCCCTTGGACGTCCGCAATTAGAGCTCTCGAGACGCGACGCTGTGCTCGCTTCTTTAAGGCATGCCCGATGTGCCGCCATTATCAATGCCGCCGCTTATACACAGGTTGATAGAGCCGAGAATGAGTCTGAGCTCGCCATGCGGGTCAATGGCGATGGCGCTGGGAATGTCGCTCAAGCCGCGGCTGAGCTAGGTGTGCCCTTGCTTCATCTCTCAACCGATTATGTGTTTTGTGGCAGCTTAGATCGACCCTACCAAGAAGAGGATGAGACCAATCCAACAAGCGTCTACGGCTGCTCGAAATTGGCTGGAGAACAACAAATACGGGCGACGTATGGCCGACATGTTATTTTAAGAACAGCTTGGGTCTACAGCGCCTATGGCGCTAATTTTGTGAAGACGATGCTTCGTCTTGGCGCAGACAGAGATGAGGTTAGCGTCGTCTCGGATCAACTTGGCAATCCAACGAGTGCGCTTGATATTGCTGACGCCCTAATAAAGATCACCAAGAGACTGGCTCAGAATCCCTCTGAAATTCTTTATGGAACCTTCCATATGAGCGGGCAGGGGGAGGCGAGCTGGGCAGATATGGCACAAGTAATTTTTGACACATTAGAAGCTCAGGGTAGAAAGGCCGTTAAGGTTCGTCGTATCAAAACTCAGGACTATCCGACGCCCGCCAAACGCCCAGAAAATTCCAGGCTTGATAATGCGAAGCTTAAAAATGTTTACGGCGTTACCCTACCGCACTGGCGATCATCGCTGATCCAGTGTGTCGAACAACTTATCAAAGAGAATGCATAGGATTTAAAATGCGTGGCATTATTTTAGCAGGTGGCAGCGGCACGCGTCTTCATCCCATGACCTTTGTGACGTCAAAGCAGTTGCTGCCGGTCTACGACAAGCCCATGATCTACTATCCTTTGAGCACGCTCATGCTCGCTGGTGTCAGAGAAATACTGATTATCTCAACTCCAGATGATCTACCTAACTTTAAGAAACTGCTTGGTTCAGGGGCGCAGTGGGGACTCTCTCTCTCCTATGCAGAGCAGCCGAAGCCGGAAGGATTGGCGCAGGCCTATATTATCGGCGCGGAGTTTGTCGAGGGGCGTCGATCCATTCTCGTTCTGGGCGATAATATTTTCTACGGTCACGGCCTCACAGAAATACTCAAGGAACCAAAGCAGGCGGGGGCGACAGTGTTCGCCTATCACGTGAGTGATCCGGAGCGTTATGGTGTCGTCGATTTTGATGAACAGGGCCGTGCACTTTCTATTGAAGAAAAGCCTGTCAAACCCAAATCCAACTGGGCGGTGACGGGACTTTATTTTTATGACGAGCATGCGCCAAAATATGCCGCAAGTCTAAAACTTTCTCAGAGAGGCGAGTTAGAAATTACCGATCTTAATCGCATCTATCTCGAAAATTTAGAACTTAGAGTTGTGCAGCTGGGCCGTGGCTTTGCTTGGCTCGATACGGGAACGCCTCAGTCGCTGTTAGAGGCAAGCGAGTATGTTCGCGCCATCGAGCGTCGTCAGGGGCAGCGTATTGCCTGTCTTGAGGAAATCGCTTTCCGTACAGGTTGGATTGACGAAGATACAGCAAGGGAAGCGGCTGCTCGCTATATTAAGAGTGATTATGGTAAATATTTATTGAGTATTTTATCTATTCAATGATCCAAAACTCAATATAAAAGACAACGGTATGGCACCTCAAAATATTAAGACGCGGCGATGTTTCTTATTGTAATTATTTGCTGATCGAAGCTTATTACTTGTTTTTTTTAGATCTTCTGTTTGCTCTGTTCCATAGAAACTCGCCATCATTCGCTAAACCCAAAGTACATAATAGCGCTCCGATTTTTTTTTCTATATAACTAGGTAATTTACTAAACAGAGGTGCGTAATAGCGATCCTTGATACCTAGCTCTCCCTGTAACCAGGAGTTATCCTGGCTTCTTGGTATATGCTTGCAAAGTTCTAAGTATTGTTTTTGCGAATATTTTTTATCAGAAGCGTGAGATTGAGTAATATCAATAAAATTTTTAAGATTTGTTTGAAAGTCTGCAACAGCTTTGCTGTAATTTTCTGTTGCTTTATGGACGGTTGCCTTTGCTCGAGTAATTTCCTCTTCGCTGTTACCCCATGCAAAACCATCGGAACCAAGCTCTATACTTGATATGATTGATTCAAGGTGTTCATTTGGAAGAAAAACCGTTGGGCAGCCACAAAGTGTTGCTTCGACTCCCAGTGCAGTGTTTTCGTAAGTGTAAAATAATTCACTCTTACGAAAAAGCTCCGCAATTTCCGCTGGTGACTGAGAGTTTGGCAGAAGAGATGTTATTTCGATACTATTATTTGTGACTTCATAGAGGTTACCATTATGCTCGCGTTTATATTTAGACGCATAAAAGCATGATCCAGATCGAGAATTATGATTTTCTGAAGCATGAAAAATACGAGTGTCAATAGTAGGTATAAAGAGTATATTTCCAGGATAGCTTGTTTTTTCAGCAAGTGTTTTAGAATAACTAAAGCATAATTCCTCTGCATTATACTGTTCGTCGCCACCAAGTAAACCAGGAAAATTTAAAATATAACGAACTGTGCAAGGACTAGCATATGGATTGCCGGCGACAATTTCGGGATAGACGGTAATTGGAGTCATGCCCTTTTCGAAGTGGTATCGAGCTGAACGCTGTGTTAAAATAGGCGTTAAATAGTCAGGTTCGGTTGTGTTTTCTTTGTGATTATTTTCTTCGCCAATTAATATAATATATGCAGGAACGTTATGTAAATTGATATGATGACATAGTAGGTGAAGGCAGCGTATTCCAGCTGATGTACGAGTATAAGGATGAGTAACAATATAATATGGATTTTTGTCACTGGAGGGGAAGATATTTAATGGGCTTTTCATTTTCAATTTTTACCTTA
>BJGJ01000099.1 GCA_014190435.1 Methylocystaceae bacterium | reverse complement strand
CCATTCGCGTTGCAGTCGCTGATCGCGAAACGCTGACAGAACCCTCCAATGCGACGGCGCGCTTGGAGGATGTTGTTAACGCGCGCGCGACGCTGACGCCTCTGCCACCGCGTCGGCCAAGCGAGCCCACGCTTGTTCCTGAAATTCCGGCTCAGGCGTCTTCAAGCGAGCAAGCGCCGCGTCTCTCGCCGCGTTTAACAGCGATTTCTGGCTCCGATAAAATCCTGCTCGATAAGGCCTTCAGCCTGGCGGGCAAGTGAGGCTTAATGCTGCGCTCACGCGGTCAAAGAGACGCGAGAGCTTAAAGCAAATTGGCAAGTTTTCGCCATGATATGGGGCCACTCTTAACCCTATAAAGCGGAATCATTTTGGCGAGAAAAGTTGAGAAATAAAAAACTTTGAACTGTTTTAAAAAATAAAAAAAAGCAGGCGGAAAAATGGATCAAAAATTTTTGCAGCGCGCCTTGAAGAGCTGCTTTTTTAAAAAAGATCTCGACCTGCTGCGTGAGGGAAGCGCCTTGTGACATCTAATTTGGGTCCTTTTCTTCCCTCGAGATCACTGCGCAATTTTTTCCAATATTTTATTGGCGCTGTGATGCTTGGGCTAACAATACTTACGCCCAGCGGCACGCAGACAGCGATCGCCAATGGCGATACGCGCACGATTTATTTGCATCACGCTCACACAAATGAATCGATTGCTGCGACCTATCTTGTTAATGGCGAATATGACAGCGCCGTCTTAAAACAATTAAATTGGTTCCTGCGCGACTGGCGGCGAGACGAACCCACCAATATGGATCCGCGTCTCTTTGACGTTGTGTGGGAAGCCTACCGCGGCGCCGGTGCCGCCAATCAGGAAATTAATGTTGTCTCCGCCTACCGCTCGCCCGAGACCAATGCGATGCTACGCTCACGCTCACGCGCCGTTGCAAAATATTCCCAGCACATGCTGGGCAAGGCGATGGATACGACAATGCCTGGCATGCCGATGGCGCATATACGCGAAGTGGGCATGCGTATGCAGCGCGGTGGCGTGGGCTATTATCCAACGGCCGGCACGCCCTTCGTGCATTTGGATGTTGGCAATGTGCGCCACTGGCCGCGTATGAGTTACGATCAGCTTGCGTCGCTCTTTCCTGACGGCAAGACCGTGCACATTCCCTCAAATGGACAGCCCTTGGCGCGTTATGAGGAGGCGCGTGCAGAAATTGAGGCGCGCGGAGACGGCGCCTTTGTGACGGCGCCACGCTTTGGCATTGGCAATTTCTTTGCGCGTCTCTTTGGCGGCGGCGGCGAGGAGGAAGACAGCGAAGTTGCGGCTCCCCCGCCCCCAGCGCGCAAGCAGTGGGGACTTGTGGCGCGCAAGGGACGCGGCGCGCCGCCTGAGGCTGAGGTCACGGATGAGGGCGCAGCCGCGCCAGAAAATAAAGAGATTGCACGCGCTGAGGCCGACTTGCCGCGCGGCGAAACAACCTTGTCTGCGCCAGGCGACAGCGAGGGCGGCGAGCCGACCTCACAACCAATGCGGGGACTGCGCGTTAAGGCGCCCCTGCCGCCCAATCGTCCGACTTTTTTGACGGCGCGTTTGAGCACAAATGACGCCCCCGTCGCCCCCGACCGGGCGTTAAGTCTTGCGGCTTTGGGAAACAACGCGACGAGCGAAGAGGCAACCGATGAGCTCGCTCCTGCAAGCGTTCGGGGCCGGCTGGTGAAGGCGCCCACACCGCCGCGCCGCCCTTCGGCGTTAAGCGCGGCGCGAGGAAGTAAAGTCGGGACAAAAGCGCGTCAAGCGAAACGCTCCGCCGACAGTGAGACGCCTGAGGGGATCGTTGAAGAGACGACGCAAACGCGACGCGAGGGCAAAGCGACGCGTAAGCCTGAGCAAGACAAGCTCAAGCAAGACAAGCTCAAGCAGGACAAGCTCAAGCAGGACAAGGTTATACAGGCCAAGGCTCAGCAGGAAAAGAGCAAGCAGGAGAAGGCCGGATCAGCGAGTGCGGCGGCAGTTGAGAAAGAGGAAAGTGTGAAGAAGCCTGCGGCGAAGGCGCCCGCGCCCGCGCGCAGCCCTGCGGCGTGCGCTTCAGCAAATCCGGCGACGGTCGCCCCGCTTGGGGGCTTGCGCGCCGCGGCGCGCGGCGCGAGTTCGGCGCCAACGCAGTAAAAAAATACAGCGTTAAAAAACGTCTTCGTCCCGATTGGCGTAAATTATTAAACGCCTCAATCAGGATTTTCCATGGCAATAATTCATACGTCATATGGGTCAACCTAATTGGAAGGTGGACTGATGATGAAACATGTTACGCCATATGCAAAATTTTTTTATCAAGGGCTTTACCAGTATTGTGCAATTCTCGTTCCAATATAATTGACGCTACGCTTTTGCGTTGTGCATGTTCGAGATAAGTTGCGTCATAGAGTGTGAGTGAAAAGCGTTATCGACCCTTTGAGTTTGTTTCCAACATAATGAGAAGTTTGCAAGGGCCTCGATTGAGACGCTGGATGTATTTAAAACACTCCAGCAAGCAATCGTTTGGCGCGCTAAAATGATCTGCCGAGAATGATGGGGCTTGTTAGGTAAGCATTTTAACGCTTAGCCTCATTAAAAACTTTTTATGCGCCCGGGACCAATTGCGCATAAATAAACGCCTCAGTGATAAAATACGTAAGCAATGTTAAGACTGAAGCTTATTTTTCTCCTGCTCTGATCTCCTTGAATTAAAAACGTGCGCGTTTTCTTAAAATTGACTTTTTGCGCCTGTTGAGCTGAGGGATAAAGAAAATAAAAGACGCGCTCTTAGAGGCTTCTCTGAGAGCGCCAGGGCAATATCATTGAGCAATAAAGCGTGATTTTTTTATAAAAAAAGTATTCTGATTTCTTTTATTTACTCGAAGCACACTATGGCGGCGATGCGAGCTGTCACTTCGTTTAAGACTTCTTTTGAGACCTTCCCTGCAAATTGGATTTCTCGCGATCGCCAATCCAAAGTTTTAAATTGATGCGAGAGAATGACGCCTGAAATAGGTGAGATGTCGTCTAACGCAACCTCAAATTTGCTCCCGCGCCCTTTACTTGTGATTGGGCAAGCGGCGACAAAGCCGGTGGCGCTGTTAAAGGCCTTGGGAGAGAGAATGAGTGCGGGACGCCTTTTATCGATTTCTCGTCCTGACTGCGGCATGAAATCTAACCAAACGAGATCGCCGCGCTCTGGCGCTGAGGCAAGATGCTTCACCAAGCTTCTTCACCCATAGGCGCGCCCCAATCATAGGCTTGGGGCTCTTCTCCCTCGAGTAAGTCCGCGAGGCTATAGTGAACGCGTGTATGAGAGAGCGTGATGACGCCATTCGTTACGTCAATTTCTACTGAGGAGCCTTCTTTCAGCTGCGCTTCTTCCGTCGCCCAGCGCGGCAGCCGAATAGCCAGGCTATTGCCCCATTTTGATATGGTTCCCTGCATGGGGCGGTATCCTTTGCGCCTCGAAAGAGCTAAGTTAAGTAGCTACAAAGTATATACATAAATCGTCGCTCAAACTCAAGGGTATTTCTGGATGACGAAGGTTAGCTCTGTTTTGGCTTAAAGGAATTATCAAGTTGGAGGAGAGATCAAGAGAGGGCGGCGATCCAGGCTTTTTGACAAATGTGACATTTGACGCGTCACTGCGACTTTTAATGAGAAAAAATTTTTCTCGCGTCTGTGAGAGGATAAAATTTCAGTAATCTTTGGTCATTTTTTTAAAAAAACTCTTTTTTACTCTTTTAAAAAATGCTCGACCCGCTCATTAAAACCAATAAAACATTTATGCATTTCAGAATTGAGTTTATTTAAGCACTCGTCTTCCTCCTCCGTGAGGGAGGAGAAGATTTGTTTTTTACATTTTTCTTTTGCGAAGGCGTACCAGAGCAGTGCGTCTTTGCGCGCCGTTAAGTCGAGAAATTGTGCCTCACCCTCATTAATGGCTCCGTCAGACACTGACTTATGATAGACCTGATTTAATTTTTTTCCCTCAAGGCTCGGCGCACCCAATTCTATTTTATATTGATCAAAGATTATTTTGATCGCCTGCCACTTCTTCTCACTGACGTCCGCCGCGCTTGGCTTTGGATCTTTGGCGACTTCGCCCGCGAGCGTGTCGAGCGCCGAGTGGCAGTAGAGCATGAGCATGAGAATGGGCTTGGGGATCGACTTGGCGCTCGTTGGATCAACAGTCTCAGCCTGCGCGGGGGCTAGCATTAGGGCAAGGATGAGGGAGGCGAGAAGGCGCGCGCGCGCAGCGACGCATGGAGAGAAAAGAATTTTCATGAATTATGTAATTACAGAAAGAGGAAGCGGGATCAAGGCGCGAGGGTCCCAAGAGGTGCGACCAAAGAGTTGGGCGGCAAGAGTTGTGAACCAGGAATTATAAGTTAAGCGAAGAGGCTAATTGAGAAGCGTTAAAAAAAGCAAAAAATGCTTTGAGCTTTACGTATCGCTTACATGTTCACTGAGCCACTGCCTAAGCGCGTCATTTATGCGCGACTGCCAGCCGGCGCCGCCCGCTCGAAAACGCGCGAGTATATCGGCGTCAAAGCGGATTGTTGTCGAGACTTTGGGCGTCTCGAGTTTTGGGCGGCCGCGCGTGAGTGTCGCCTTCTCAAAGCGCGAGACCCAGTAGGGATCGCTCATGTCAGGAATGATGTCGTCTTCATCTTCAAAATTGTTTGATGTATTTTTGCTGTTCTCGCTCATTTGCTTTTCTCTTGACGATAATTCTGATCTTATCTCCTCGACGGGTCCAAACAAAAACTTTTAAGCGAGGAAGACCATTCGGTTATCCAAGAACAAAACAGAGATGAAGCACTCTTCGCCATAATCCTTGCGCGTATCAAGGATTGTGAGGTGATCTTCGAGAAAAATCTCTCCGGCGCGAGCCATGTCGAGGCCCCTCTCGGCAAGCGTCAGGATTCGCTTCTCGGGATCAAATTCGACCTGCATCAATTACTGTTACTACAAAAATTCTAAAAAGTCGACGCTGGGGGCGCGGGAATGCGGGAAGGCGCGGGAATCGGCGTTATCGCGCGTAAAACCCCTCAAAAGCAGACAAAAATGCACGTTAAAAATACGCAAATCAGGGGCTTAATGACAGTTGGCTTTGTTTGGCCAAGCTTAGATCAATTATACAAATGAATTCTACAT
>BJGJ01000098.1 GCA_014190435.1 Methylocystaceae bacterium | reverse complement strand
AAATTTTCCTGTCCAATTTGATTTTAGCTTAGATTTGTAGATTAATCTCAGGCGTCCATCGTTGATGGGTAATTTTTAGGAGTAAAATTGAATGAATGATCTTCTCGTGATCGCTTTTTCTTCCGAGGAAAAAGCTGAGCAAGTCAGGCAAAAACTGATTTCAATGCAGAAAGAATATTTAATTGAATTGGGCGATGCGGTCGTTGCTGTCAAAACAGAAGACGGGTCTATTAAACTCAATCAACTCTTTAATACTGCGGCTATTGGCGGTGTTTCTGGCGCGTTCTGGGGCGCGCTGATTGGGATGGTTTTTATGATGCCGCTCGCAGGCGCAGCCTTGGGCGCAGCCTCTGGCGCGGTTTCAGGCGCGCTCACTGACTTTGGGATTAATGATGACTTTATGAAGGATGTTGCGGAAGCTGTGCCGCCTGGAGGGGCTGCTTTGTTTTTGCTTGTGCGCAAGATGACAACAGACAAAGTTCTGGAGGGCTTAAAAGGTGTCGGCGGGACGGTTTTAAGAACGTCTTTTGATAAGAGCAAAGATGACGCTATACGCGCAGCGCTCTCTGCTCACATATCTTCGCGTTAATAAGGCGCTATTTGAAAAGAGGCTCTATTGAAACAACAAAAGCCAGTTGTTTCTTTGAGCCTCTTATTATTTTTGTCGATGCGAATGCGTCGTTGCATATAAGCTGATTAAGATAAATATTATTCCCATCAAGGCGACAATGATAAAAAGTGACGTGCGCTGAATAAGCGCCATTGCGGGAACAAAACTAGCCAAGATTAATCCGACAACGCTAATCTGCCAGGCTGACGCATGTACGCCAGCAACAAAAGTCGCCAAGGCCAAAAGCGTCATAAGGTTGAGGCCTGTGGCGTTAACATCGACGAGACTGCGCATTGCAGGCGAATAAATCAGCCACATTGCAGCTAAAAAGGCAGCCCAATGAAGGATTTGCGTCCAGATTAATTTTATCCGTTCAGATTTAGTGGAGGCATGCGGCCAACCAATATAAATGCAGATGGCGCAATAAACAGGAGTCAACAGCGCCCAATAAAATCCATGAGGATCGCCTGTGAAAGTAACCAGGCCAATTCCAAGCACCGCCATAGAGAGCATGACGATGTATGGTAGATCAATCTTTAGCACATCGACGAAAAGAACGCCGGGCGGCTGCGATTTGACTTCATCAAAACCCTCTTCAAGGGCGTCGATCCAGCTACTTCGACTCTCGTCTTGAGATGCAGGGTCGCTTTTGTCTGAGGGTTTTGACACCAGCGTTTTCCTCGAATGGGATTTAAAAGGAGATTTTGTCTGCTTTAAAATTTTTTAATTTTCAAGCCAACACCATAAGACGTAGGGGGTTTTAGGGCAACTAGGCCAATTTTGTAAATATGACGCTTGTTGATTTGCTGCGAGAGCCTATATTTCCCCATTATGTCACAGACTTAATTTCAAGAGAAAACAAAGCATACTGGGCTTGCTGGAGTGTTTATGAAACAATTTATACTTTTTGCTTTATTGATCGCGCTCATGGGATTTGGTGGTTGGTCCTTCTTTGTGGCCAGTCGATATCAAGCGCTCTGCGAACTTTCCTATTTTTCAGCGTCAGCTTCTGAGTTAAAACACTGCGACGAGCGCCTATCAGAATTGAAATAAAGAATCAGATCTGCCAAATATGAGCAAGCCGGTAAAGCTCTCTCGATTTAAAGGCGTCTTAATGCGGGAGCGGCGGGGTCAATGAGGACGCGCCAGCTTAACATTAGTCCCAGGACTATGATTGATAGAAGGGTTGCGGATAATATAACGATGAGCGTCGTGCCTGGAAAAACAAAGTCGATTTTCATAACATATTTTATTAATCCATAAGCGAAGCAGAGGCCGGCGATCAGTGCAATAAGAGAAGCTACAAGGCCGAGTAAGCCAAATTCGACTGTATAGACACTCATTAGCCAGCGACGTCGCGCGCCGAGAATTTTATAAATGACCGTGTCATAAAGGCGTGCGCGCTGGCTACTAATGATTGCGCTTGCTAGCGCAAGTCCGGCCGTGGCTAAAGCAATGACGGTTGCTGCTCGCGCTGCAAAAGCGAGCTGCGTAGCGATTTTATCTACTGCGATTAAAACGTCTTTAACGCGGATTGAGACAATATTGGGATAATCTTTGGCTGTTTGACGCGTGATAAGAGCGTCTTTCTGATCGCGATCACTCAGCGATGGCGCAGTATAAGAGATTGTGAAAAGCTCTGTATAAGGCGCAGTTTTAAAAGCATTGGGCGAGAAAACCATAACAAAATTTATGGCATAGCTTCTCCAGTCAACTTTTCTAAAATTTGCGACTGTTGCGATAATATCGCGGCCTAATACATTTATTTTTATGCTGTCACCAATTTTTAAACCAAAACCTTCCGCAACTTTTTGTTCTAGAGAGACGAGGGGGAGACCAGCGTATTTTTTTTCCCACCAGGTTCCTTCAGTTAAGGTTGAGTTATCTGGAATATTTTCAGAAAAAGTGATGCCTCGGTCGCCCTCAAGAACCCATTTGGCATCATCTGCGATTGTGTGTCGATCAAGCAGCTTGCCTTTTAATTCAAGGATACGGCCCCGCATCATCGGCACATGTTCAACATGGGCTTCAGGAATAATTTTTGTTAAAAACGCATCGAAGCTTTCTGTTTGTGTTTTTGGAACATCTAAAAAAAAGAAATTAGGTATTTCACTAGAGTCAGCGCGCACAAGTTCATGATGGATAGCGCCCTCAACAAGTGCAAGGGCAATTAGCAGAGTTTGGGTTAGGCCTGCCGATATAATTAACGAGGAGGCAATGCTCTTTGGGCGCCATATATTGGCCAAGGCCAAGCGTAGACGTGGATTATTTGGATGGGTGAATTTTCTCAAGCCTGTGATGACAGCCCAGCTTGCTGCGCGAAGACAGGCAAAAACAACAAAAACGCCGATGATATAGATCATGCCTAGTTTCAGGTCGGATGCTGAAAAAAGTGTTAGAACGGCTAAGAGACAAGCAGTCAATGCGCTTAAAATATAATAGCGCCATAAATACAGAGGCTGATCTTCATCGCGCAACAGTCGACTAACGGGCATTTCATGAACGCGTCCTAAGGGAACGACAGCAAAGATGAATGTAACGAGTAGGCCGTAACAGCCGCCAATGAGGATGCCTTTTAAGCTCAGGGATGGCGTAAAGGGCAGGTCAGAGATGTGATGCAACCAATTGACTGCAAAAATTGGAATTAAAGCGCCAATTGCAAGGCCTAGCAGTGTTGCAATCAGACCTGCGAGAGTAATTTGTATGAGCGCAATCGTAAAAACTTGGGATCCTGAGGCGCCGAGTGCTTTTAAAATCGCAAATTGAGAACGTTTTCGGTCAGTAAATTCTCGAACGGAATTTGCAACCCCTGCGCCGCCTGCAATTAAAGCTGTAAGGGCAATAAACGACAAAAGCTGAGTGAAGCGGTCAAGATTTCGAGAAAATTGGGGTGAGACAGCATCTCGGGTGCGGATTTCCCAGCCAGCATTTGGGAATGCGTTATTGATTTCAGAGTAAAAATTTTTAACTTCTTGATCACTCTGATTTCCAGTTAAACGTATGCGGGTTAAGTTTCGTATAATTGCGCCTGGCGTTGCAAGGCCAGTCGCGTTAAGCGCAGTACGCGTCATAAATACTCTGGGACCAAAACCAATACCGCCAGCTAGTTTATCTGGTTCATTGATAAGCGTGCTGCGGATTTCAAATCGTCCATTCCCAATTGTAATAATGTCGCCAAGTTTGGCATCAAGCCGCGTCAAGAGTGCGGTCTCTGCGATTAGTCCAAAAATACCATTTTGCTCACTAAGCGCGTCGAGGAGGGGACGTTCGGGAATAAGCGTAATTGCGCCAAATGTAGGATAGGTTGATGGATCAATAGCCTTTATTTCAATGACCGAAGTTTCTCCTGAGACTTGATGCGCCATTGCGCGTAAGAGAGAAAGTTCAGATAAGCTCCCGCGTGCAGAAAGATAATCTTTTTGTTCTTGAGATAATCTGCGCGACATTAGGCTGATGGAGGCGTCGCCACCCAGTATCGTTCTTCCCTCTTGCGAGAGACCCTGGGCGAGGGAAAAGGACAGGCTCGATACGCCCGCAATAGCGGCGACGCCGATCATGATACAGGCGATAAATATTCCAAACCCGCGTCGATCACCTAACAGATCGCGTAGAGCAATCTTGAGATTCAGACGAAAGTATGAGGGGATTTTCGCATTCATGCGCGCGTATCTGATATAATTGATCCCGATTTTAATCGGAGTCTTCGGGAGCATCTGGCGGCAAGACTTTCGTCATGCGTGGCAAGTATCAAGGTTGTGTTATGAATTTTTTGCTGCAAAAAAATCAAATCAGCAATTGATAAGCCTGTCTCAGAGTCGAGATTTCCTGTTGGTTCATCTGCTGCAAGAATGACCGGGTTGATACACAATGCGCGTGCTATGGCGACGCGTTGTTGTTCTCCACCAGAAAGTTGTTTGGGAAAATGGGTTAAGCGGTCGCTCAAGCCCACAGAGTTTAAGGCCTCGCGCGCACGTTGAAAAGGCGCCGTCTTGCCTGCGAGTTCAAGCGGAATCGCGACATTTTCTAAGGCGTTCATTGTTGGGATCAAGAGAAAGGATTGAAAGATGATCCCGATATGCTCCCCCCGAAATCGCGCCAGACGATCTTCTGACATTTGCGTAATATTTGTTCCAGTAATGATCACAGACCCTTTATCGGGACGCTCTAATCCAGCCAGCGTCATTAAAAGGGTCGATTTACCGGATCCAGAGGGACCAAGAAGACTAACTGTCTCTCCTTGCGCTATGCTGAGAGAAATATTTTTTAAAACATGGACGCGCGCAGCATCCTGACCCAGGGTTAAATCTACCTCGACAAGGCTGATGGCGGCAGACACGGAGAGATCCTTTGGCAAAGACAGCTATTTTATCACATTTGCGCTGCGATCTTAGCCGACTTTTCTACAGCAGGCTTCAATACTTATCCCTAATTTTCATAATCCTTTTCACGACACAGGCGTTCGCGGGCGTGCAGCGAATCATTCTCTTTGGCGATAGTTTAACCGCAGGCCCAGGTGTGGCGGCGCAGGAAACCCTCTCGGCTCAACTCTCTGAACGCTTAAAAAAAGCTGGCTTTAAGGTGGAGGTTGTTAACGCCGGCGTATCTGGCGATACAACTGAAACGGGATTAGCGCGCCTCGACTA
>BJGJ01000097.1 GCA_014190435.1 Methylocystaceae bacterium | reverse complement strand
CTGATGACGCTCATTTTGACGGGCATTGTGCGCAGCGACAATACGGCCGGCACAATCGTTTTTAGTGAGTTCATCGATACGGTGAGCGACGTTAGAAATGATTGAGCGGGGTCAATTCCAAGAAATTATCCGCTACATTCTCAATGGACTTGTTGCTACAGCTGCGCATTATGGCGCCTTTCTGTTTAATCTTTCGCTTCTGCCGGCGCATTCGGCGGGCTTGGCGAATTTTCTAGCCGCCTTCATCGGCATTTCTATTTCCTTTTTGGGCAGTCGCTACTTTGTCTTTCGTAATTGGCAGGCGCCCATCGTGGGACAATTTTTGCGCTTTGGCGCGCTCTATGCGGGCATTGCGATTTTAAGCGGGCTGACATTGTTTGTCTGGTCGGATCTTTTACAACTTGATAAGTGGGTCGGCTTTTTGATTGGCGTCTTCCTGCAGGTCGCCTTCAGTTATTTTGGCGGAAAGAAGTTGGTGTTTGCGTGAGAAAATTTTTAAACACAATTTTAGCAAGCGTTATTTTTGTTATCATTCTATTTTTTATCTACTTTTTTCATGTGACTTTTCTGCGCGTTGATGTCGTCTTCTATTCGGCGATACTGGACGCGTTGCTGGCTGCGGGTTTGTCGGCGATTATCATTTATTTAGTTAAATTTTTCGGTGCGTTAGGTCTTTATGAGAAATTCTTGCTCATCTGCATTTGGGTGCTTGCGGGCTACGCCTTTGCGATTTCTGTCCCGACTGTGCTGGATCGCTCGCTCTCCTTTTATATTTTAGAAAAACTTCAGCAGCGGGGCGGCGGCATTCAAATGGCGCGCATGCCTGATGTCTTTACGAATGAATATATGAAGGAGCACCGTTTAGTGGATGTGCGCCTGACGGAGCAGGCCCAAAGCGGCACAATTGAAATCAAAGACGGCTGCGTGAAGCTCACGCCCAAGGGTGAGAGGATTGCAAGCATGAGCCGATTTTTCCGCTTGCATCTTCTACCCAAGAAACGTCTTCTCATGGGCGAATATACGGACGATCTGACAAATCCATTCCGCAACAGTATTGAGACGCCCGACTATCTTTGTCAGTGAGATTTTTAAAATTTTTTTAAAGTTTTCATCAAAATCAAGTTTAGCTTAAGGGCTTAATTTTTTAAATCATGACGCAGTCTAATCCTTCTGAAGAGGCGTGCGCGGAGCAATTGGCGCTGCGCACTGAAAATGCGCACTTGCGAATTGCCTTGCGTCAGGCACAGGATTTCTGCGTTGAGAAGGAAAAAAAGTCGATCGAATATATTTTCCATCTTGGTCAATATAAGTCGCGACTGACGAACCGCTTCGAGGCGTGGCTCAGCCTTTTTTTTAATCCTCCTCGGGAGAGCGATAAAACTCAAGTCTCAAGCTTGGAAGATGAGGACGCCCTTTACGCTGACTGGCTGGCGCAGTTTGAGCGCCTTGACGCTGAGACGCATAAAAAAATATCAAAACATATTCAGCTCTTTTTAAAGCCCGCGCGCTTCACGCTGATCCTCGACTGTCGCAATGCTGAAGTGGGCGAGATTGAGAGAAGTTTAACGTCCCTTGATCATCAAATTTATCAAAATTTTGATCTTCTTTTGTGTGGGCGGGAGGAGACGCTCCTTCCCCTTACGCGCCAGCGGGCTACAGCCTCTGGGGACACAAGAAAAATTATTCCCCTCAGCTCTTCAGCGTGCGAGCGGGAACTCTTAGAGGCGCTCGCTTCAGAGATTTTGTGCGACTATGTGGCGCTTTTTGCAGCTGGTGATCAGCTGCATGCGACGGCTTTGTATGAATTTGCCGCCGAAACCGATCTCTTTCCGCAAGCGCAGGCGCTTTACGCTGACGAAGATCTCTGCGACGAGACGCAAAAACGCCGCGCGCCTTTCTTTAAGCCTGACTGGAACAGAGAACTTTTCTTAGGTCAAAATTATACTGGCGCTTTGTGTTTTATTGAACACAGCAAATTTAGCGCCCTAATCAGACAAAAACAAAAAATTGCGACGATTGAGGCGCTTCATTTTTATGCGCTGCTCGACTCTCCTCGAGAGGCCGTGCGCCACATTCCAGCCGCTCTCTATCATCGCAGAGCAAGTCAGTGCGGCGTTGCGTGGACGCACCGGTCCCAGGCTTTGACGCAACAGTATCTGGATGCGTCTGGCGTAAGGGGAGAGGCGGGGGCGCTTGCGGATCATCCCGACTGGGTGGCGGTGCGGCGCGGGGCGCTTGATCCGGCGCCGCTTGTGACAATTATTATTCCAACCCGCAATCGTCCCGACTTGCTCAGCGTGTCGCTGCGCGGCGTCTTAAGCGAGACGGATTACAAAAATATCGAAGTGATTATTGTTGATCATGAAAATGATCACCCGGAAGTCATCGAGATCTTCAAGGCTTATGCGAATGACGCGCGCGTTACGGTGCTCCCCTACAGCGGCGTCTTTGATCATTCAGACATGAATAATCGCGCGGCGACGCTTGCCCGCGGCGAGATCTTACTCTTTCTCAATGATGATATTGAAGTCATAGAGCCCGACTGGCTCACGCACATGATTGCGCAATTTGCGTTAACAGATCGCGGCGTTGTCGGCGCGCGTCTGCTTTATCCCGATCGCCGCATTCAGCATGCGGGCGTTATTTTGGGGCTCGGCGGCGTGGCGGGGCATGGTTCTGTTAAATTAGACGCCGACGCGGCGGGCTACTATGGACGCTTGAAAATCGCTTGCGAAGTCTCGGCCCTGACGGGCGCCTGCATGGCGATGCGGCGCGCGCTTTTTGAGGAAGTCGGCGGCTTTTCCGCGCGTCATCTGCAGCGCACCTTCAATGATGTGGACTTATGTTTGAAGGCGCGCGCGAAGGGCAAGGTTAATATTTACACGCCGCTTGCGACTTTAGTTCATCATGAGTCGGCGACAGACGGCGGCGACGTGACATTAAAACATTATAAGCGACTTCAGGGCGAAGTTGGCTACATGTTGGAGACCTGGGGGCTGATGCGTTCTGACCCCTACTACAGTGTTAATCTTTCGCTTGAGGGGAAGAGTTTTGCTCTTGCCTTTCCGCCGCGGCGCGTTGCGCCCTGGCAGGCGGCAGGCGTCTCATAAGTAAATAAGCAATAATTCGAGACCTTATGGCGGTTTCGAGGCTGCAAAGGCTCGCAAGCAGCTCACTTTTTACATCCACGGACTCACAACAGATACGCCAACACGGTCAAATTCGTCTGCGTCGCGCGAGACGACTGTCAAGCCATGATGAAGCGCCGTCGCAGCAATGAATAGGTCTGGCTGCGAATAGGTCAGTCCTTTCTTTCGACCCTGCTCGATGAGTAGCCGCCACTTGAAGAAGATGTCTTCGCTGACTGGCAGAATGCGTTGATCAAACATGGGGCGCAGTTTGTGGGTCAGCCAATCGCTCAGCTCGGCGCGCTTTGACGCCTCGCTCACCAACTCAATTCCAAAGCGGATTTCCGCCAAAGTAACGTCGCTCACGTAAAGCAAGTCCAGCGGCTGAGCGGCGACAAAAGTGACGACTTTGGTTTCTGGCCTAGGGCGGCGCAGTTCCGAGAGCACATTTGTATTGAGAAGCCAGCCCGTCACACGTCGACTGCGCGCACGGGCATCGACGTACGCGCCGGCTCCAGATCCGCGTCACGGTAGGGAGAGGCTTGTAGGGCCGCCACAAGAGCGGCGCCAGTCTGTGAGCCTTTCAGGCGGCGAAACTCATTGACGCCAATAATAACAACCTCTTCACGGCCATGTACGGTGACATGTTGCGGGCCTTCACTGCAAGCGCGGCGCACCAATTCGCTAAAGCGAGCCTTTGCATCCTGGAGAGGCCAGCTGTTCTTGACAGGGGTTGGCGGAGTTGATTGTGGTAATCTGGTCATACTGACTATATTATTTGGCTGGCGGACGCGTTTCAAGCAGGGCTCTGGCATTTTCTTTGGGGGAGCGCATTGTCGCGGCTTGGATGTAATGGGTTGGACCTAGTGAGCGGGCGTTTCAAAACTGAGCGCTTTAATCTGATACTGGTGAGATAAGCTGCTCCAACGGAACGCGTAGCGCTCGGGCAAGACGCAAGAAAAGGCTGGGGTCCCCTTTGCGAGCGCCGCTTTCTAGGCCGGCAACGTAGCTTTGTGAAATTCCAACAGATTTTGCTAAGTCAGTTTGTGTCATGGCGCGCTTCACGCGCCAAAAAGAAAGTGGTGTTGCGGCGTCAATCAGCGCCGCGGTCTCTTGACTTGTGAGTGTCTCTGTCTCGCCGCGCGCGACTGCGCGAGCTTCGGCTAGGGCCTGCGCAGCGTCAATGGCGTCGAGGAGCGCCTCGTAGTCACTCAGCGGCAGAATGGCCATTTTCTCGCCAGTTGGCGTTGTGATTGTTTGAATTTTATTCATTGCGTCCTCATTCGTAGATTTGTCCGCGCGGGGCTATTTTTGTAACCAGGATTTCTGTTTCGTCCTCAACAAAAATCATGCGGAAGTCTCCGTCCCTCAGGCGCTTTGCAGTGGAGCCGACGAGTTGGGTGACGTCACCGCCGCCCGTTTGGCTGTAGCGTTCAAGCTTAGCCATGGGCCGCTTGGCGACTGAGCGGTATTTCCGAAGATCTGAGGCGGCGGCGCTTGTGTAGCGGATGTCTTTCATGGGCTATTTATCGCATATTGAGTTTTATTTATATCAAATTTAATCTCAATTCGCAATTTTGTGCTGATATAATCGCCTGTGGGACGTGAGTCTTAATGATATTGGGCGAGGTCTTTTTTGTTGAGTTTCGAGAGTCGCTGATTTTATGTCAGTTCTTTAAAATCAGTGTCTGGCGTTAGTTAAAAAGTTTGATTTCCAGTGAATTTGCTGCGCCGCGCAATTCTTGATCCAGTGTCGCCAGCGGCAAGTTTTGGCGGTGTGCAAGTTCTAAGTAAGTTGCGTCATAGAGTGTGAGGGAGAAGCGCTCCGACAGGCTTAAGGTCGCTGTCCAAGCTTGCGCATCTGTTTCAAGGTCAATTGAAATAGGCATATCCCTCAGCTGCGCGAGAACTTCATCGCGATAGCTGCGCGTGATCCTTTTGCGACGAAGCGCCATTTGAAATGCGTTGGCGACTTCGAGGCGCCAGAGACTTGGGACGACAGCTCCCGCGCGTGCAACCTGCTCGAGCACGGCGTCTGTTTCTGGAGTTGTCTCGTCATCGAAATACCACGCCAGCGTCGTCGAGGCGTCGAGAACGAGGCTCATCTTCTGCCTTCGCTGATGAGGTCGCGAATTTTAAGCTCGCCAAGCGTCA
>BJGJ01000096.1:3507-5285 GCA_014190435.1 Methylocystaceae bacterium | reverse complement strand
TCAAGCAGCCTTACATGAGTTAATCCAGCTTATCCTTCAGGTCGGCGGCAATAATATCCGCGTTATGAGAGATCCAACGCGGGGAGGCCTTGCCTCAGCTTTAAACGAACTGGCTGAAAAATCGGACGTTGGGTTCATCATTAACGAAAATAAGATCCCAATAAACCCCTCGGTTGCTGCGGCATGTGAATTTCTAGGCCTCGATCCGCTTTATGTCGCTAATGAGGGTAAACTGATTGCTGTCGTGGCGCCGTTGGCGGCCGCAGATATTCTTAAGGCTATGCGAAGTCACCCACTCGGTCACCAAGCAGAAATTATTGGCGAGGCCATAGAAGATTCAAGATTTTTTGTTCAAATGATTACGCGAATTGGCGGACGACGTATTATTGATCATCTGTCTGGAGAGTTGCTACCAAGAATTTGTTGAGGTGCTCTGACTGCTTGGAATACAAAAAATCCAGTGAAATGTTTAAAAAATAAATATTTCTAAATTTCATTTAGTTAGGCCGTGTCAAATCACAAGTTCATCTTGTCGTTATTGCATTTACAGCACCAGCGATAGTTATGCCTCATCACGTCAGAGATCAAAGTAGAATTTCAAGCAGCTATGTCGCGGTCTAAAATTTGAAATTAAATCCTGCGCCCCCGCCGGGCGTGAGGGAAGGACTCATGTTCCCAGATTCTGGCGGAACTGACATATTTTCAGCGGCGTTATCTGTCTCAATAGAACCTTTTGCCTTAAGTTTTGGGCCTCGTTTTGACTTTGATTTTTGTTTAACAGCTTTACTAGGGCTATTTTCAGAGACGCTTTTTCCGTCGGAGATTTCTTTGGCGAGGGATGGCGGAGGTGGCATGTCTTGGGCATACAGGGCGGTAACAAAAAAAATGACTTGGCAGCTTAATAGGCTGGTAAGAACTTTTGTTCTTGCCTTAATACTTATCATTTTTTCCTCCAGCAATGTCTTAGGTTGGCTATCTCATTGATCTTTTTAAGGGTTATTAAGTCATATGCAAGCGGTATAACAGTTTACGTCTATGCATTTCGTTTTGGAAATAGCGATAGTGATTATTTTCATAATCTCATGATGTGATCTGGTTTGGTTTATAATTTCTATCGTCTGAAGATCTAAATAGGCTATAGCCTATATTGTATTTGATCTTCCCAAAAACGATCGAGACGAGAAAGTGATCGGTTAACTATTTCAAAATCTGATATTTCTACTCCGCCAATTTTATTAACAGTTGATGCGTGCTTTTCATAAGATTTAGCAACTAATTGATGTATTTGTTTGCCGCGCTCCCCAAGACTTATTCTAACACATCGGCGATCAACGCGCGATTTGGAATAGCAAAGGAATCCTCCCTCGACGAGCTTCTTCACATTATATGAAGAGTTTGATCCCATATAATAATCTCTTACACGCAATTCTGACACAGTAAGTTCTTGGTCGGCAATATTATAGAGTAATAGTGCTTGAACCGCGTTTACATCCTCGATTTTTTCTCGATCAAGTGCATCTTTTACTACTTCCTGCAAGCGACGATGCAGTCTTTCAAGCATCATTACTGTTTGCATATATGTCGACATGATTGACGTTTCTTGTGCCTCACTCTTCATTTTAGCGGCAAGCATTTCTATGTCCCCTGGTATATTAAGAGCCCTAGCCATTTCATACAGGGACTTTATGCGTCATGTCTAAATTGAGGCTTAAATATGATCGTGAATAAAAAGTTGCCAAACTTAGAGTAAATAAAAAGTTAATTATGAAAAAGCTTTA
>BJGJ01000096.1:0-2672 GCA_014190435.1 Methylocystaceae bacterium | reverse complement strand
ATAAGACTCTGGGCAATTGTCAGTGTTAAGAATAAATGGAATAGAGTTAGTTTTTGGATTTTTACGAATTTTTCAAGGAATTCGTGCCCTGTCATTAAGGGCATATCCCAGTCACTTAAGATAAGGTCAATTTGTGTTGTCTTAATATTGCTTAGTGCGTTAATGGGATTACAAAGTAATTTTATGTCATTGAACCTTTTTTTAAGCATTAGGTCGACTGTTTGCAAATAAACTAGATCATCATCTATAATCACTGCTATATGTTGAATTTCTAAACTCATTAATCAACCCTATACGCGGCTTGAGGTACAGAGCCTGAAAATATTTATGCATTCAATCATTCTCTTAAAATAGGCCAAGTAAGCTCTTTAATTAAAAGGCAAAATTTAGCTAAGATTTTATTTTATTTTAATTTCAGTTTTGAAGTTTAATGATTTAGGTGAGCCGTGCTCTCTGGCTGTGTTCTTTATTTCAGAATTGCTCGTAGTAATTTTTCAACTAACGCCTTTAGTTAAAAATTTACGACTTATGGGCTTCAAGGTTTGCTTCAGGTTTTTTCGATTGCCCTCTCCTCCGCCGCCAGTATTGGCTGGCTGCCAGGAGGGAATGAGTTGATGTTTACCGGGGCCAATCAAGTCTGCACGCCCCATAGATTTTAGCGCCTCGCGTAACACAGGCCAATTTTCAGGGTCATGATAACGTAGAAAAGCTTTGTGCAGTCTGCGTTGACGAAGACCTTTTATTGTCTCGACAGGTTCTGACGCGCCTCGCCTTACTGGTTTAAGAGGGTTTACACCACTGTGATACATTGCTGTAGAGAGAGCCATGGGAGAAGGCAAAAAAGTCTGTACTTGGTCGGCTCGGTATTTATTTCGTTTAAGCCAGATCGCTAAATTCATCATATCTTCGTTTGTTGTCCCAGGATGGGCAGCGATAAAATATGGAATAAGAAAATAGTCTTTTTTAACTGCTAGGGCTGCAGCGTCAAATAATTGCTTGAAGCGATCATAAGAGCCAATCCCGGGTTTCATCATTTTTGAAAGGGGCCCAGACTCTGTATGCTCAGGGGCAATTTTTAAGTAGCCTCCTACATGATGTTCAACTAGCTCGCGAATATAAGTTGGGCTTTTAACGGCAAGATCATATCTTACGCCAGAAGCAACCATTATTTTTTTTATACCTTTTATTTCTCTAGCTTTGCGATAAAGTTGAATGAGCGGATCGTGACTTGTATCGAGATTTTTGCAAATATCTGGATAGACGCATGAGGGACGACGGCAGACAGCCTCAGTCTCTTCATCTTTGCAGCGCATTCGGTACATATTGGCTGTAGGGCCGCCTATATCAGAGATTATGCCGGTGAAGCCCTCTGTCTTATCGCGGATAGTCTCAATTTCTTTAAGTATCGATTTTTCTGAGCGAGATTGTATTATTCTGCCCTCATGTTCAGTGATTGAACAAAATGAACATCCGCCAAAACATCCTCGCATTATTGTTACTGAATGCCGGATCATCTCCCAGGCTGGAATTTTATTATTTCCATAAGACGGATGGGGCGCTCGCGCGAAAGGTAAGTCATAAACACCGTCCATCTCAGAAGTTGTTAACGGTATGGGAGGGATGGTAAGCCAGACGTCCTTATTTCCATGTTTTTGGATTAAAGGGCGCGCATTGCCAGGATTGCTCTCTCGATGCAAAACTCTGGATGCTCTAGCGTAAGCTTCTGGATCTTGTGCGACTTGTTCATACGAAGGCAAGCGAATAACAACTAGATCATTTTTACTATTAGAAGTTATGCGCTGGCGGCCCTCATTTGGATCCTCTAGATCATCCGCAGATGCTTCAGTGCAGCTAGATGGCATGCTATTCTGAATAAAAGCCAGGCCATTAATATCAGAAAAATTTTGATCAGGGCCATTTTTTGCAATACGATGCGTAACCTCTACAAGGGCTCTTTCAGCATTCCCATAAAGCAATAAATCTGCTTTTGCGTCTAATAATATAGATCGTCGAATCTTATCTGACCAATAATCATAATGAGCAATCCGTCTGAGAGATGCTTCAATTCCTCCTAAGACAATGAAAGATTCTGGAAAAGCCTCACGACAGCGCTGTGCATAAACAATAACTGCTCTATCTGGTCGTTTTCCTCCTTCACCTTCTGGTGTGTATGAGTCGTTGTGACGCAATCGTCGGTCAGACGTGTAGCGGTTAACCATTGAATCCATGTTGCCGCTAGTTATACCGTAGAACAGATTTGGCTTGCCAAGTTGACGGAAGTCGGTTGGATCGCGCCAATCGGGCTGCGATATAATCCCGACCCGGAAACCATGGGACTCCAGCAGCCTGCCGATAATCGCCATTCCAAAGCTTGGGTGATCGATGTACGCGTCGCCAGTGACGAGGATGATATCACAGGAATCCCAGCCAAGATCTTCCATTTCTGCGCGAGTCATGGGCAAAAATGGTGCGGTGCCAAAGCGTTGAGCCCAATATTTTCGATAAGAAAACAAAGATTTCGCGTTTTGAAGTCCAGAAACCGACATGCTCATTCTTTGCCTGTGTATGTATCTTGATGATGAATTAGTCTATTATATTAGAACTAGTAGAATATAATAGAAAAATATTAGGTTTCTTTTGGTGTAGGCGGTTAAGTCAAATTTTAACTATTA
>BJGJ01000095.1 GCA_014190435.1 Methylocystaceae bacterium | reverse complement strand
CCTCTCAGGCGCATGCCGCTACTACTGGCATAACTTCGGTCAGGCTACGCCCTCCCTCCGTCACGCCAGTAGTAGCGCATTCTCATCCTGATTGACGCTAGATTCTCATCTTGATTGTCGCGCAACAATATGGATTGATCAAACTCAGTCCTACTCGGTAATGTCTTCCTTTGCTGAACCCTTAAAGAGCAGAGCCATGAAGACCCTTAAAGTCGCTATATCTCTGCTTTTATTGAGTAGTGTTTCAGCAGTTGCTGATGAGACAGCATCAACAGGCTCTACGTCATCCTTGCCGATGATTACTGCAATGACTTCTGGCGAAAAGCCAGCGGTTGATGGCGTAAACGGCAAGCTGACGGTTTACGGTGGTGCTGGGGAAGGCAATTCAATCAATATCGCTGGAATACCCGGACTATCGCCTGCGCAGTCTTCTACGGTTTGGAAAGGCGCTGGCGGTGCTATCGGAACAATCTCTGTTCCACTTGGACATTCATTCGGCGCTCAGGTGGATTTAGGCTCTGGCGCATTTGGTAATCGTCCATTTGGCGATGCTACGGGACATCTCTTTTGGCGTGATCCTGATAAGGGACTTATCGGCGTTTATGGCTCTGGATTGCTTTACGGCAATAATGTTGGTCGTGGCGTCTGGACGGCGGCGGGTGAATTTGAAAGTTATCTTGGTAGGTTCACAGGCAGAGCGGTAATTGGTGTTCAAGGAGCCAGCTCATATACTGCTGGGCTAAATCCATTTGAGGTTTATTCCTATGGTGGACGCTCTGCCTTTACGACCCCAGATTATTTTACTGACATTGTATCGGCTACTTTCTATCCGATAGACGACTTAGCCTTATCAGTCGGCCATGTTTATTCTTTTGGTAGAAATGCTGTGACGGGCGAAGTTGAGTATCTTCTTCCGCAATTCAGAGGCGGCAATATTGCACCAAGTGCATTTGTATCGGCTGCTTATGGCTGGGACAACTCATCCAATATTATGGCTGGTATTCGGATTTACTTCGGCAACCACGACAAGACGCTGATCAGACGTCAGCGCGAGGATGACCCGCCGGCGCGTGTTGGCTACGCTGTTTGTCCATCGGCTAAAAAGCAGCGACCACCCACCAATTATGTTGGGTTTGGAAATGGCTATAGTTACTAGCCAGTGGTCCCAGAAGTTTGTTGATTTTACGAGCTTATCAGGTTCTTATGGTGGGAGTAATAAATTAGCGGATTGGCTTTGAAACTCAGCGATAAATGTAATTGCTACTATCTGAGACTAGCTATCAAATGTTAGGTTTAAAGGAAGCATCGCAAGCGATTTTCATCTGCATTGCCATAGCGATAACAATTCCTACCGCTACGCCATCTGTGCTTGCTGATATTCAGCCAGCAGCCTTTCACATGGATTACACTGCATAGTAGAAATGCAGGAAAATAATTATTTGTCCACAGGCCATAGTCCAGAATAAACAGCATTAATTAAGTCACCAAGCGGCAATGGACCAAAAGAATAATTCTGTTCTCTAGACTTTTCATCGCAAACAAACACGCCTGTGGCTTCACTTACAGTATCAGGAACCCAAGCATGCATGGATTTTTCAGGTGTTTCTTTTCTTTGGAGCTCTACACTATTCTCATCATATACCACCGATACAAGAACTTTCTCCATCCTATTTCGGCAATCAATCCATGAAAGAACCTTCACAAGAGCTTACTTTCCCCTTTAAGAAATTGTTTTTTCTCGAATAGCAATCAACCATACCTTATGAATATCATTTCCTTCATTAGTTATGGTTGAATCATCAATTAAGTTGATTTGCCGAGGATTGGCGAAGACCAATCTATATTCGCCTGCCAATAACGGTAGGGTTATGACGAGAAATAGAATTAATAAATATAGATATTTATTAGGCGGCATAAAAGGCGGAGAGAAAGTGTAGCACTGAACCGGTTTAATTTAGCGTCTAAAGGTGGCGCAAAAGTACAGAGGTCCTGCAAGGCCAACTCGATGTTGTTTTACGACATTGAGAGGCTGTAAGGTTGTTTACAGCGGAACTCTATACCGGAATACGGCGCGCAATAATACTAGGGTGTTATCACCGGCGGAAAGCGGCACAGCGTTTTCGCTTTCATTGGAATACTATAGAAAAAATGTGTCAATATTCATCAGCTCTTGGCTATTGGCGACGAGAACGCCCGATAGCGAAGAAGTTAACCAGCAGATAGCATTGACAGATAAACTCTGAGAAGACAGTCGCAAAAGCCATTCTAGTCTATCCCTTACTTTTTATCCAGATTATCTCGCAAACAATTCAAGTATAGCGCCTATATTTCGAATTCATATCTTATGATATTTATTCATTTTCTTAAAGGCTTTATCACTCTTAATAAATTTCTCAATCATTGGTACGATGAGCTTTATTGGCTCAATTTTTGTTTGTCCCGTTTCTTTAGCAAGAAGAGATCCGTAAGCAACAAGCTCACGGTAAATCGGTGCTGATATGTCTATCGAAACCCGCACGGGCTTTTCTTCAATCACTGGTCCTAGCCGTAATTTATTCATTGCGTTTCACTTTCTTTGTTGTAAGGCTCAAGAATAAGATCTTGATTAACAATCACTCTGACCGGAAAGCCGGATTTGATTGTTAATGTGGGTTGAATATTAAGGTTACGGCCGATGACCTGACGGCCAATCTGATTGAAGCCAAGGGCTGCGCCTTGAGCGATGGCTTGTTGAAGCTGATTATCATTATTTCCGACTGCGACTTGACTGCCTACACTCAGGAGCGTCGATAGCGCCGCCGCCTTAAACAAGGAACTCCAATGATTATCGACGTCATCTTCAAGGCCAGAATAACCAGCAACATCTGATCCTTTTTGTCTTTCCAGCAAGATTGATTTTCCATTTGGAAGGATCATCCGTGTCCAGACCAAGAGTACACGAGACTGACCAAAAGCCACTTGGCTATCATAGGATCCAATCAGTCTTGAGCCTTGCGGGATTAGTAACGCCTGGCCAGAGAGACTGTCATAAACATTCTCTGTAATTTGTGCTGTAATTTCACCAGGGAGATCAGAACGAATTCCCGTAATCAATGCGCCGGAAATGATTGTGCCTGCCTGGATGATAAAGGGAGAGGCTGCAGGTTTTAGCCTGTTATTACTCACCATCTTGGCGCTACTGGCTGAATTCACAAAAGCAAGCTTCCTGTCTTGTCCGCTTTGAGCGAAAGTCTCGTCATTAGCGAAACCCACACCTTGCACAGGCGTATTTAGTGCAGCAGAAGGCATCGCCCTTACGCCACCAACTGAATTTTGTTGCTGACGACTATTACCCGTAGAAAACAGTCGGCTAACACGTGCGGCTTCCACCTCTTGGTTTACTCGTTGTGTTTCAGCGTCATTTACTGTCGTTGATCCTATTGTTGCTCCAGGTAGAACGCCTGCGGCAAGCATGGGGCGTCCCAGATCGCCCGGAAGTGCTGGACCAAGTTTGGGCGCTTCTCGCGGAATTCCACTATAGTCCTTAGGCAGCCCATTCAGTCCATCGGCTTTATTTTTTTGTTCTCCTCCAAGAAGCTCTTGCTGTTGTATCTCTGTAGGCTTTCTATTTTGCATGCCAATATAAATGGCAGCCGCAATCATCATAGAGACAATACATAGACCTCCAATCACAACTTTTGGTGAAAGCCGTACAACACGTGGTAAATTAGCTCGTGTGAACAGCTTTTCGGTTCTTTGACTTTCAAAATCTGATACGAGGTTTTCAGATGGTTTGTTGGGCTCGTTTACCAAAACCATCCTCCCTCATTGCGCGTGATCCGCACGATTTGCTGTGTGCGCCCACCCAGCCTCAGTTCGGCTGCTGCGAAGAGTCGATCAACAATGTAATAATTTTTGTTGACCCGATAATTGACGAGTTGGCCTTCTCCTTCCGCACCAATGACAAAAAGCGGTGGCGCTTCACCTTGGGCAAGACCTCGCGGCATTTCGATATAGACCTTGGTGCCATCATCAAAGGCTGAGAGTGGCCGCCAAGGCGGCGTATCGCCTG
Organism: Methylocystaceae bacterium; assembly: GCA_014190435.1. Lineage (GTDB taxonomy): Bacteria > Pseudomonadota > Alphaproteobacteria > Rhizobiales > Beijerinckiaceae > Methylocystis. The sequence continues at coordinate 1,243 of BJGJ01000095.1, read as the reverse complement.
AGATTTCATAGCGAAACTGGAGTTTTGAAACATCGACGCCTTTATCGATCGGTAAAGCTGCTTCACGCAGGGCATTTTCTTGTCGAAGAGCGATTAATTCGTCTTGAGCATAAAGCCAGGAGACAGAAGCCATATAAGTTGAGGGCTTTGAGCGCAGCTCAAGAAGATAAGTACGGCGATCCGTATTGATCACAAGATTTGTAATCAGATCTGGTCGTGTCGGCTTGATTAAAATATGGATCTTTTTTGACCCCCCTGCTCCGCTTTCTGTATCACCGATAATCCAGCGCACGGTATCGCCGGCAGCGACTGGCCCGTTACCAACAAGTTGCTCGCCCTCTTGCAACGCAACATCAGTAATTTGCCCAGGAGCTGTATAGACTTGATAGAGCGCTCCTGAGGAATAGGGATAGACTTGAACGGCGTTTATAAACCCGTCTTTTACTGGCTCAATACGCGCAGCCGCATTTGCTTGATTGACGCGTTGTGTAGGCTCAGTAGCTTCTGCTTTCTCTTCTGAGGTCTTTTTCTCAAAGATAGGCTTTAGCTGTCCAGGCAAGGGAAGGACTTTTGGGATTGAAACAATTTTAAGTGATTTTTTTGGCTCTTTTTCTAATACAGCGGGAACAGCCATCTCATCATAAGAAATTTGCGGCGGTGGCACTGACGCTGAACATCCCGTGAGCACTATTGAAGCAAATAAAGTAAGTAAGATTGCTTTCTGCAAAGATGAAAATTTTAGCACATTAGATAAATCATGCTTATTCATTGAGTGAGTTCCTTCGACCAATTGAGGGCATTGACGTAAACGCCAAGGGGGTTTTTGCGCAGCCGGTCGGCGTCATGAGGAGTTTGTACAAGAACTGAAAGGATCGCTGTCCAGCGCTCTGTTGCGGCTAGATTTCCATTTTCATAGCGGCGCTGCGTCCAGGCGACTCGAAAGGAATCTGGCGAAGCGCGAATAACACTTGAGACATCAACTGAAATTTGTTGCTTGCCGATACTACTGAAGGGATCATGTGTGCGCGCGTAGTCGTTTAACGCTGTTGCGCCCTTATCAGTTACAAAATCATAGGCGCGCAGCCACTGATTTCGTAAGATAACAGGATCAGCCGGAATGCTGCGAACTTCTTCGATGAAGTGGGCGAGATGATAGGCAATCTGCGGGTCAGTTGGCTTGTAATCAGCTGTTGCTGGAGCGACTGCTTGCGCCTGACCAAGCTTGTCAATTTGCACCACCCAG
>BJGJ01000094.1 GCA_014190435.1 Methylocystaceae bacterium | reverse complement strand
ATGATTTCAAAGAATTTTGGCGGTAATCCTAAGGGTGATGACGGCCACCGCGTACCCCCACCAACTGAGGAGACGCCGCCTAAAGGGCAACTTGCAGCAAGAGATCTTTGGTCTTCACCAAAAGAAGTCGCCGATCATGGCTGTATTTTTTGTCATGATAGCGATCCGTGGATGTATACGCCTTGGATCTCTCAGACTTCACAATTGCCTGCAGATCCATTTGGGTACCACTCAGTAGATGTTGGCGGGGCATTTGAGGCCTGGCCAAAGCCTATGAGTATTAATACTCGAGGCAATACATGCACCGGGTGCCATCGTATAGGTTCGCTAAACACTTGTGGCGCTCGGGATGTGCCAACTTTCGGCCCGCAGCCTGCTAAAATGATACAATCATTGCCATGGATGCCGCCGGCGGGAAACAATGGCGGTGAAAAATGGTCAATGACATATCAAAAAAGTGTCGAGGATTTGCAAAGATGCTGTGACAATCCAAAAGCAGAAGGGTGTTTGGTCGAGCCAATCTCAAAATCAATACTTTCATATGAAAAAAAACTTAAAGATGAAGAACTTGGTGCCTCACGAAAAACTAAGCCACATCCCTAAAATCAAACGAAAGATATTCTCTGGTCATTTTGATCAAAGCTATCAATTCCAACGTCAGGCGTCTTTGATTAAATTGCTGTTAAATGACTGTTAAGTATAAAGCCGAGCTAAAGGCTAATTGATTGCATGAGAGAAATTGTTGGTCTTCTTTTGGCTTCAGGTTTCTCAACACGCTTTGGAAGTCAGAAATTACTTAAATCATTGGGGACAAGAGGCTGTATTGCTGAAGTAGCCTGTCGTAATTTAATTGGCGGGACAGACCGGGTCGTTGCGGTAGTTAGGCCAGATCAGCAAGAGCTTAGAGATCTATTGCGAGCCCAAGGCGCTGAGATCGTTGTCTTTAACAGGGCAAATCTTGGAATAGGAGCTACGCTCGCAGAGGGCGTCAAAGCAAGTAGCTCTGCAAAAGCTTGGCTGATTGCGCTTGCTGATATGCCATGGATAGGCTCTTCTACCATCTTGCAATTAGCAGCATTATTGCGCGAAAATAAAAGAATAGTCGCTCCTGTGTATAAGGGCGTTCAGGGACATCCCGTGGGTTTTAACGCAGAATATTTGGATCAACTTATTGGTCTTACAGGAGATTTTGGTGCACGCTCAATTCTTAAAAATAACAGTGATGCGCTTTATCTGATGAGTTGTGAAGATCCTGGCGTTATTCTTGATATTGACGAGCCCGCTGATCTATTAAAAATGGATAATCTTGGTCTACCTAACAAAAATGAAATTTTGTGATCCAGCTCTTAGGGCTGGGATTTTTTTTTGCTCTATTAAGCCATAAAATTTTTGATCATTCTGATCTAAGATCTTTTTTGCGCGTTACGAATACTATCTCAGCGATGATAGAGATCGCTATTTCAACTGGATCCTGCGCTCCGATATCAATTCCTATTGGCGCGTGAATACGTTTTATTAAGTCTTCTGATATGCCAAGTGATATAAGCCTATTGACGCGGCTCTGATGTGACTTTCTAGATCCTAAAACACCCACATAGGGACTGTCGGTGTTTAGTGCAATCTTGAGGGTAAGATCATCAATTTTTGGATCATGAGAGAGGCATATAACTGCTGTACGTTTATCCGGTTTTAAATTGTTAAGCGCAATATCAGGCCATTCAATTAAGAGTTGGGTGTTTGGAAATCTTTCTGCCGTTGCAAACACATCTCTTGGATCTATAACGATCGTTTGATATCCCGCTTGTCCTGCAAAGCCAACGAGCGCCTGGGCTATGCGACCTGCACCAATGATAATCAGCCGCAGGGGGGGCTCAAATATGGAAATAAAAAATTTTTTATCTTGCCAAATAATGCTCCCACTCTTTCGCTTATTAAACATCAATTTAATAGGCTCAGATATAAGATCGCTATCTAAGTCAGCCTTATAAACTAGTCTTTGATCGCCATCATCAAGGTTAGTAACAATCGCCACGGATTGACGTTGGCGTAGCGCTAAATTTAATTCTTTTAATAGGTTAAATTTCATATCTGTTAAACTGATACAGGTTCAATATAGACGCTTATCTTGCCGCCGCATGCAAGACCAACTCGCCACGCGGTCTCTGCTTTCACACCAAAATGTAAGATCTTTGGCGTATTTGTCACAATAACATTTTGCATTTCACTTATTACTTCAGCTTCTATGCAGCCTCCGGAAACAGAACCAAAAAACTCAAGATCTGACGTGGCGATCAGGCAGGAGCCTGGTGGGCAGGGCGCAGAACCCCAGGTTTCTAAAACTGTAGCAATGGCGACCTGCTTACCATTACATATCCATGCCTCAGCCTGGGCTAAAATTTCTGTGTCTGTGACAACTAGATTTTGTTTCATCTAAACATGTATAATTTATGTGATCGTTATATTTGGAAGAGAATAACTCATTTATGGTTTAAAAAATAAACTATTATTCTCTTATCTCAATCTTTTTTTAAGATAAAAAAAGCAGAGCGAAGTGCTCTGCTTTTTATCAAGTATTGATAATATCAATAGCGCGTTTTTTGAGGTAAATTGCGATAATCCTTCCAGACATTTTGAGCTTCTGGTCGCATTATCTGAACCATAGGTATTTCTCTTTGGGAATTGGGTCTTTTTATATCAACACTTAGCTCAACATCACTAAACAGGTCTTGGTAATCTGACCATGATGCTGCATAATATATTTTGCCTATTTTTGCCCAGTATGCGGTTGAATAACACATAGCGCAGCATTCACAGCTGCTAAATAATGTAGCGCCATCTAAGTGAAAATTACCTACTTTTTTGCAAGCAGCTCTAATTGCATTTACTTCAGCATGAGCTGAGGGGTCGTTATCTTTAATAACGCTGTTGCCACTAGCTGCTAAGACCTCGCCATTGCGGACAATTACACAACCAAATGGTCCGCCAGTTTTGTCTACAACACCAACTTGTCTCATCAGTTTGATGGCTTCAGCCATGTGTGAGAGATCTTCCTGTGAGATTTGCGAGGTTAGTTTAGATTTAGCATTATGTTCTTTAGCGGAGGCTGAAACAATACCCGTAGTAGAAGCAGTCAGTAGAGCAGCGCCTCTTTGTAAGAATTCGCGACGAGGCGTGACGCTTACATTTGAGAACAGCTTGTCAAGAGCGTCTACAGCTGTCGATTTTGTTTTATCCATGCCTTCCCCCTTTAGACCATAAATTGAAGTTTCTAGTTGCTTTGGTTCGACGTGAATCCTTTTTTTCGGTATTGAGCATGGTTTCCAAGGTAACAATCAATTGAAGGATTCATTCATAACCACATCAAAGGATAGCAGCATTCTTTGGGACAGCAATTATATACATACCTAGTATGGTTTAGTTTTCTTATTGCCATGACTAATTATTGAGCAAGCTTTAGGCCTAATGTTATAATATAACATTTTATAATGAATTTTGGGTGTTAATTAAGAGGGTAAATTGCATAGGCTCGAGCAATAAGACCATATTAGATTTCATGGTTGCCTATCGATCTTGCTCGCGGAGAGGTGCAAGCTACTGAATTGATAAAACTCGATCGCAAACTGCATAAAGTTTTAGTCGCACAACGAAATGATTCTCAAACATAGAACTAATCACTCATAATTTTCAAAGCGGAGTGACTGCTTGGGCCCTGTTTTACTATGCCTAGAGTCAGGCTGTGCTAAATTTGCAACACAATTTATATATTGATCTAAAATCAAGTAAATTATTAATTCAATACTTCACAGATAGTTAAAATGATCTAGTGTCTTATTTTAGATGCAAAAAGAGATCAAAATATAGGAATCCTAAAACTTAAAAAAATTATCTAGCTCTCTTGAGATGAAATTGGCCAATTTAATTTACTAGGGAATAAAATGGGCTGAAAATATGAGAACAATAACAAAAAATTTAATTAAAAATAGAATAAGGAGCGAGAGTTCCTTTCGTATTATTTTATCAGTTATTTTGCTGGTTTTTAGTAATTCATTGGTTTTCGCTGAGTATAAAAATATCAATGCCCCAGATAACAAATCCAATGCGATATCCTCAACGAGTAAGAACACTCAAACCAACAATTCAAGTCAGAGTGACACAGCTTCATCGATTGCATCTTCTGTGGGTAAGGACTCAGTAGGTGGCAACCCTGCGTTCACAAGCTTTGATCCAGGGACAGGCGCACTGGGTAGATTTTTGCAAATTCCAGATGATTGGGGCGTGCGCTTGGGTGGCGTTTCATTAGCTGACACGAATAAACTTTTTACTGGAGGCAATAAGCCAGGGTCTCTTGCCTCGAACCAAGTTTTTATCTTGGGAACGAGCGTTGACACTGAAAAAGCTATCGGTTGGAAGGGGGCTCACGTCGGCGTTAGTTTCCTGCAGCTGAATGCTCAAAATACAAATGGATATGCGGGATCAGTCCCGGGTTACAACTCAATTACAGGTGCGCCGCCCTTCAATCGCACAGAGTTATATGAATATTGGGTTACGCAAGAACTCATCAAAGATACTTTAAAAGTTCGAGTTGGAAAGATTATTCCATCCGTCGATTTTAATAACGTGACTAGAACCGCCAAGATGAAAGATAATACTCAAAATGTTTCATCCTTAAGCGGCTTGTTATATACATCGATATTTGTGAATCCATCCTTATTAGGTGTAATTGGCGGGTATGTTGACTCTGTTTTTGGTGTCACAACTAACCTTGCGCCTACTAAGAACACATGGATTACAGTTGGCTCATATGACGGTAATAAGGCGAGAGGCTTCCCAACAGGATTGCACAACCCCCATCTTTCCGATGGATATGTCTTTAACATCGCAGAAGCTGGAATGAGTTGGACGGTAGGAGAGCAAAATCATCCGGGACAATTTGGTGCGGGTGTCTGGTATCAGACGGGTAAATTTGATCGACCGGGTATTTACGGAAACCTACAAAATACAGGAGAGGGCGGATTATATCTTTATGGCGGCCAAAGAGTATGGGCCGGAGATGGTATCAAAGCTTATTTAAATGATGAGCCAGATGAAAATATTAATAATGGATTTGAAACGCGCAAAGTGGCTTCAGTTTCAATCTTTTATCAGTATGGCCTGAATAATTCAAAAACAATGCCAATTCGTCAATTCTCTGGTGTAGGTTTTACAGCCTTCTCAATGATTGCGGATAGGCCGGATGATTCTTTTGGCGCAGGTATGGGGCTATCTTTCCTTAATCAAAATCTGTTCCAAAGAGCATCAGAATTAATGTTTCAGACATATTATCAGGC
>BJGJ01000093.1 GCA_014190435.1 Methylocystaceae bacterium | reverse complement strand
AAAGCTTCAACTAACCTGAAGCCCAGATCAATGCCTGCTATGGAAGAAGATATTTAAAGCGCGCGTTTCATTCATCAGATCCCAGTCCTTCTTGATATAAATTGATTTGGTCGGGGTGTTCTGCGGCATAGTGAAAAATCAGCCCTTATGGGGGTGGAGTAACAAAATAGATCGAAAGAAAATAATTATTATTCGGCAGTTGTATAGTTCAATTATCTGAATTCTTCATAATTATTTCTTGTCAGGAGATAATAATAGAATAAAGTTTTTAATGCATGTCTTGTCAGGTTTTTGCCGTTTAAATTCAAAAGTTCTATAAAATATTTAAGATGAAATTTGATTTCGCCAAGGCTAAATATATTTTTTGGCGTAACTCCCATGCCATAAGCCAAAATTTCTGTTACGCCGGGCATGACTTCAACGTGACTGTTGCGCATGCTAATAATCCCATTTGCTGCTATTTGATGGGCATAGGCGCATAGTCTGGAAAGCGCCTCATCCCGAATTAACTCTATCAGGATGGCTAACTGGCGAGATTTCCGTCAACACCAGTTTGCATGCCGCCAAAGACTGTTTCAATGGCGTCTCGAGAGCGAGTCGCCCCGCCATTTATGGGGCCGTACTAGGCCTATGATGCGGTAGGTTGGAATGTGATCTGTATTAGAAATAGACATCAGAAGCCATTCTCTGTCCAAAATGAACGCTCAAGGGTGCGTAGCTCGTCTGAGAAGCGAGATTTGAGCCACAATACGCCCCACAATTTAAATTTGAATCGGCATTAATTTTTTTCTCTCAAGGCGATTATTCGCTCACTTAATCCCTTCAGCGTATTCCAAGCTGAGTTTTTGGAAAGGTGGGTTTAGCTGCTTAATCCTGCAGAGCTTGTCCCCTAAAGGGGCAATTGAATGAGATAGGCTGTTCATAGCTGTAGCAAGAAGCGGCCGATAGGGGCGCTATGATTTAACAAATTACCCATCTCATCCGCGCCGAAGGATCAAAATCATCAGAAGCCTGGTCTGAAAGTATAGGCTTAGTGGGAGGCTTTGGTCCTTGGCCGTAGAGCAGTTGGAGCTTTCTCATAGTAAAAGTGCTGTAAAGATGCATCATTTTCGTCAAAGGTAAATTTCCTTTGCCAAAAGTAACGCTTCGTTAAGAGTTACTTATCAATTTAACGAAACATTTACGATACTGAAAAATCGTGATTCGACGGTTGAACCTATCCCTCTGGGCATGAAGCTTGCCTGTATGTGGGAAAACTTGGCGGGGCATATTATGCGAGTTCTATTAATCGAAGACGATCGGTCGGTGGCAAAAAGCATTGAAATGATGCTTAAAGTCGAGAATTTCAGTGTCTATACGACGGATATGGGAGAAGAAGGCATAGATCTTGGCAAGGTTTATGACTATGAAATCATCCTTTTAGATTTAAATCTGCCGGACATGTCTGGTTACGAAGTGCTTAGAGCCCTGCGCGTCTCTAAAATTAAAACACCTGTTCTGATCTTGTCGGGATTAGGTAGCATAGAAGATAAAGTTAAAGGTCTGGGCGTAGGCGCAGACGATTATATTACCAAGCCCTTCCATAAGGATGAACTTATCGCACGCATGAGAGCAATTATTCGCCGTTCCCAAGGCCATGCGCAGCCCACAATTACCGCAGGCGACTTAGTTGTAAATCTCGATGAAAAGTCAGCCTATATCAGTAATTCTCGTATTCATCTTACGGCAAAAGAATTCCAGATCCTTGAGTTTTTGGCTCTAAGAAAGGGATCTACGCTGACGAAGGAGATGATTTTAAATCAGCTCTATAACGGAATGGATGAGCCAGAATTAAAAATAATTGACGTTTTTGTCTGTAAGCTACGTAAGAAATTAGCTTCAGCGAGTGGGGGGCAGGACTTTATCGAGACTGTATGGGGTCGTGGTTATATGCTTCGAGAAGAGGGCAAGACCCCAGAGCTTATGGTTGGCTAAGAACAATAGGGCACTATGCCATTGGCTTGGCTCATTGTCCTGAATTAGGGATGGTCAGTTGGCGCACTTGTTTTAAACATGTTCAAGGTTAGCGCCAGCGATTATCCTTGTTGGTATCTTTGATCCACGGTGCCTATAGACTGAATTGTAAGCTGGTATGCCAAAAGACCTATTGAAGAAAAGTTAAAAATTAGAGAGCGGTGGAGAGTCCGATCTTCTTTTCTCGAATTTTTAAAATATATCTCTTACTTTCCTAATATGATAGCAATCTCATTCACAGCCTCTAATATTCCCTTTGGGTTTACAGCAGGGGCAGGTGCTTTTTTAATGAGTAAATCAAGGCCTTCTTCCAACATCAGCAGGCTATGATCAATTGGCAGAATTTGACAGGAAGCGTTACTCTCCGCCCAGTCAACAAAATAGGGAGTTTCAAGCCAATCTGATCGGGTAAGCATAAGAAGTTTGACGCCATTGCAAGCTGTTTCTACGAGTGTTCCGTATCCCTCTTTTGTTAAAACAATATCGCAAGAAGCAAGAATATCAATAAAAGGAAGTTGTATCTCATTGGCCTTTATGACATTGTGATTATTTGCTTTGATGTTGTTTTCAACAATCCAGAAAAAATCGCTTCGTTCTGGTAATAAAATTTCTCTCGCTCCCGCGACGCCTCCAAGTGTTACGAGAATAAGCTTTTGTCCGGGAGCTATTTTGAATTGACGTCTAATTTGCGCTTGGTGATTTATCCCGCGGCGTGCAATAGGGCCAATTGCCTTTTTGTTCGAAAGATAGGGCATGGGCATGTGCGGTGTGGGCTGCAGGAAAATTGACGCTGAATTATAGGCTTCTTTTATACGATTTAGGTGTAAATCAGAGCCGAATTTTAAAAACTGTTGTGTCTCAAACCAATTGTAGGAGCACATTGCCACAACAGGCATCATTAATTTCTTGGCCGCCTCTATACTGGCGTATGGAATATTGGAGATAACAAGATCTGGTTTATGTTCCCGAAGCTCTTTAGCTCTTGAGGAGATATTGTTTCCCCAGTTTTTATGAAATTCATTAATAACAATAAGACTTTTTTCCTTATCTACTCGTGTTGGCCCATGCATTTCTAGCGATGGCTCTGCGGGTAGGCGCACGCTATGAACAGGAAAATTGAAGAAGCTTTGTACGATCTCAGGCTGGTGCTCTGAGCGAATGGTGATACTCAGCCCCTCATATGATGCGATGAGGTTGTTAATAACTAGAGCTGTTTGTGCGAGATGACCAAAGCCGTGGCTAGATATATCAACAATAATTTTTTGCAATTTATTGCCACCCATCAAACCTCAGATCTTCATCGACTAGAGTTTAATAACTTAGTACATACTCTATCAATGGAAAAGTGAATGATCGATATTTTTATAATTTTTTAATTTATACTTCAAGCGTAGCTCATAATCACCGTGCTGTGCATGAATATTGATACATTGATCTATTTCTTTCATATCTCTTTGCGTATTTTTATCTCTTCCCAGAAGCTTTTTCCTAGATAGGTTAGGATTATTAAAGTATGAGGCGTTGTTATGATAAGATGATAGATAAGAGCGGATGACAAGGCTTGTTCTTTATCAACGCCAGAAAAATTGATGAGATAGGATACTATTCCAGCTTCAAAGACCCCGATACCAGCAGGGGTTCCGGGAACTGCGATCGCCATGGCTGCAATGATTAACAAGATTATTGCGCCTAGTAAGCCTAGGGTCGCATCGGGTATAAGTAATTTAAAGAGTATAAAAATTAACATCATATTTGTTAGCCATATGAATGCTGTCAGCAAGGCAGCAAGTATAATTTTATGATCGAAAACACTAAGATCTTTGCTTGAAAAAAAATTGTAAGTGATTATTTTCTTGAAAATAAAATTTTCTTTAACTATTTCGTAAATCGTCCCTTTTTTAGTTCTGATAATTAGCACAAAAATAATGCTTAAGAATATAACAGTGCAGATTAATGTTAGGATCCGAAGATCTATAATGTGAGTATCTATATTTGCTATTATGATAATAGAAAAAATAATTAGAGCAATCATGTCATATATTTTCTCTATTAAAATTGAGGCGCTAAGGGCGCCAATGGAGTAATTGAATCTTTTTTTTCCAAAATATATTTTTAAAGCCTCGCCGGCGCGGAAGGGGGCGAGGCTGTTAAAGGTAAATCCTAGAGTTGTAATCAAGAAGCAAGATAAAAAACCCCCCCCTGATATGACGGAAAGCCGCTTTGAGTAGAGCAGTAGTACCACTATATTCATCGATAGAGCGAATAGTATTGCTTTCGGCGGAGTATTTCTAATTTGTGTAACAAGATCCTGGAAATTGATGTTGTGAAAAAGCCAATAAAAAAGACATGTTAAAAATAATAAATTCACTATGAGGATGGCCAATTTTCTTCTTGTGAAGAAGGATTGAGCAATTTTCTTCATTAAAAAAATTCCCAATCTAGTTTATCCATCAATGGAGCGTGAGAATTGTTCGATCAAAAAGAAATTTTAATTGTATAGGAACTTGCTCGTATCAGGCTTGCAATTTTTTTCATTAGCCTCCAAACTCTATTGCTGAAGTATTGGGAGGCGTGAATGGCAAAATCAAGAATAGTGTATGTTGCGAGCTTTATGGCACTCATGCTTGTCGCCAGCCTCTATCCTGTAACGCCCGCGCAGGCTTGGGGTCGCGGTTGGGGCTACCGCGGCGGATATTATGGTGGTGGATGGGGTTATCGTCCTTATGGCTATGGCGCGGGATTCGCGGGCGCGGCGGTTGGAGCGGCTGTTGTCGGGGCGGCTATCGCAAATTCTAACCAGTGTTATCATCATTATCCGCGGTATGATCAGTGGGGTAATTTTATCGGGTACACTACCGGTGCTGGTCCTTGTTATTAATCTAGTCTCATCAAGGAAGTTCATTATGAAACTATGGTTTAATATACCAATGACGCTCCTGTCACTGATCGCTTTGTTCTCATTTTTTCTTCAAGATGAGCACGCAAACGCTCATGAAGTTGTCAACTCCTCTGCGCATGGGGTCTCAAAATCAGGAATTCATCCGATACCAAGTCTGAAGGGATGCCTCCATCATATTGCGCAATATGATGAAGATGGAAATTTTAGAGGCTATCGGACAGTAAGGGGACCATGTCATTAAAAAATTAGATCATTGCAGTTTTTTTCTTTCAAAGTAGAGCCTCTTGCAAAACTCTTGAGGTTTTAAGAGATCAGAAGCCCCTTTGAAGCCCAATATTATGTGACAGATAGTTTTATAGCTGATTTTATTGCTTGTCGCCAAAAATTGAGCTTTGAGAAGCTTGATTTGGACGCGGAACTCCCTCCGTTGACCGGATTGAAGCTTTCAAAGCTGGGAAGCGCGGTGTGACGGTTAGGTCACCAGCCGCATGATCTGCTCGACAGTGATGACAAGAATGCCAAACATCAAATGGCAGAATACTTTGGCATCTCCGCGTACGCGTACATGATTGCCGCCGCAGTTATCTTTCAGGTTGCTGTTAACACGTTCCGATGCGCTACGCTGATTATAACGGATCTCT
>BJGJ01000092.1 GCA_014190435.1 Methylocystaceae bacterium | reverse complement strand
AGAAGGTTTTAGAAATAAAACAGGAATGCTATAAAGCTGAGATCAACCTCTCCTCACTGCCTGGGGAGAGATGTCAACAGCCCGGTTCTACACCTTAGCTAAGGCAGCTTTCTGTCCAACGACTGGGTTTCAGTTCATTGTTCAAATAAGTTGCTCAACAATATGCTAAATAGTTGAGGTTAAGCCTCCAGTGCTCTCGAGGGGGTTAAATTCATTTGCTGCTCACTTTTTTATAGCTTAGTTGTTGAGGTTAATATTTAAATTGCCTATTCAAATAGAAATAAAAGCAATATTAGGTATCATACATTAATGACATATACTATCATTAAGCAAACAATTTTGAATCAAAGGATCTATGCTTGCCAATTTACAGTTAAAATTCGCCAATTTTCTGGACAAGAGCTCTCTTAAATCTTGCGTTGATCGCAAATTTCATAATTAAAACCAGCAAATTATTTGGTATCTCTTATAAATTAACCTTAAACTTTAATCCCGTTCAGCTCTTGGCGAAGGGCAGAGGGATACTTAGGTATCTGCTCAGAATAAAATTAATCAACCATAGTCTTGGGGTAACAAAAATGACGAACTACCCAGACGCTAAATCAATCGGTCGTCGATTGACGGCCTTCAGGCTTGCTAAAAAATTCAATACCCAAGCGGAGATGGCAAAAGCTATCGGCGCGGAGCATCGCCAATATCATGTTTGGGAGAAAGGAAGAGGAAAAATACCTGTTGCCTACGCCGTGAGGATGAAAGAAATTTTTGGCATCACCTTAGATTTCATCTACGCTGGCGATCTTAATGGGATGCCTAGCTCTATTGGTAATATCATTAGTCTCTATCTTGATGAGGGGCTTAATGATCGTCCAATCAAAATTCGATCTCAAGATAGAAAAACGCAAGAAATGTGTTCTCCATGATCAATATTCATTGGAGTGAGTAGGCTGTCTTATCTTTCTGGAGCAGCTTCCTTCTCACGCGCTCTAAACTTACTAATAATCTTTTCTACCATCAAATTAGCTTGGGATTAGAACGCTCTTGGTTAGACCAAGCTCTAACTTTGCCGCCTGGATTTAACCAAGAAGAGGCTGAGGCTTTTTGGCGAACTTATAATTTGAAGCGTGCTCGAAAATATGCTGAGTATATTGACAAGGACGCAACAAGAGATGGCCTCATTGCTGCGCTTTCATCAATGGAATATAGGGTTGTGAACTTTCAAAATATAAAATTGCATTAAAAAAGAGGATTAATCTGATTTTATTATAATTATAACAAAATATCTTTAAGCAACGCTACGTCGTTTCGACGCGCAAAATGATTATAAGAGGGCGTAAAGCGAAGATCTGGCTGTATTCTTAGCGCGTCTTTGTAAATTGAAATTTGCGCATCAAGACTTAAGCCATCAGAAAGATTAATCAACGTGACCATAAATCTATCTAAATCACGCATATGCTTCTGACTGATCCGCTCTGGAGCCTGCCAGATTTGACCATTTTCTATAGGAGAAGCTTTTGTCTTATTTTTCCCTGTCACAACAGACATCCAAGATTACAGATAAATAAGAAGTATTTTTCATTTATCTCTTATGTTGCTATTTCTTTATGACTATCCTTTACATCTATTTAGTGCTTAGATCGTTTTCTTCAATAAGAAGCCTTTGAATTCTCGCAAATAAGAGTTTAAAAAAATAAGTAAATTTGATGCTAAATAAAATCAGTTTATTTAGGTTTTAGAAATTTATATGATCACTGAACATAAAGCGGTTGATTATATCAATCGAAGATGTTGCTTTGATATTTTTGTTAGTTTTACCTGCTGATTAGTTTAATACTAATCTTCTGAGATAATTAAATAATCTTTCAAATTGTCTTAAGAATTACCACGCGATATTTTCTACTTTTGTAAATCTAATTGGGGCCGAGCGTCGATTGCATACTCTAAAATAACATGTCCTAAATGTGGTGTCAGCGTGCGTGAAACGATGCCAACAGATGCACGTATGTATTTTTGCCAATGTACATTCTCCGGCGTTTTATTAAAGCCTAAGCAGGGCGACTGCTGCGTTTTTTGTTCCTATGGCGATACGCCTTGCCCACCTATTCAAAAAGACGGAGCAAGTAGCGCGGTCCCGGACTGTTGTGAGTGAGCAGAATCTTAGAATTCATCAAGCTGCTGAATTTTTTAAAAGCCAAATTTTTTTAATTAGTAGAGAAGCAATCGGTAAATTATCTCAATTTTAATAAAGTCTTTTTGATTCGTCTGTTAAAGCGCCTCATTGAGAGGAAGATACGCTGTTTCTCTGCGGCCTTTGTGAAATTGTATTGAGGTGGTGAATATTTCTCCCAAAAGTCCAATCGGCACGCCTGAATAGCCTCCACTATTAAAATCTACGCCCACAATGACAGAAAGATCCGTAAAGCGAAGCTTTGAAGGAGCATATTCCCAATGAGAAACATGAATTTCTCGGTGACCGCGCACCTCTGTTCCTCTAGCAAAAAAGGCGCAAAGCCGGTCATCCAGGCTGCTAACTTCTAAAGAGGGTCTGCCGTTATCGTCTATAAGCGATAAATCAAGCAGTTCATGCATTGAACGAAAGACGTCGCTATTTTCTATTGCAAGACGCTGAACGCTTTGGTTGCGTGGATCTACGATTAAAACCGGTATCAGTTCGATCATGGACTAGGACACTTTGGCGACGAATCATTATTGGCGATATCAAATTTGATAATCGACGCGCCTTTACGAAGAGTTAGCGTCTGTTCGCTTTTTGCGTTTCGGATTGAGATAAGGCGTTCCAATGCGCCACGCAGCTTACTAGAGGGGACGTCGGCGGCCCTGTGGTAGTCGTGCGCGTGTCCAGTCTGGGACGCGTCTTTCACATAGAGCCTTTGCGTCTTCCTTGGTTAAACTCAGCCCTGTTTCGCCCAGGGGCGTCCCTTGGGGAGATACCATCACGATCCAGCGCCATTTTCCGGCATTTGCACCGTCGGCTTCGAAGGAGACCTTGGCGACACGCTGTCCCGCTTCATCGAGTAAAATACAAGCGTCAGGAACAAGTCCTCTTGCGCCATCGGTTCCTTTAAAATTTGCTCTGCGCCATTGGCGGTCAGACACGTAAAAGCTCCTGCCAGTTTGTTGTGTAATTGGGTGAAAGATACTCCCTACGCAGCGACCACCTATGTCTCAGGCCTGCAGCACCGATCACAATGGTTCCTTTCCCATATTTGTTGTCTAGGGCGTCAAGCGCTTTCATTCTTGACTGGGAAGTGGGAGTGTCAGAGCAGGCGAAAAGACCCTCCTGTAAGGCGCTCGTTGGCGTTAGATCTAACAGTATGACGCCACCTTATTTACAATCATAGTCCTTGCGCCATATGATGGTGAGCGCTTTCAATGCGCCTGATACAATACGCGCAGTATCACTTGTAGCGACTGGCAAGCGCAAGCTTTGGGCAGCGCGATATTGGGGGTGTGCATTTTGAAAGGGGTTTGTCTCAATAAAAACGATGGGATGTGCAGTAGCAAGATTTTGTCGGCGCATTTTCTCCGCGGAGCAGCTTGCATGTGTTGCGATAGATTGACGCATTTCATCTAGGATTTTTACAGGGCGACCAAAAGCCTGGGAGGCAATAAGACTTTTTCTGTTAGACACAATTTGTTCAAATTCAAGGTAGAAATAACTATTCAGTTCATAAAAAATGCGTTCAAGCGTTACGCAAAAAATTTTTGCAAATGAATTTTGTATCTGTAGCGCGTAGTTCTTGAGGGCTGTGAATGTCAAGAGTCTATAAGCGTTACGTCAGGCGTCACAGAATCCCCCAAATATCATCGAGCGCGAGGTGTTCTAACCCCGCATGTTGTTCGTGCGGTAGCATTAATATGCGCACGCCATTTGAAGCCTTATCTTTTTTAGCAAGTCGATTCGCAACTTTTGCAAGCGTTTTAGTTGGCGCAACGCCGATGCTGACAGGGATACCGGTCTAGGTTAATAAAGTGTTGCGTATATAAGAACATGAGTGACTAGCTGATCATTAAAGCCTTCTAGTCCTAAGAACGCTTCATCAATTGAATAAATTTCGAACCGAGGAGAAAATTCTTGTAAGACGCTCATCACTCGACGACTGATGTCTCCATAGAGTGCATAATTACTTGAGCATACGCGGATATTATTTTTTCATATTTCTTTTTATTGAGATGCCACGGCGCACCCATTTCAATCCCTAGATCCTTTGCCTCATTGGAGCATGCGATGACACAACCATCATTATTACTTAATACAATAACTGGTTTTCCGCGTAGATCAGGTTGGAAGCGGCGTTCGCAGGAAACGTAGAAATTATTACAGTCAATGAGCGCGATTGGTTTTAGCATATTATAAAATTCTTATTGAGTGTGTTACAACGCCCCAAATTTCTAATATTGTCTCATCTGAGATTATAATGTCTGAGAATTTAGGATTTTCAGCAAAGAGTTTAATTTTTCCTGCTCTAGATTTGTAGCGCTTAAGTGTAAATTCGCCATCAACAAGCGCTAAGACAATGTTGCCATTGATGACTTTCCGCGCGCGATTAACGACCGCAATATCGCCAGGAAATAAACCGGCTCCCGTCATGCTCTCCCCGCCGATGCGGACTGCGAATGTCGCAGCAGGATTTTCAATCAGTAACTCATTGAAATCGAGCGGACGATCGAGATAATCGTCAGCAGGAGAGGGAAAGCCAGCAATCGCCAAGCTGGCAACCAGCGGCACATAGGATTTTTCAGGCGCTAAAACGATCGCACGCATCCCATATGGAATAGGTATATTTTTAACTAAGTCATTCATATTAAATATTTTTCTATCTATATTCGGCATTGCTTGCCCATTTAGTGGGAACGTTAAAGCCGCTCTTCTTTTAAAGAACATATCATGAACATATTGCTGCGCAAGGCACCAGGCTGTGGGCATGTGCATATCTGCGTGAAGCAGGAACAAGCGCATAGATCTCACGCGGATAGGCAAGAGTGCAAAATGATAAAAGCTATGATGACTGAGATAGACGAAGATGCACAATAAATTTTAGAGAGACTTCAAACCACATGAAAACTATGCGTAATTTGTAAAATTAAAAACAATTTCGCGCACAAATAACTGAATAGGAAAAAGAAAAGAAAAGAAAGGCTTATTGTGATTGAATATTCCTATTAGAGAGATGAGAAGCCAGGGACAACTCCCAGGCGTAGTGATGCTCTAAAAGAGGTAATTAGGACGTTTGAAGCTTGTTAGCTGGGTAAACAACCAAGAATTCAGTTTTTTAAATTGAGATTTTCAAAAAATAATTATCTTAAAAATTTAATGAACCGAGCCATGTTTATGTAATGGCAAGGATTTAACGAAATTTGGCGGTAAAAAGTAGTTTTAGAGTGATAGGCACCTTACCTGTGTTCGTAGGAAATTCGAGCTAAAGAGTGTGAAAAACAGGTGGTAATGGTCGATCTACTTTTATGTGTAGTAGTTCGGATTTGATCTGACAGTTAAGCCTTGCCAAAGGGTGGGGTTACCCGGTTTGATAGAGGTACGAAACTTTATCAACACGCACAGAAGTGCAACGGAGTAACCCCATGAATAGTGTTA
>BJGJ01000091.1 GCA_014190435.1 Methylocystaceae bacterium | reverse complement strand
AGACCAGGCGATAGGTCGTAGTAAAGGTGGATTGAGCACTAAAATACATGCAACCGTCGATGCTCTTGGTAATCCAACCAGCTTCCATTTGACGCCTGGACAGGCTCACGATTTGTGTGGCGCTGATGAGCTCATTCCAACCCTCGAAGCGGATATTTTATTGGCAGACAAAGCGTATGATGCTGCCGAGAGAGTGATTGATGTTCTACAAAATGCAGGCAAGCAAGCGGTAATCCTGTCTAAACGTAGCCGCCTAGAACCAAGAGAATATGACAGAGAGCTTTATAAGTCTCGACATCTCATCGAAAACTTCTTCTGCAAGCTCAAACAGTTCCAAGCGATTGCTACTAGGTATGATAAAACAGCACGGAACTTCCTAGCTGCAATTTATCTGTCTTCTGCTATCATCTGGCTCAATTGATGACATGCCCTAGTTATGGTTTATAAATGTTTTGTGAAAATATCGTGTTTTTACATTTAAAGTTGATAAATTTTTCATATTCAAATGGACAACTACCCCATATTGCAGATTAAATAAGTGTTTATGAAAACCTCTTCATGCAAGAACTTTTATGTCTAAACCTAATAATCACGATAAGGGTATAGAAATACACGCTAGAGTTCTAATCTCCCGCTTTGGTAAAAAAGCGCAGGATGACGCAAAAAATCACCCAAAAAAACTCAAAAAGAGCGTCGATTTAGAGGGTTATGATGTTTGGATGAGCGTTGCACATCACATCAAAAAAATAAAAAAGAAGTAATGATGGTCTTCAAGGGGCGATGAGTGAGGCCCCTTGAAGACCGGCTATCATTTCCCTCCCCAGGGAAATGAGCCTACTGCAGAATGATGATTATCTTCTAAAATAAGGTAGAACTTTACAAATATGATAAAACTAATATGACGTTCAGAAAATTGAATGGCTCTTAATTTACAGAAGAGCATAATAAATCTTTGAAAAATTTCATATTTCTATAATATTTTTCTATTATATACTTAACAATGAAAGTCTTATCAGCATGGATCGCTTTGATGGGTCCAATCACATTTTAGTAGAATGTGATTGTATAACAGTCAGTGCAATTATCCACTTATGTATGTGATTGGTAACTATGAACTCTTTATTTCCCTTAATTACTTTCATAGCAATGATGTTGAGTATTTTCGTCACACCATCTTTTGCAACAGAAATAACAGGAGCAGGGGCAACCTTTCCTTCTCCCCTTTACGCACAATGGGCAGATGCTTACAAGGCTGAGACCAATCATATTATTACCTATAATGGCATTGGTTCAGCTGGTGGTATTAAATATATCAAAGCGGCCGCTGTTACATTTGGCGGTTCGGACATGCCGCTTTCGTCTAATGAATTAGAAAAATCCGGCCTTATTCAGTTTCCTACAGCTATTGGAGCTGATGTCCCTGTCATAAATGTTTCAGGCATAAAGTCAGGCGAAGTAATATTAAGTGGACCTATTTTGGCAAAGATATTCTTGGGAAAAATAAATAAATGGAATGACCCAGAGATAAAACAGTTAAATATGAACATATCCCTACCTGATCTGGCTATAGTTGTTGTTCATCGCTCAGATGGCTCAGGCACAAGTTTTGTCTGGACAGATTATCTCTCTAAAGTAAGCCCTGATTGGAAGGCAAAAGTTGGTGCTAGCACTCACGTCAAGTGGCCATTAGGGATTGGCGGTCAGGGCAATGATGGGGTCGCTAAGAATGTGATGGAAATCCAAGGATCTATTGGTTATGTCGAAGCTGCTTTTGCTAAGAAGCGACATATTCCAGTTGTAAATATGATAAATAAGTCAGGTAAGATTGTTTCTCCAAATATGAAAAGTTTTGAAGCTGCTGCACAAAATACAGATTGGTTGAAAACAGAACACTTTAACGTGTCACTTACCGATCAACCTGCTGCAGAAGCATGGCCAATTGTCAGTGCAACATTTATTTTAATGCGCAACAAACCAGTAGATACTGCTCAATCAAAGGCTGCGCTAATATTTTTTTCATGGGCCTATGAGAAGGGGGCTAAAATTGCAACGGAGCTAGAATATGTTCCCATACCAGATAAAGTTGTTGCTCACATAAAAAAAATCTGGGCATCTGAGTTTGTATTTACAAATTAAAAATCTCTCTCTTCTTCAGAAAAGATATAATTTTAGATTTATAGCAATAGGTTTCAGCAATGACTTTTTGTTTCAGGTGCTGCTCTCTAGTTCGATAAGCGTATTGTTATATGTCAATTTATCGCAGTGTCGATTTTCACGAGATAAACTATTTTTTTATTTACTGCATAAAATTTGAAACAAATGACTATAAATTGTATATTGCATTGCAGCAATTGTAGTTTATTCTGAATTAGCTAAATGCTGTTTGTCCCTAGCTGACAGCATGAGCAGTTAGATCTAAGCCCTCTTGACTGCCCTTGGCGTAGAGGAGCGCGCTAGGCAACTACACGCTCCTCACTACTGCCTCGCAAGAAATAAGATATTATAGAGCTTCTAGCAAAATTTGAATTTTGATCTGAATTAATTGCGTAAATGGTAGCATTTATGAATGAAAGTCGAGGCAGTCGCCTGCTTTTCTGCTATTGTTTTTTTGCGAAAAAACAAAACTAAATCTGTAGGTGAGCAGTAACCCTCCGGCGTGACTTTCAATTACCCATAGCTCTAATTGATCATGCATACACTGACTCCGACGTGATTCTGTCCATGACGCCGAATCACAGGGGCGTCATTGGTGCATACTCAATCAGAGAGAGATCATGCAGGCTGGCAAGATGCTGAGGCAGCGGCAGCAAGCATTCCAAACAAACGTTTGCAACGCCGTTTACGGCGACTGTTAGAGCAACTTTCATCCGCTCCAGGCAAGCCAGTTCCCGCTGCGTGCGGTGATTGGGCTGCTACAAAAGCTGCCTACCGATTTTTTGATAATCCTCGCGTCACAGAGCATGGCGTTTTATCGGGACACTTCGCCGCGACAGCATCAAGGTTCAAGGGTCGACATCAGATCTCGAAGGAAGCCCCGGCTAATAAAGAGTGGCATACGTCGAGGATCTATGCAATCATCCGGTATGGAACATTTATGGATATCCTTAAGTCCTCAGGTTAGGTCTGAGTGTCCGGTCAAAACGGGGGCCAGTTCAACAATTTCTACATTCATCCTCTAATGACTAATGAAGTATATCTCAATTTTATTAAAATTTATGGAATTTGCGATAATCTTTTTTCAAGAATTTCGATTTTTTTATGCCACATATCAGTTATATTTTTTTGACTTAATATCCAATTAGATAAGTCTTTACGATTTAAAATTGATTCCATTTCCTGCTTACGTGCTTCATGAAGTAAGATTACTCTTTTTGCTGATCTAATCTCTGTAATTATTTTCTTACGCTCTTGATCATTACAAAGTGAGAGATATTTTGAATAATCTCGCCAATATTTAAAATATAGCGCCATGCCTATAGAAGAGACAAAAAATCCCTGAGCTAACTCTCCTGAAAAAACAAGTCCAAAACCAAATGAAATAATAATAATTGAGTATACATTAGAAGGTTCTTCAACAATTGTATCTTGGTTATTACTTTCATATGTCATATAGCTCGTAGCCTCCTAATTAAATCTTATTAGACTTCTAATTAGTCTAACATTATTATCCACAAATTATGATATTATCCTAATCTTCATGACCCTAAAAGATCTTTGATTCTGAAGTAATTCATTCAATAATTCATTTTTTATAATACCTGGATTCAACTTCGAAATGCGACTTCGGTCAATATGTTGAGATGACTGAGAATGCGTAAAGTCTTAGTTCCCTTGACTTGGCAGTCGAAGAAGCACCATGAACTATACACACCTCAGTCAATCCGAAAGATATCAGATCTACGCGCTATTGAAAGCAGGCCACGGCCTATCTGAGTTTGCAACTATTCTCCGTAGATACCGATCCACAATCCATCGGGAGGTTTCCCGTAACTCAGTATTAAAGGGCTTCTGTGGTTGCCGCCCGTAATGCAAGAAGTTTTTCTTTCTGAGCAACGCAATCGAATGCGGTCTTCTGTAAGGCCTTTGAATGCAGCATTACAAGAAGCCGCTGGCCGTTATGGTGATCTGCGGATCAGGCCCTAATCTATCGGACGAGCTCTAGGACTCTTGCCCCTTAACAGGTTTTCCTGACCCAGATCTTCTCGATCGTTTTGCCCATTCAGATGGTCGACTTCTCACACTCCCTCCCCCGAAGATACCGCGCTTTGCTGATCTAGAAGATCATGCTGTCGCGGATATCGTCGGATCTCGATAATCTGTTTCTTTCGTCAGCGTGGCCCAGATTGTTCGCGCCATTTTGTTGGCCAATGCGATCGCAACAATTATCTTTGGCTTGCGCGCCATCATCTGAGCCAGCCATGACCCCTCTGGGATGGATTTTTTCCCTAGCCAGGTGAGGCGAGACATCGCGCCGATTATGAGATGTCGTCGGATATCTGCTTGACAGGCTTTTGACACGCGCCCGAGCCGCTCTTTGCCGCCAGATGAATATTGCCGCGGGACAAGACCGAGCCATGCAGATAATGTCCTCCCATTCTTAAACACTTCCATGGGTGGCGCAAAGGCCGCAATCGCCATGGCGGTCATTGGCCCAACGCCAGGGATTGTTTGAAGCTGACGCGCCATATTCGTCTGTTTGGCTAATTGTTTAATCAGATCGGTCTTGACGTTGATAAGCTTCGTGTTGCTAGAAATTTGTTCCAGCAAGTCGCGACATTCATCACAAACAAGATCAGGCAAGTCGCAGTTTTGTCCCCCAAGGATATCTGCAATCCGTCTGATAGAGGCGATCCCTTGTGGGATCACATAGCCATATTCATAAAGCACAGCACGCAACGCATTGACTTGCTCTGTTCGATGATGAACCAAACGATCTCTTGATTGAGATAGACCTGCTTTCGCGCGCTACTCTTTCGTTTTAGCCGCGACAAAACACATTTCAGGGCGCTGCGCCGCCACAACAATCGCTTCAGCGTCTACCACATCGTTCTTTTGGCTTTTGATAAAAGGTTTAACATATTGAGGCGCGATCAACTTTACATCATGACCCATCTCGCCAAGCGTCTCGGCCCAATAATGCGCGCTACCGCACGCTTCTAAAAAAACAAGAGCCGGCTCATTAGCCTTCATGTATTCTTTAAATCTATCCCGAGAAAGCTTCTTTTTCGATAAAAGCGCGCCAGTCATTGTCGTGATATGAAGCTGAAAAATATTCTTTGCCAGATCGACGCCGATCATCATATTCTTGTCCATGGTTGCCTCCCTTTCCGCTCTGCGAGCTCTTAAACTCACAAACTTGGCACATCTTGATGCCGTCTGGGAGGGCGGCAACCACCCTATCTATCGGCTAAAGCAAGTGGAACTGATTGCTACGCAGAGAGCAACTAACTCGCGTAACGGCCCCATAATCAAAGAAAATATTTGGCAAAAGACTTTAAATTTTCTGTCACAAATTATAGCCCAGAGCAGATCGCATCTCAAATACGGATTAGCCACGAGACGATTTATAGACGCATTTATCTTGATCGCTCTCAGGGTGGTGAACTCTACCGTCACTTACGGTGTCAAAAGAAGCGT
>BJGJ01000090.1 GCA_014190435.1 Methylocystaceae bacterium | reverse complement strand
AGACGGGCAAAGAGCTTTACAAATATAAGACGCCGTCTGGCATTATCGGCAATGTGACGACCTATGAGACGGGCGGCAAGCAATATGTTGCGGTTCTCTCTGGCGTTGGCGGTTGGGCTGGCATTGGATTGGCGGCAGGTCTGTCAAAGAGCAATGAAGGCTTGGGAGCCGTCGGCAACTACGCCTCTTTGGCAAATTACACCCAGCTCGGCGGCGTCCTCAGCGTCTTTGCTTTGCCAAATAGGTAAGCTTTTTTGAGTTGGCGGTAGAATTATGCGCGTTGCAATGATGCTCATGACTAAACTTTTCGTGACTCTAATTCTGTAGCTCTTGAGTTGCTGAATAGATCATAGGTTTAGTTTAAGCCTTCCAGTCATTGTGCGCGCTTTGTTCATAAGAATAAAGTCTAAGTGTGGTTTTTAAATGCAGCGCAGATAGTGAATTGATGTCCGGTCGATGCCTTATTCCAAGAGTGGTGGAGTCTATTCGACATATCCCGGCAGCTTCATGGGATGCGTGTGCTAATCCAGAAAAATCTTGCTATTCATCCTATGATGAAAGTTTTAATCCCTTTCTATCACATGCCTTCCTCAAGGCGCTTGAACTTTCTGGCTCAGTTGGGGGTCAGTCGGGATGGACGCCTCGTTACCTGACTATTGAAGATCAATCAGGGACATTACTCGCTTGCGCGCCGTCCTACTTGAAATCAAATAGTTTTGGAGAGTATGTCTTCGATTTTATGTGGGCTCAGGCATATGCCGATTATGGGGGCGCGTATTATCCAAAGTTACAAGTTGCCGTTCCATTTACGCCAGTTACAGGACAAAGGTTGCTGGTCTTATCTCAGACTGACTCAGAGGTCATAAACTTTCTAATAGAGAACCTAAAAGTTTTAAATGGCGTATCTAAGTCATCTTCGATCCACATAACTTTTTGTAGTCCAAAAGACGTTGCTCATTTAAAGGATCGGGAGTTCATAATACGCGCAGGCGAGCAGTTTCATTTTGAAAATATAGATTTTATTAATTTTGATGGCTTCCTCGCCCAGTTAACTGCTCGAAAAAGAAAATTGATCAAGAGAGAGCGACGCGAGGCGTGTCTCCAAGGAGTTCATGTTGAACATATTACGGGTAAGGAAATTAAAGATATTCATTTAGAGGCGATATACAAATTCTATATAGCAACAAATATTAAAAAGCGGGGAAGGCCTTATTTAACAAAAGAATTTTTTAGGATTATTTTTTCTGAAATGGCAGATCGCTTGCTACTTGTGATGGCTAAGAGAGGCAACGATTATTTAGCTGGAGCGCTAAATTTTCTGGGGGATAAAGCTATTTATGGCCGCTATTGGGGTTCCATAGAAGATATTCCATTTATTCACTTTGAGGTTTGTTATTATCAAGTAATCGAATTTGCGATTAATAATGGATATAGACGAGTGGAAGCAGGGGCGCAGGGCGAGCATAAGATTGCAAGAGGCTATCAGCCAATTAAAACTTATTCAGCGCATATTTTTCAAGATGTGGCGTTGAGTTTAGCAGTAAAAGATTACGTTGAACGAGAAAAACAATTATTAGAGTCGATAATCAAAGATCAAAAGGCGGCTCTGCCGTTTCGAATTTAGAGATGAATTAACGATTTATCATCTCTCCTTTAGGAGGCTTTTATTTTAATATAATATGCTCGTGGCGTAGCTAATGCTCTAGTCACAAACGAATTAATCTTGAATTAAATAATTTATTAGACTGATATTCTAACAGGAACGATAAGTGATTCGCATGTTGGGCGCATTGTGTTGATTAGCGTCAAGCTCTAAGTCGCATTAAGGGGCCCTGTGGCTCACATTCGGGCAAATAGGCTCCTAATTTTAGAAATTGAACGGATGACCGAAAAGAAGGATTCGACTATGGCCTATACGCCAGTCCCAGCTATGCCTTTGGAGTCTGCTGCGCAGGGTAAGGAAGTCTCTGTCCCTTTGGCTTGGGTTTGGAGTCAGTATCGGGGACAATTTGATTGGGCTAATCAAGAAGCCTTTGCTCAATCAGCTTCTCGAGAAAATGGGACGACCTCTTTAGGCAAGGAATCTGCATGTGCGGCGCTTGCCTCAGATCCAGCACGCAGCATTGCGGTAAATATAAAAAATATTGTCAAGAAAAATGAAGAAAAAAAGCGTAGTCAAAGAAAATCCTGGCCTAAGCCTTTTGGGGGTGGCGCCATGGTGGCGCTAGGTAGCGCTATGGCGCTTGTTGGTGTCGTCTTTAGCCAGATGCAATACGAGTCACGCAAACAGATTTCTCTTCAAAACGAAAAAAGTCTCTCTGCGCCAATAGCCTTTAATGACGTCTCGATTTCGAAACAAAAGCTGGCAAGTTCCTTCATTAATCAGCAAAGTGCCGTAGCGACGGCTGTTGAAAACACACAAAAGGAAACACATGACGCTAATATTGCAGTTAATCCAACTGAGATATCCCTAGGCGCACAACAGCAGGCCCAGAATTCTGTATTTATTTCGCCAGAGGCAAGGCCAGATCAGGGGCAGGGAGCACAAGCTTCTCGGGCCACCTCAGAGGTTTCAAAAGGCGAAACGGCGACAGATTTTATTCATACAGCGATTTTAAAATTACAGGAGCCTAACAAATATGGTGCCCTTCCTGAAACTCAGGCTGTTGTTCAGTCGTTAACAAAATTGCTTGCTCAGGATAAGTTAGCAAGCAAGCAGATATCCTATACAGACACAACGGGATCGATATCGAAGTCTAAAAAAGCGTTCATGCATAGTGAGCTGTCTCTTTTTTCTATACCGCTTATTGTGCTTCTTTTATCTATGGGTCTGTTTTTTCAAAGCCGACGCGATAAGATGGGTTTGGAGGCGTTGAGATTAAATAACGTTGAATTTGATCAAATACTGCGAGGCATCGAAAATAGCGTTACTAATTTCAATGTGACAGATGATGAAATTTTGAAACAGCGCCAAACTGCCCGCGCGCTTATTCAAAAACATACACGCAAAGATGGAATTTTGTCCTGGCTGGGACTTCAATAGATATGGGGTGACATTCCCTCTATGTCAAATAGTATCACCCTGATACGAAGCCTGAGAGATCCTGGTTAATGTTCTCTTTTAAGTAGCCTTGGGACAGCATAAATTCTCTGCTGTTTATATTCGTGTCTTGTCCACAGTTCGGCAGGGTGCTCAGGCGGAGGGAGGCCCAAGCTTTGATCGCCGGCGCCCAGGTCCCAAAATGCTGTCGGTATTTTAAGTTGCAGCCCGCTTTACCCCTCACCTAGCCCAGAAACAGAATATTTTTACTGGATCACCTCCCAAAAACTGCTCAGCGACGATTTTATGAACAAAGTTTAATTTCACTTATTGTCTTTACGCTCTAGCTATTACTAGAATTTATTTTTTTACAGGGGCGTTGCGATGAAAAAATTTAACTGGAAAGCCTATGCGCCATGGGTCTTGTTCATCGTCATTGCGGGTGGACTATTTTACGTGGCTCAAAATCAGCAAACACGCACAAGCGGACGCGAGATCACATACAGCGAACTACTTGTGCAGATTGATGGCGGGCGTGTTCATGATGTGATGATTTCAGGAAATGAGATATCTGGACATTTTAAAGATAATCGCTCCTTCCAAACATATGCGCCTGCTGATCCTACCCTGATACAAAAGCTTCAAGCGGCGAATATCCAGATCACAGCGCGGCCAGAACATGATGGTCCGGGCGGTTTTTGGACGAGCTTGCTGGTGAATGCTTTGCCGCTTCTTTTATTCATCGGCGTTTGGATCTACATGGCACGTCAGATGAATGGGATGGGTGGACGCGGTGGACCAATGGGCTTTGGTAAATCCAAGGCCAAGCTCATGACCGAGACAGAGGGTAGAAAAACCTTCGAAGATGTCGCGGGCGTAGATGAAGCAAAAGAAGACCTTCAGGAAATTGTTGAGTTTCTACGGGAACCCCAAAAATTTCAGCGACTTGGCGGCCGTATTCCGCGCGGTGTTCTCCTCGTGGGCCCGCCTGGTACTGGTAAAACGCTTCTCGCCCGCGCCATCGCAGGCGAAGCTGGCGTGCCATTCTTCTCCATCTCAGGGTCTGATTTTGTCGAGATGTTTGTTGGCGTCGGCGCATCACGGATTCGTGACATGTTTGAGCAGGCCAAGAAGAATGCGCCTTGCATAATTTTTGTTGACGAAATCGATGCGGTTGGGCGCCATCGTGGCGCAGGTCTTGGCGGCGGCAATGATGAGCGCGAGCAAACGCTCAACCAGCTATTGGTTGAAATGGACGGTTTTGAAGCTAATGAAGGCATCATTTTGATTGCCGCAACAAACCGCGCCGATGTGCTCGATCCAGCATTGCTGCGTCCCGGTCGTTTTGACCGTCAGATCCAAGTGCCTAACCCAGATTTTATTGGGCGCGAAAAGATTTTAAAGGTTCATGCGCGGAAGGTTCCTCTTGGTCCAGATGTCGATCTAAAAGTCGTTGCGCGCGGGACGCCTGGATTTTCTGGCGCAGATTTGATGAATTTGGTCAATGAGGCGGCATTACTTGCGGCCCGGCGGTCAAAGCGGATTGTAACGCGCCAAGAATTCGACGATGCGCGAGACAAAATATTGATGGGTGCCGAACGCCGCACCTTAATGATGACGGAGGAAGAAAAGCGCCTCACTGCCTTTCATGAAGGAGGGCATGCGCTTGTTTCCCTTAATATGACGGGATCAACCCCAATTCACAAGGCGACCATCATTCCGCGCGGGGGCGCATTGGGAATGGTTCAGACCTTACCTGAGCGGGATCAAATTTCTCAAAGTTATGAGCAATTAATCGCGATGCTCGCGATGGCGATGGGTGGACGCGTGGCGGAGGAGCTTATTTTTGGAGCTAATAAGGTCACTTCTGGCGCCGCCTCGGATATTCAGCAATGCACGCGTGTCGCCCGCGCAATGATCACCCAGCTAGGTTTTTCTGATAAGCTAGGCACTGTGGCTTATTCCGAACCACAGCAAGAGCAATTCCTGGGGTATTCGCTAGGTCGCACTCAATCTTTATCTGAGGCAACGCAACAACTCATCGATGCAGAGGTCAGGCGCTTAGTTCAGGAAGCCTATGACACGGCAACGCGTATCCTCACTGAAAAGAGAGCGGATTTGGAAACCCTTGCGAATGGTCTTTTGGAATTTGAGACTTTGTCGGGGGAGGAAATCGTTGGTCTTTTGGCTGGTAAACGTCCAGTAAGAGAAGATGCCAATTCAATCGGAAGTTCCTCCTCAGGAGGTTCTTCTGTTCCAAGTTCAGGCAATAAGCCTGAAGCGGATTTAGGCGGGATGGCGCCCAATCCGGCGTAATGCGCTGGGTTAGAAGAAGATAGAGAAATTAAAAAGCCCGGCAATACCGGGCTTTTTTGCTGCGGCGCACAAAAGGATAAGCGGGTTGAGGGCTTGTTTGGCGGCCCCAGCGCACAATATGGCGATTATCGGACGGTATATTAAATTCTATTTTGATAACGTCCTAGCAGGAAAAATAGTTTTCCTTGCTTTGCAAAGTTGGAGAAAATTCTATGAGCTCAACGACTGCTGTAGGCGCAGCTGCTGGCACAGAGTCCGTAGTTGACCTGCGTGGCATGTGGATCGGCCTTGCTACGCTGAATATTTTTTATCTGATCGTTCGTATCTACGAGCAAGTCT
>BJGJ01000089.1:4666-5960 GCA_014190435.1 Methylocystaceae bacterium | reverse complement strand
ATCCATGCCGCTGAAAACACTTCAGCCCTCAAAAAAACAAGTAAGCGTCCATACCAGTGGACGCTTACTATAATCTCCCAAAATCTCCGCTTAAATACAAAATACCCGGCTCTTAGTCGGGATTTTTTTTTGTAAGTGGACATGAAAAAGAAGATCTAAAAACAAGAAGGCCGCTCCTCATGGACTGAGAGCGGCCTTCAGACCTCTTCCTCCCTCCCCAGGGACAAGAAGGGGCTATGAACCAACATAACATGATGAAAAGATCGCGTCACTAAAGAAGATCGTTTTTTATTCAAAATCAATAACTTTGTTTAAAAATTTTGCACAGCCTACCAGCGAATAATATTTAGGCAACTTTTTTAAGCAGTTATTCATTTGATTGTTTATGCTGTGAAAAACAAAAAATATCCTCACACAGCTTTAATGGTTACGCTTACATCAAGTTCCTGCTTACCCGCACTAACGATAATGCCGTCGATAGGTGACACATCGGCGTAATCACGTCCCAAGGCCACCATAATATGATCATCGCGAACAACAATGCCATTTGTCGGATCTAACTGCACCCAGCCATTGGCGTCGCCACACCAGAGTGAAACCCACGCATGAGAAGCGTCGGCTCCTTCGAGGTAAGCCTGACCTGGTGCTGGAATAGTGCGAATATAACCGCTGACATAAGCTGCAGGCAGACCAAGTCCTCTAAGACCCGCCAACATAATATGCGCAAAATCCTGACACACGCCGCGGCGCCCCTGAAAGGACTGCATTAGCGGCGTCGCAATATCCGTTGATTTTGGATCATAGGTAAAATCTTTTTGAATTCGTCGCATGAGTTCATCGGCTGCCTCTAGGATTGGACGGCCTGCAATAAAGCTGATGCGAGCATAGTCGGTAATTTCTTGATGAAGCCCGACAAAGCGGCTTGGGTAGAGCCAATGCACCGGTGAGCTATTAGACAAGGACGATATCGAAAGCGCAGCGCGAGCTGCCGCTTCCCAAGGTAAGGTTTGCGATAAATGAGGCGGCTCCAACCTTAAAACTTCAACAAGCGCCGTCAATTCAATACATAATTTGGAATGCGGCTTTCTAACTAAAACATCCGTGATTTGATTTCCAAAAAAATCGATGCGCTCAGAAATGATATCAGGCTCTGGCAGTATATTAATCGCACCACGCAGCAGCTTTTGCCCGCTTGACTCACGCGGAATGAGACGAAGTGCACAGCGCGTTGAAGCGACACTGGCTTCATAACTATAGACTGTTATGTGGCTGACATCATAAATCACGCGAAACT
>BJGJ01000089.1:0-4023 GCA_014190435.1 Methylocystaceae bacterium | reverse complement strand
ACAATCGCCGCCGTTCTTTTTACCTGCGTGACGAGTGTAAAGACTGAACCATAAGCAGCAAGATCTGTCGCTGACACAAAAGCAGCCGAAGAGCCTCGATCTGTTTCGTCATTTTCTTGAATTGCCCCCCAAGACAATAAGAGCTGCTTACAGCGCTCAATAGGTTGACGCCCATCTGAGGCATCTGTGACCGGTTCATTGAGCCGATTGCAAAGACATCGGATGATACGCAAAGTCGCTTCAGCGCGCTCCAGATAGCGTCCCATCCAGAATAGATTATCTGCGGCACGACTAGGTAGATTTCCCATAACGCGCACAATCCGCGTCTCATCCTTGCCTGGTAGCAGCGTCGCCGCTTCCACAGGCGCATCTCCCAACACCCATACGTCTGCTGATTTTGCCCCGGCACCAATTGAAATCGCGCACGCGTCTGCTTGTGGCGACACACGACAAAACCCACCCGGCATAACAACCCAGCCTTGAGCTGTGGCAGCTGCAAAAACTCTTAAGGTAAAGGGCCGCGGGACAAGACGACCGTCTAAGAGCGTTGGGGTAGTAGAGAGCTGAACAACCTCTTGGCCAACATAATCCATCCCGCGAGTCATTATGGCTTCACGTAATCTCTTATTTTGATCTTCGCTCATCTCTTGAGCTGTTATCTGTGAGCGACCATTAAGGAATTGTGCATATTCAGAAAAAGCACCAGCAATAGCGTACCGATCAAAGTTATTTATGATCTGATCACGCTCAGCCTCTTGACCGCACCACCAAGTGGCAACATTGGGAATGAGCAGATCTTGTCCTAAAAGATATTTTGCAAGTGATGGCATAAAACTCATCATCGCACGCGACTCAACAACGCCCGCGCCTGGCATATTCGCGATTGCGAGCGCTCCGCTTCTGATTGTCTCAAACAAGCCCGGAACGCCTATGCGCGAAGCGGCATTTCCTTCTAAGGGGTCACACCAGTCTGCATCTACACGTCGCCAAAGAACATCCGCGCGCTTGAGCCCTGCTACTGTGCGCACATGTAATTTGCCGTCATTCACAACAAGGTCTTCACCCTCAGCAAGCAAAAACCCTAAATAACGCGCGAGATAAACATGCTCAGAATAAGTCTCGCTCCAAGGGCCAGGCGTCAATAAACAAATACGCGGATCCGTACGCGATGCCATGGCAGCCAAATTATTACGAAACTCTCGGAAGAATGAGGCTAATCTCCTGACATTCATGTCGCGATAGAGGCTTGGAAAAGTACGCGCGAGGATCAGTCGATTTTCAAGTGCATAACCGACACCAGAAGGCGCTTGCGTGCGATCGCCAAGAACCCACCATCTTCCGTCAGGTCCTCTTGCGATATCAGCCGCATAAAAACTTATCCAGCGCTTGCCTCTTGGCTCTACGCCGCACATGGATCTGAGATACTCTGGCGACCCAGCAACAACAGCGGCAGGCAATACGCCATCTGAAACAAGCCGACCATGACTATAGGCGTCATCAAGAATAAGATTAAGGAGCTCAGCACGCTGTTCAATGCCCGCAGCAATTGTGCTCCATTCAGTTTCTGTAAGAAGAAGCGGCAAATGAGAAAGCGGCCACTGCCTTTCTCTCTCTTCACCTCTAACACGATAGGTCACACCCATTTCCTTGATGCGACGTCCCGCAACAGAGAAATGCTGTCTTAATCCCTCCTCACCTAAGCTCGACAAGGTTTCAAGCAAACTAATCCAATGCGATTTTGGGTGCCCATCCGCATCAATTAATTCATCTGCAACCCCAGGTAAGCGCGCATAGTCACCTAGCCAGTTTTTAAGCTGCTCATTTGCGTCCTCACTTTGCAAGATCGAGTTAGTCAGCGCGGACACACCCTCTCCTTAAATCTAATGTCATAGGAAATTCGCCAGAAATATCTGTCACAGGCACCTCGACCCGCCCGGGCGAATGACCATGATCCTGAAACCGCGCCAGTCTTCGCGACTCAGCTTCGTGAAAATTAACTGGCAGCGTATCATAATTGCGTCCTCCGGGATGGGCGCTGTGATACACACATCCTCCTAGCGAGCGCGCATTCCATTTATCGATAATATCAAAGGTCAGCGGCGAATCTACGGGCAGTGTTGGATGCATGCCCGAGGGTGGCTGCCAGGCCTTAAAGCGAACGCCCGCCACCGCTTCTCCGTGTACGCCCGTGGGTGATAAGGGCAGTCGGCGACCATTGCACGTGACAATATGGCGTTGGGGAACAAAGCCAGAGACCCTTACCTCCAAGCGCTCGACTGAAGAGTCGACAAAGCGTACAGTTCCACCAGCTGCGCCTTGCTCGCCCAAAACATGCCAAGGCTCCAATGCATGCCGGATTTCAAGCCGAACCCCTTCATGTTCTATCGTTCCAGCGAGAGGAAAGCGAAATTCTTTTTGAGCTAAAAACCACTCTTCGCGAAAGGCATAACCAGCTCGTGTGAGATCTTTTAAGACACCAAGAAAATCTTGCCAAACAAAATAGGGTAACATGAACCGATCATGGAGCGCCGTTCCCCATCTGACGCATTCTCCTTCTTGAGGCTCCCGCCAAAACCAAGCAACTAATGCGCGCAAGAGAAGTTGTTGGGCTAGGCTCATGCGTGCATCTGGCGGCATTTCAAAGCCACGAAATTCAAGTAATCCTAACCGGCCCGTCGCGCTATCAGGAGAGTATAATTTATCGATACAGATCTCAGAACGATGTGTATTTCCAGAGACGTCTACGAGTAAATTTCGATAAAGACGATCAACAAGCCAAAGCGGAAAGTCTCTCTCACCTGGTCCTGGCGTATTAGCAAGCGCAATTTCTAATTCATAAAGCGCGTCATGACGCGCCTCGTCAATGCGCGGGGATTGGCTTGTCGGCCCAATAAATAGCCCTGAAAATAAATAGGACAATGACGGATGACGTTGCCAGTAAAGAACAAAGCTTTTAAGCAAATCTGGACGGCGCAAGAATGGAGAATCTGCGGGTGTTATGCCGCCTAACACTACGTGATTACCCCCACCCGAACCAATGCACCTGCCATCAGTTAAAAATTTGCTTGTTGTTAAGCGCGAATAACGCGCATCTTCGTACAATCCCGTTGTTATTTGTATCGCTTCAGGCCAATTGCGCGCAGGATGCACATTGACCTCAATGACGCCAGGATCTGGCGTTACCTTAATTACTTCTAGACGATGATCTGTAGGTGGCGGGTAGCCTTCAATATGTATGGGTAGATTCAGTTCTTTAGCCGTCAGTTCGGCTGCTGAGATAAGTTCTAGATAATCCTCCAGTCGCTCGACTGGCGGCATAAAGACGCAAAGCTTGCCCTCGCGCGCCTCAACAGCAAGCGCAGTACGCACTACACCATCAATTGCAATTTGTTCGTGTATATCTTGATGCGTGACAGGAGACTGAGGCGTTATGTAAGATTCTTGTAACTGGCGATGATCTGGTAATTCTTGTCGCGGCTCTAGCGGATCCTGAGGATGAAGGTAAGGGTACTCTGGAGCAGGAACAAAAGGTAAGCTGTTAAGCGGAAGCCTTAACCCCAGAGGCGAGTCGCCTGGTGCCAAAAATAAATGGCCACGCCGAAGCGACCAGCGTTCCGAACGCCAAGGACGCTCAGCCTTTGCATTCCAGCGTTGAATGGGGAGAATATAGCCTGTGGGCTGGCTCAGTCCTCTTTCAAAAACCACACGCATCCGCGTGCGCTCTTCAGCATCCTCTAATTTAGAGTCCTCTGGGGTCACGTTTACAGGAAGCTGTCCTTCCTTATTCAGCCAATGCATTGGATCTTCATAAGCGGGCACAATGAACTCTCCGCTTAATCCCAGACGTCCCGCAAGCTGATCAATAAATTGCTGAGCATTTTTATGCGTAACATAGACCTCGTCTTCCATGTCAGCAATGAGCTCTGGATTATTCCAAATTTTTTGACCGTCTCTTCGCCAATAAAGCGCAAAAGCCCACCGCGGGAGGCTTTCACCCGGATACCATTTACCCTGTCCATAATG
>BJGJ01000088.1 GCA_014190435.1 Methylocystaceae bacterium | reverse complement strand
TGCTTGGCGATAA
Organism: Methylocystaceae bacterium; assembly: GCA_014190435.1. Lineage (GTDB taxonomy): Bacteria > Pseudomonadota > Alphaproteobacteria > Rhizobiales > Beijerinckiaceae > Methylocystis. The sequence continues at coordinate 6,005 of BJGJ01000088.1, read as the reverse complement.
GGTCGGCGCTGGTGTGTGGACCGCCGCTGGTGAGTTTGAAGCCTATCTTGGTAGGTTCACAGGTAGAGCAATACTTGGTGTTCAAGGAGCCAGCTATTACACGGCTGGGCTAAGCCCATTTGAAGTTTACTCATATGGTGGACCTTCAGCCTTTACGGTTCCAGATTATTTTCACGATGTCGTTGAAGCTAAATTCTATCCGATAGACGACTTAGCCTTGTCAGTTGGACATATCTATTCCTTCGGTAGAAACGCTGTGACTGGCGAAGTTGAATATCTTCTTCCACAATTTAGAGGCGGCAATATTGCACCAAGCGCCTTTGTATCGGCTGCCTATGGTTGGAATAATTCATCCAACATTATGGCTGGCGTTCGTATTTACTTTGGCAACCACGACAAAACATTGATTAGACGCCAACGTGAGGATGACCCTGTCGCGGTTATAGCAAAACATATCAATCCCTATCAGACGATAAATTTCAGGCGGCGCGCGGGTATTTTAGTCCATGCTCCTTTGAATGCTTTTCCTGAAATAATTTTACCGTAGTAGATAATTCCTATACTCAGGGGCGAATAAACGGCGCGGATGGACGCGGCGGTGAAGATAGGCCTGGGGCGTGCGGGAGTGTGATGTTATGCGAGCAACCTGCACTTTTTTTATGTCAAGAGGTTCGCGCAGGGTCATATTCTTTCCAACAGCACCAACGATAGCCCAAGCCCCGCAAGCGGCTTAATCTGAATTGCCTTAGCGACAACAATTGCTACTGCTGCATCATCTGCGCTTGCTGATATTCAGCCAGCAGTCTCTCACAAGTCTCACGCGCCTCAGTGCCGCTGCGGACGCTACCTTCCTGCATCTTATGATCAAGCCACACGCGCCATCGCCATGAGCCTATTAGATCATCTTCGGCTGTGTTGAATAGATGGGCTATGCGATCGCCTGTAGCGTCGAGGAGCGTCCAGTCGTCATGGCGCAGGATCGTGTCGGGAAACACGAGTTCGGTTTTGCTCCATTTGCAGGTGGCTAGTTGGGTGCCGTGGCTTTTGAACATGTTTGGGAGTAGTTTTTAGAAATTTTAATAATTTACCAGCCCCACATGCCAATCCCGTAACCTGGCCCAAAGCCTTGACTGTAGCCATACGGTCCACTCACGTTCCATCCATTGCTGTAATCAACGACAAGGTCTGGGTCATAACCTCCAAACGCGAAATCATCGTCGGCGTTCATGCTACCCCCCGTACCAAATCCATTATAATTGTCATAGTTCCTTGTAGTCGATGCATTAGGCATCGAGGCTGCTCTGTTATGGGAGGTTCGTCGATGAGCAATCTGTTCAATTGGCAGGGAAACTAAAGACTTATCAAAGCTATTATAAGTCGGCCCAGCCAATGATACGCTTGTGATCAGGAAACTTGGTAGGGTTGATATGAGCACTAATGCGGATCTACTGAGCATCAAAATCTCCCAATGATTAGCGGAGTTTATTCTAGGGTCATATCTTTTCTACCACTCAACAGCTAAATCAACAAAATGTATTTTTAGAAACACTCGAAAATGCAACTTTTCAACTTGTTGAGAAAAGGCGGCAATTTTTCTAAATTTTATGTTAGACTCTTTCAAATTGACGGAATCGACTTAATTTCACAATTGAATATGAGGTATTGGTTCCAATATACGTTATCGATAGTGGTCTAGCGTTTAATTTTTTTCCATCTTTATCGCCCCCAACGATTAGTCATTGCTGACCAGCGATTGCGACCACGGATGTACTGGCGCGGTCGTTTGGTTTGTTCCTTGCTGATAAATAACATTATATGTCCATAAATATTTTTGGCGTTACCCCGAATAAGGGCTAACTTATTCATAGCTTATCATATTGTAAGAGCTGAACTGAAGGTGATACATCACCAAGCTACGCCGCGCTGGTTTGACATTACCAACTTACGTTCATGCGCCAATGATAGATATCTGCTGCGCTGGATAATTCTCAAACAAAAAAACTTCTATTACGACCTGGAACCGCAGCTTGATTGCGCTCAATCTATTATTTGGACAGCAAGTCATGGCTAGTCAATCTCAGTGTAAAGGGGCAAGTTTCTGCATTCGGTATTGTCGGTAGGTATGCGCTTTATGACCCCAAAGATCTGAAAGTGTTTCTCCATATGGCGGTTTTTGCTTATGTTGGAGGAAAGTTGCGCTAAGATTGCTGACTACAAATCTACCCAGCCAACCCTAACTCAATTTAGAGATCCTATTAATTTTCTTGCCTACATAGCCTCTCGAAATGTGCGCACTATATAAATAAATTAACCAGACGTATTGATTATCACCTGGATCGTAAAGGGTTCGAATGACACGCGTCTTAATAATAGGGGCAAGTAGTGGAATTGGTCTTGAGACTACGCGACTTGCCCTCTCCAGCGGATATAGGGTCAGAGCTCTAGCAAGATCTGCGGATAGAATGAGCCTTTCGGATCCGGCTTTAGAAAAGTTCAGTGCTGACGCGACAAATAGGGATAGCCTTGAAAAGGCAGTTGCTGGGGTCGATGTCGTAATACAAACTCTAGGCGTCAGGCTTAACCAGCTATTCGGGCCAGTGCATCTCTTCTCAGATTCAACCAACGCCTTGATCCCCGTCATGCAAGCAGAAGGCATAAAACGGCTAATTTGCGTGACTGGTTTCGGCTCAGGCGATAGCGATGGGGCTATTAACTGTTTTGAGCGCCTCCCCTTTAATTTTTTTCTTGGTCAGGCCTATCAAGACAAGAGCCGTCAAGAAGATTTAATCCGTCACAGTGATCTCGATTGGACCATTGTACGACCCGGGATATTGACTGGGGGATCTCGTACTGGGCGCTATAAAGTCATTATGGATCGCTCCAAATGGCGCAATGGCTTTATTTCACGTGCGGACGTCGCTGATTTTCTAGTCAAGCAAATTAACGATAGATCATATATCGGGCAGGCTCCGGTTCTTGTGAATTGAGTTCGAAAACGGAAGCGTTTTCATTGCATTTTGTTCAGACTTTTAAATTTTGGTCCAAGGGATAACCATGATCCAAGACGCTCGCCTCCTCCGTCTTGTCTCCTTGATTCAATTAGCACTGCGGCCACCACCTGGTAGAAGTCGAATTTTTCTCGCTCTTTGTGTTGGTGTTACCTGTCACGTATTATTTGCTGCAGCGGTAATAGCCATGATGATTGCAATGTTTTTTGGCCTCAGCAGAAGCTATGGCACGGTCCCGTGGCCTTGGGCTGGCTTATCAAATCTTGCACTAATTATTCAGTTTCCGCTGGCACACTCTTTTTTGCTTACTGGGAAAGGCTCACGAATTCTCAGCAGACTTATCCCCGGACCTCATGGGACGACACTTACTACAACAACTTATGCAATCATTGCCTCTCTTCAGCTTCTCTCTCTTTTCTTGTTATGGACACCGTCACAGATCATCTGGTGGCAAGCGGATGGGTGGATATTTTGGTTTATATGCATTCTATATTCAATGAGTTGGTGCTTGCTCATCAAGGCTAGCTTTGATGCTGGCGCAGAAGTTCAATCTGGCGCTCTGGGCTGGATGTCATTGATGGCAAAAGTCCGTCCTGTATTTCCCGATATGCCCACTGAAGGGCTATTTCGTATCATTCGCCAACCAATCTATGTGGCCTTTGCCATGACTTTATGGACAGTTCCTGTCTGGACACCCGATCAGCTAGCGCTCGCAGTTTGCTATACACTTTACTGTTTTTTTGCCCCGCGATTAAAAGAACGTCGATTTGAAACCCGCTATGGCGAGCGCTTTTCTCATTATCGAGAAGCCGTGCCATATGTAATCCCACGTTTCCTCATTTCGAGGAGAAACACAGATGCGAAATGATCTCACCATATATGACAAGATTGCTGATCAATGGTGGTCGGAAGAAGTGCGGTGGATTCGTATTTTAAGAAATCTCGCTAAAGGCCGACTTTCATGGTTCGATGAAGCTCTTGATTGGCAGGGCAAAGAAATTCTTGATCTTGGCTGCGCTGGCGGTTTTATGGCTGAAGCAATTGCACAGCGGGGAGCAAAAGTAACAGGGATTGATCCCGCTCAAAAAGCAATCGAAATAGCTAGAAGCCACGCGGAGAGCGAACATCTTTCTATAAAATATGATGTTGGGGTTGGAGAAAACTTGCCCTACGGCGATCAAACGTTTGATATAGTTGTTTGTGTAGATGTTTTAGAGCATGTCTCTGACCTTAATCAGGTCATTAATGAAATAGCGCGTGTTCTAAAGTCCGGTGGTTATCTCGCCTATGATACTATTAACCGCACTCTCCTGGCCAGATTTGCTACCATTACTCTAGCCGAAGATATTTTGGGTATTCTGCCGCGCGGTACTCATGATCCTAATCTTTTTATCAAGCCATCTGAATTAAAAGCCGTGATGGAGAAAGCTGGATTAACTGTTGGACCAATCGTTGGTCTTGGGCCAAATGGTATCGACAAGCGTTTTGATCCTACCTTCGGATATGTTCCAATCACTGGGATCATCTACATGGGCCTTGCACAACTAAAGGGAGAAGAAAAATTTTAACCTTCGGCTTTTTGCTTGTAGCTATTCTCTTTGGCGGCATGGTCCTCTATTCGTTTGGATTCGCTGCGTTTATTTTTCACGCATTGCCGCCAGAGGTGGCGGGTCCAACAATCCGGCGCGCATTCCCATACTTCTATCTATTTGTTATTGGCTCTGCTGCAATTTCCTCAATTTTGATATCTCCTTTTGATTTAATTAGCGCGGCTTTCTTAGCACTAATTGCAATAACAACTTTGCCTACTCGTCAACTTCTGATGCCAGCAATTAATAGAGCCACTGATAGAGCTGATCGAGCTTCATTTAAGCTACTCCATGGTCTTTCTGTCGCTATAACATTGAGTCATATCTTCATGACTGGGTGGGTATTGCTAAGGTTCATCAAGATATAACATGCTGACTAAGTTAAGCCGCTAAAAAGTTAGATTTGCAAAAAAATCGTAGATTAGCGCCAGGTACTGGATTCAATTTCGAAGTGCGACTTTGGTCAAATTGTTGACTTAACTGTTGAGTGGTTGACAAGACATGAACCCGGAATAATTTCCTTTAGTCATGGGAGAGTTTAATGCTCAGTAGATCTGCATTAGTGCTCATATCAATCCTACTAAGTTTCCTGGTTGCTGACACATCATTAGCCGGGCCGACTTATAATAACTTTAATAACTCTGTAATTTCCTTGCCAATTGAAAAGATTGCCCATCGAGGGACCTGCCATAAAAGAGCGGTATCAACGCCTAATACAACGGCTACGAGGAACTATGACACCTACGATGGATTTGGGACGGGCGAGAGCATAAACGCTGACGATGATTTTGCGTTTTGAGGTTATGATCCAGACCTAGTCGTTGATTATAGCAATGGGTAGAACGTGAGCGGGACATATGGTTACAGTCAATGCTTTTGGCTAGACAACAGGATTGGGATGTGGGGCTGGTGACTCTATAAACTATTGAAAAACGATAATGTGTGGATCCTAAAACTGAATGCGTCAGAAATTAAATTACTCAATCGGAGAAAAAGCATGAAAAAGATGATATTTGCGATGCTAAGTATCACCCTCTCGCTCTTTACACTCTCGACTACAACTTTACCTGCCTACGCTCTGGGAGGTTGTGGCGATAATGGTCATCGTAATTCTAGGGGCCAATGCGTCTTCGGTGGGCAAAATCAAAGGTGGTGTGAAAAAACAACTGGTCATCCAGCAGTTTGGATGCCAAACGGCACGAAACGCTGCATCCGTAATTAACAATTAGAACCTCTTCCCAACACGGTCTACGAATTGCGTTGGGAAGAGGGCTCTAATTCCCAATTAAAGACTCGGTTTCAAGCCTCATCTTCATCCCAATCTATCCATTGTTGCCACATTGCTTCTAACTCCTTGGAAATGGTGTTTCGTCCGATGACGGGGCTAGCGCCTCATAATAATCAACAA
>BJGJ01000087.1 GCA_014190435.1 Methylocystaceae bacterium | reverse complement strand
GCCTGTCCACATAGGCGGAGCTGGAGGAGCTGCAACAGGTGCTTTGCGTGACGGAAGATCAGCAGCGATAGCAGTGCCTGCCATAGCTGCAAGTGCAACAGAAGAGAGAAGAAGCTTTTTCATGACATCATAGATATCAGTATCTTTAGTAAGATTTACTGCAATGGATTTTTTGATTGAGGAAGGAATATCTGTTCAATCTGAGCTCCGATTTAGTTTATGCGCCTGCCAAATACGGTCCTTTGTTGCATGGTCAAAGCCAATCCCGAGCGCCAACCTACCTTTGCAAAGGAGAAACAGGGCCATGGTAGAAAAATGATCCATAATTAATTCGCTACGATTCGAATTAGCCATTGACAAGAAGTCCAGAGACGCTGTTTCCGTTGTCCCTTCAACCAACATATAGATGCAGGAAAAACCACGATCATGGATCCTAGCCTCGGCAGGAAACAGCTTTTGCGTGTGATTGAATTCACGCCATCACACCCAATGATCAGATCAAATCTTTCCTCGAAAGGTTTGTCTTCTATTTTGCCGGTGAGTATTGCCGTCTTATCAGGCTCGAAGTGAATGTCGTCGATAAGATGATTTCAAAGGACGCGCGTGCTTCCCAAAAGTGCGGTGAGGTCTGCCATAAAGTCCTGCCGAACCACGGACCGTGTATATTTCGGGTCAAATTTTACTGATGCAAACCACTTACCGAGCCTTGAGTTAAAAAAAGCAATTTCGGTAGCAGGATTTGCTCCTGCCAGTGCCCTCTCCAATAGTCCGATGCGCTCGAGCGCGCGGCAGGCACGTGCTTAAATACCTTACTCTACGCCGAGGTAGTCTGTCGCGTTCCAGTTCCGATCCAGGAAGGTAATCTGGGCAGCACCCTGTTGAAGGTATTTTTCCAGCGACAAGGCGGTCCTGACCCCTGTAGGTGCGGCACCGATAATGCCAATTGAAATCGGCTACTCCGAACAGGCTCCTTCCAAGATATAACCTTTTCAATTCTTTTTTCGACGAAACATTTAAACCGACATTACCCAGATTGACGTCTGGATGAGGCCAAAACTGACCCAACTTCCGCTCGTCCACAAGGGTCTTACAGCCGCCCGTAAGGATACGGACAAAACTTGTGTTTATGGTCAGCACATAACACTAATGTAATTATCATCGTATATTTTGTTCTTAAGTTAATATGTTTGGATTGATATTTTTAAGGGCTTCTCTTACGCCTTGTCCATAAGATTTATCCGCCTGATCAAAATGATAAAGTTGTCTTTTTAGTACCGAGGGACTTACTTGCGAAAGTGGGCAGGCTAAATTATTGCAAAGATCAATTTTTTCTGATGTTGATAAAAGACGAAATAAATTTCCTGCTTGCGTGTAGTCATCTTCTTTATTTCGGAAGTCATATCTACCAATTTCGCCCGAAAGAGCGATAGTTGCTTCTTCAGAGACTTTACCAGAACTGTAGTTTTGTTCAGATATTACAGGATCATAATTTAAATTATCAGCACCATTATGCAGGGCCATCAGGCCATCTCTTTGCTGATTATGAACAGGACATCGAGGAGAATTAACAGATAGCTGCTGATGATTTGCACCCAATCTATATAATTGAGCATCGTGATAGGCGAATAATCGTCCCTGCAGCATCTTATCTGGAGAGTAACCCATGCCAGGAACCAAATTTGCTGGCGAAAACCCAACTTGTTCGACATGAGAGTAATAATTATCTGGATTTTTATTTAATTCAATCATACCAACGTCAAGGCGAGGAAAGTCAGCGTGTGGCCATACTTTAGTAAGGTCAAATGGATTCCATCCTGTCCTTTTTTCCCAATCCAAGAGTTCTTTTTCTGTTGCAATCTGCAGCATTAATTTCCACTTTGGGAAATCACCACGCTCAATAGTCTCGAATAAATCTCTTTGAGCATAATCTGGATCTATACCCGCCAATTCAGCCGCCCTAGTAGCAGTTAGATTTTTAATCCCTTGTTGTGTTTTTAGATGCCATTTAACATAATACAGAGAGCCTTCGGCATTTATTAAACTAAAGGTATGACTTCCAAATCCATCCATATGCCTATAGCCATCAGGCGTGCCTCTATTTGAAAAAAGCATGGTCACTTGATGCAGACTTTCAGGAGCTTTTGACCAAAAATCAAACATCATTTCCGGTGATTTAAGATTGCTTTTTGGGCATCTTTTTTGAGTGTGGACGAAATCAGGAAATTTTATTGGATCCTTAATAAAAAACATTGGCGTATTATTACCAACGAGATCCCAATTTCCCTCTTCCGTATAGAACCTGATAGCAAAGCCTCTTGGATCTCTTTCCGTATCTGCACTCCCTTTTTCGCCGCCGACAGTAGAAAATCTTACGAAAATTTCTGTGATTTTACCTATTGCTTCAAAGATTTTAGCTTTTGTATATTTCTTAATATCGTTTGTAACAATGAATTGCCCATATGCCCCAGAACCTTTTGCATGAACAACTCGCTCAGGTATTCTTTCTCGATTAAAATGTTGTAGTTTTTCTATCAGATGAAAATCTTGTAACAACAAAGGCCCTCGCGGACCTGCGCTTAAGGAGTTTTGATTGTCAGAAACAGTAATACCAGAGGCGGTCGTTAGCTTTTTGTCGCTATTCATTATTTTCCCCATAAGATATCTGACTTACTTCAGCTCAATATAGCAGATTATTTCTATCTGGAATTAAATATTCACATATTTCAATAGAAACAATAGGATTTAATAAGATTTTAGTCTTATGGACCTACTATGCGAGTTGTCTTGAGCCAAGCAGTGAATCCTTAATGAATTGGCTAAACGTCAATTCTATTTATTAATAAACCAAGCTTGCAAAATACTTAATAAGTGAAATAACTTCAATAGAAAGTAAATAAATGTCGCGAGTTCCCTATCAAAAGCCATTGAATAATGGACTGGAAAAAAACAATAGGACCGCCAATTCTCCCAAGGAACGCTGGAACGTTGAGAAAGACCCCATTGCAATCAACTGGGCTCTGGCAAATAGCCCAAAAGCTTCTAAAGCGCTGCTACAACTAGGCGACTTTATCCGCTTTAGATCAAATTTAGATCCCAGATTACGTGAGATGGCCATTCTCCAAGTAGCATATCAATCTAGATCATCCTACGAATGGTCCCATCATATACGCATCAGCAAAGACTTTGGCGTCACCGATGCAGATATCAAATCATTGATTGCTGAGAGCACTGGAACTAACAGCTCACTCAGAACTTCCGAAAAAGCATTACTTCTTGCTGCCCGTGAGTGCGTTGATACACAAGGAATATCTGAAGAAACATTCAAAGTATTAAGTGCATATCTCAATGCAGAGCTGTTAATTGATCTAGTTTTAACCATCACTACCTACTGCGCCATAGCGAAACTAATCTATTCTTTAGACATTAATGTTGAGCCAAATTATCAACAATATCTCGAATTATTTCCACTACCAAAGTAGCCTATGGGGTAATTAGATTAATAGCAGCAGGACTACTTCAACATTTATTTTAGATCTGTCCTTCAAAGGGATAAAAGTAAATAGATAAATTTCCAAAATATAATGAATAATTAGGATTTTAGCATCGATAAATTGCAGCTTTAATCTGTTCAAGACGCTCTATGGGAGGACCAATAAGCTCAATGATTTTTGGACCTCCAGATTTGGGGATAATGTTAAACCGACAATCTCGATATATTTCTTTAAAAATTGCATCTACTTGATCGCGATAAGCATAATCAATAGGGCGGATACCATCGTCCTCCATTTCTACTGGCCAGTCATCTGATTTTGGTACAAAAGCAAGTATATCAATATGATCAAGAGATTCCCTTACTGCAGGGATCATAGATTCTACAAAATTATTATCGATGTCTGTAGTTTTCTGATTTGCGGTATATTGAGAATATGCAATGTAATCGATCGGCGCACGATCAAAAATTACTTTCTCTTTTGATGTAGAATACCGATGAATTCGGCTTATATTATAATAAAGTTGAATACCGTTTTGTATTCTAGTAGAGGCTTCGCGAAAAAGAATTTCATATGGACCATTAAGCCCCAAGACCCGATAAGGCTCCTCTTCTCTATAGTAATCTGGATAAGCTGATACCCAGTCATTGACCACAGTTGATTTCCCAAGTGAATGGGATCCCGAAATGGCGATACGCAAAGTAGTCCTCCTAAATAATAGGTCAATTTAGTAAAAACACGGCTCTTTATGGCCATGAAGAAATCCAAGGTTTAAAGAGTAATGCAATGAAATTTATCATATTTTTAGCCCAGGCACTGATTGTCTCCCTAGAGAATGCGGACTTTAAGAAAAAAATTTGTTTAAAATAGTTAAAAAAACCAGCCATTTCTGACTGGGCTTCTATGTTTCCTTGTAATGACTCCTTAGAACTTGGCAACAATTGGCGCTGATGCAAAGTTGAAGTGATAGTTCACACCGGTTCGAATTATGTTCCCACTTACCTGGCCTGTATAGTTTGTGACACTCTGCAGACCATTATTTCCTGAGAAACTTCCCACTCCGTGTAATTATTAACTGCAGTCCCCGCAGCATTACCGAGGTCATAGTAGTGATACTCAGCTTTTGCAGACCAGTTCGATAGGAACATCCATTCCAGACCCTTAGGATTTTGGGCAATATATTCATCCCAAAGGATTTGCTGTTGCGCGACAATCAAGATGAGAATCTAGCGTCAATCAGGATGAGAATGCGCTACTACTTGCGTGACGGAGGGAGGGCGTAGCCCGACCGAAGTTATGCCAGTAGTAGCGGCATGCGCCTGAGAGGGCGCAAACCTAAGACGAAGTGCTATGTCCCGTGTCGCAACACCAGAAAACTTTAGCCGAAAAATCTCTCGCGCATGGCGCATTTTTACCCGCTCCGCTGGCATCATTCGCTCCTTGGGTTGACCAAAAAGCGACTTAAACTGGCCAGCGTGCTTCCCCATGACCACAAAACGCATCCCGGGCGGGATTATCTCGTTATGGTGGGCGGCATCATTCCGTTTTAGTGGGCGACTTCGTCAGGAATCAGCAGATTAATCCCGAAGATAGCCCCGTTCTACTGAGATGAATGTGTGTAGCCGCACATTCAACGACAAAAATCTGTCTAGATTACCCAAGCAATCATAAACCTTGAGGGGGATTTATTATGAAAACATTAGCGCTCATTGGAGTTTTGGCTACAAGCATCATATTGTTGGGAGAAAGCTTAGACCTTTCAGAGACATCAAGTCCAAGCTTAGAAAGCTCAAACAGCCACTCTGTCGATCTCTTAGATCGATTTATCTAGCCCAGCTTTGGTGGCGCGGCGCTTAGCTCTGCCTAACAGAGGGTCTCATCGACAACAGCGCCCTTTTAGTCCTGCCCTTACGACTAACGCATAGGCTGCGCGCATGACACTTAAGATGAACTCGACAGAAGGCAAAACTATTCTGGCTAGGGCTCGAGGCGGTGATTTCGCCCACCCAGGGGAAAAGGAGGCAATTGCTCTCATAACAGCCGGTATCATAAAAGAGGATATCCGACGTGTTCTAGATGTTGGCTGTGGGCGCGGCAGAACCGCTGCCTGGTTCCAACGTAACAATTGGGGCTCGATATTGACGAGACTTCTATTAATTATGCCCAGCAAAGCTACCCAGAGATTGATTTCTTAACGCTCGATGTGGGGAGACTAGCAGAATGGAGCATTTAGCCATTCGATTTCGCCTATCTCATGAAATCATTCTACGCATTTCCGGATCAGCGGCTCGCGTTACGTAATATCGCAGGCGTGTGTCGACCCGCTGCATCACTATATATTTTTGACTAAGCGAGAAGTAAAGGATCCAGCTTACCAATAGAGCTTGGCTCCGATATCGGTCAGCTCATAATCATAGAAGATATGCCAAGTTGGCTTAGTCAGGCTGGCTGGGCTAAAGTTTGGTTAGAAGATTATACCGAGCCATATGTGATTTGGTACGACAGCTTATTGAGGGCATTCGAGCGAGATCAGAAATGGATCGTCGAGACCTTCGGTGAAGAGTGGCGATGATACGTTGTCGACTGGTATGGAACCCTGCGGACAGCGCTCGCTGTTGGCAATCTAAGAGGCGCGCTGTTTAAGACTACTGCTGCAGAGCGTTGAGTTTAATGGAGCGATTGAACGCTAGCCAAAGACTAAAATGAGTTTTTATCTATTATATTCAATTACTTATATACTTTTATTAAAGTAATTGTTTAATTTATTTTATGACCAATTTATATTATCTTGGCTATCCGAAATCGATCTTACGCCAGAATCTTGATGAGTGTGTTGGTTAAACACAATCTGTAATCTCTCGGCTTCTCGGGTTTAGAGTGTGAGAGACGCACTCTCTTAGCGCATCGCTAAGAGAGCATGCCCATCACAACATTAGGCAAAACAGCC
>BJGJ01000086.1 GCA_014190435.1 Methylocystaceae bacterium | reverse complement strand
ATTTTTCTCTGAAGAAAAAGCCAGAAAAAATCTCTAAACTGTAGTTTGGGGAGTAAAATTTGCTTAATTTTTATCATTTTTGTCTTGTAATCAATCTTATTTCGTTATTTTTAACCCATGATTTTCTTTTTGATTCATTTTATACTGCCTGGATTGCAGCCCCTGGAGCGCCAAATGTTTCCCTTTCGAGATTTCCGTCGCCTCTCTATAGTATCAATAGGTGGGCTGTCTGCTCTTTTCTTTAATTTTCTAGGATTTTATCCGATAAATGCAGTCGCACAGGATTTTTTTCCATTTTTAGATGATGATTTACCTAGTCGCACACGGACGCAAGAGATCAAAATACGTCAACCAATACGAAATCATATAGAACGCGTTGTTGATCGGAAAGAAGAGGTGACGCATAGCGTCAAGGCGCAAAAGTCTAAAGAAAGTGACGTTAAGCAAGCTACAGTATTAAAAAATAACTTGCCCCTATTTGCTGTTGTATCAGTCGCTGACCAGCATATCTCGATCTATAATCATAATGGGCTTGTAGTCCGTTCAATGGTTTCTACGGGTATTGCCGATCACCCTACGCCAAAGGGGATATTTACGATATTAGGGCGAGAAAGATTTCATCAGTCTAATATTTACTCTGGGGCCCCAATGCCTTTCATGCAGAGGATTACATGGTCGGGCATAGCCATGCATACCGGAGTTGTGCCAGGACATCCTGCATCTCATGGCTGTATTCGTCTTCCAGCAGAATTCGCTTCAAGACTTTGGGGTATGACCCGTGTGGGGGAGAGGGTTGTTATATCGCCGCGGGAGGTGACGCCGTATGAGTTTAATCGGCCATTTATTATAACGCCAAAGATGCAATCGATAACTGAACCAGTCAAATCTGATGCATCTAACTCGGTCAATTCAGAAAAGATCCCTCATGAAAACACTTTAAATCCATATCAATATGCTGAGCAGATGAAGGTTAAGGCGGTTAATGAGGTCTTGGCCGCCAATAAAGAACTGAAGGATGCTGTTGTTCAGCAACATTTAAAGGTAGAAGATGTTACTTCATTAGCGGCAGACCTCAAGAAATCACAAACAGAAATTGCCGCGATCCAATCAAAATTATCGATGAGCATCAAGATTTATGATGAAGCAGTTGATCGGGCCAAAATTAGGTCACAGGAGTCAGAGCAAGCGCAGATTGACTTAAAAGAGCAGCGTACTGGCGCGCTGCCTCAAAAGAAAATTGATCTAATTGTGAAAGCAAGTGAAAAAGCGCTAGCTTTTAAAGAAGCTGCTCTAACGGATAAAAAGATGAACGAGGCGGCATTGGCTGCAGCTAAAACTAAATTAGATAATCTCACTAAGCTTATATCAGCAAAGTCTCTTGATCTCTCCGAAGCGGATCGCCGAATGACTGAGATGACAAATATTGCCAACGCAGCCAAAGAGAGAGAAAAATTAGCGCGTCAGAGAATGGCGCCGCTTTCCATGATGATAAGTAGAAAGGATCAAAAAATTTATGTCCGTCAAGGACTAATACCTGTCTTTGATGGCCCAGTAACAATTCGAGATATAGGCTCTCCCCTTGGAGAGCATCTTTATATTGCAACAACGACAACTGAGGACGGTAAATCGTTAAAATGGTCAGCTCTTTCTTTGCCGCAAAGTGATAAGAATGAAGTTGATGAGATCATCAGGGTAAAATTAGAATCTAGGTCTCAAATAAATCACCAACTGTCTGATAATAGCTTCCCTTCAAACGCATCTGAGGCTCTAGAACGCATTGAAATTAGCCAGGATGTTCGCGATAGATTAGCGGAACGTTTATGGGTTGGCAGTTCAATGATTATTTCCGATCAGTCTCCCAGTAGTGAAACTGGCAATGACGGAACAGATCTAACTGTCAAAATTCATTAGAATATTGCTCCAGAATTTATAGAAATAGGAGCATCGTTGCTATGAATTTATGCATTCAGAGTTTTAACTTTATAAAAATACATATCGCGAACTTTTAATTTTAATTGGCTCCGTGCCCATTTTATTATCAGACTTTTGGCATCTTGCTGAAAATAATGAAATAAGACATATTCGTCAAATATTATTTTCAAGCTAGAAATTTCAAAAATACTATCTACTGATGACAAGCATAATAATCTTAATTATTTTGATATTTCCATCATTATTGAAAGTGTACTTTAGGATTAAATTTATAAGATTTGACGATAGAAAATGCTTATAATAAATACTATAAATAATTTTAAACTTTTTTATCTCAACTGAGTTATCGGATTTAGTAAAATTAATCAAAATGCGTTTTAGGTAGTGACAAATGGATTATGAGACTATGGCTGCTTCCCTTGAAGCAAGCGGAGAGTATCGGATCTTGAGAAAAATCCGAGCCAAAAAAGAATTTTCCATACCTGATGGGTCATCTCTCAGGCGGGGATTATTTATTGATGTCGAAACTACAGGTCTATCATTTATCGATGATGAGATCATCGAACTTGCGATGGTGCCTTTTTCATATGGAAATGAGGGAAAAATATTCGAGATTTTTGAGCCTTATCAAAGTTTTCAAGAACCTAGAAAAGCGATCCCAGCGGAAATAACTGCAATTACTGGTATTAATCAAAATATGGTCTCGGGGCATAGGTTTGATCGAGAGTTAATCAAAAATTATCTGGCACAGGCAGATATTTTAATCGCGCATAATGCAGCATTTGACCGAAAATTTATGGAAAAACTCTTCGAGCAAGCTTGCGCAAAACCTTGGGCGTGCTCAGCCACACAAATTAACTGGAGAACTGAGGGTTTTGAGGGCACTCGATTGGGCTACCTTGTGGCCTCTGCTGGATTTTTTTATGATCGTCATCGTGCATTGAATGATTGTTATGCTGCGATTGAGTTACTCGCGCGACCTTTGCCAAAGAGCAAACTAACAGCATTAGGGGTTTTGCTGGAAAATGCTCGTCGACCAAGTTGGCGAATCTGGGCTTCTCATGCGCCCTTTGAACTCAAAGATAAATTGAGACGACGTGGCTATAGATGGGGTTCGGGGGAAAATGGAGGCCGCAGAGCCTGGTTCATAGATGTTGCAAATGAGATTAAAGATCTGGAATTAAAGTACCTTGAAGATGAGATCTATGGCCGAGAGCCTCCCATACATATACAAAGAATTGATGCTTATGATCGTTTCTCAAAACGAGCCGAGTAAAGGTATTAAAGGACTAATAATATGAGACAATATCGATCTATGTGAATTGTTGATTTCTGGTTTTAAAACCCTTTCTGCCCCATGAATTTGTTAGTTATAGATTTTCCTTGATATTGGACATTAAGTGTTTATATATGAGTTATCGAGCTTCTGCCGAACGACATGGCTACTTCGCCTTACGGCAGTTGGCACGTGACTTCCCTACCAGAACTTCGACTCTTATCAGCCGTTAAAGAGCGGCTGAAAACTTGCTTGTTCATGGAAAGGACATGTCATGGCTACTGGTGTTGTTAAGTGGTTCAATTCAACTAAAGGCTTTGGTTTCATTCAGCCTGATGATGGCGGCGCAGACGTTTTTGTGCACATCAGCGCTGTAGAGCGTTCTGGGTTGAGAGATCTTCCTGATGGACAGAAGATTGCTTACGAGCTTGTCATGGATCAGCGTAAGGGCAAGGCTTCAGCTGAGCAATTAAAGCTCATCTAATCATAGTTGCTTTGAATAAACATGCTTCGCTATTTTTCAAACTTAATAGCGAAGCATTGAATGCAGCTAATTTTTTTAATAATAATTTATTTAAACTTGCTCATGCACATGAACGGCATGTTTGGGTGCTTATTTTATAAACATAAATCTGCATTATGACGCATAGAAATCTAGAATAATTTTTATTTGATTCTATAATTCCTGCGTGTATCTTTAATTATAATTTACTGATCTTAACTTATTTAAAAACCTTGATCTTGATCTCACACGTGGCGCTATGTCGCATGCTAGAATGCTTCTTGAGCTTGTGAAAATTTTTTGAAAGCTTCATTAGATAAGAATAGGTCTGGGCTTTTTTGGATTTGCCTGCGCTCGGCTTATGGTAATGTTTTGCAGGTATCTCCAAAGAGAGTACAACGTGAATAATCAAGCTGCTTCGGGTCGCCTCAAGGGTCTTATTTGGGTTGGCGTTGCTTTAGCCGTGATTGTAACAATTGTTGGTTTCGCTCCGGTGATTTCCCACCTCGGTTGATAGCGAAAGAATGAATGCATAAAGCCGCGCAGCAGAGCTGCGCGGCTTTTTAATTTAAATCTACTCTTTTTAAGTTGTTTGATTAATTATACATATAAACAGGTGTGCCTACATCAACGCGTTCAAAAAGATCAATTACGTCTTCATTGCGCATTCTAATGCAGCCATAAGAGGCAGCAGATCCGATTGACTGCCGCATTTTCGCAGTTGTCCCGTGAATTGCCACTTGATACTGATCAAGAGTTATGGCGCGAGCGCCCATTGGGTTACTGGGTGAGCCGCCTGGAATTAAATCCGGCAGTTCTGGATGATCGATCCGCACCGCAGTAGGTGGGGTCCAGTCAGGATCAACATATTTACCGCTTATGGATGTCTCGCCGTACCATTCTTTTCCTCTTTTTGGAACAGCAATGGGGTAGCGAATGACTGAGCCATCATCCGAGATGAGTAGAAGTTCTCGTTTACCAGCATTGATCACGATACGCGTGCTTGGCATTGGATTAAAGAAATCAAATCCGCTGTCTGCTTCAGTTTCAGCATGTGATGCTGTTGCTAGGCAGAGCATTGACAGACCAACAAGCGTTGGTAATTTAATCCAGTAGGTGGTTAATGAAATATTAAGCACGCGCGGAAGAGTAATAATTGTTGTTATTAGAGTTTTAACCATGTTTCCCAGACCCTTAATTTTTACGCTTATAGGGTAAAGATTAAGAGAACTTGGTTTATAAAGAGTTTCTACGCTAAAAGTTTCTTGGCTATAGCACGCCGCTGACGAGAATGTAATCACTCTCAATCATTGAATAAGTTGTTTGTGAAAAGACGCCTAGGAAATAAAGGCATCAAATTTAGCTAGAGCGCTTTTAAGCTCTTGGCCGAAGGGGAGGCCATTTAGAAACTCTTCTGTGCGCTGTGGTTCGCGTCCCCATGCAATCAATCCGCCAGCAATAATGAGTAAAATGAGGGATAGTAGGGGAAAGAACATACCAATGATCACAGATACGCCGATTAATGCGCCACGTTTTGTGCGAGGATCGTAAGACATTTCTAGCCTTTCTAGCGCTGATGACTGAGAGTAGGAGATAACTAGGCTTTATCTGGTCATTTTGGCTGAAAAATGAAGAAGGAGCCTAAGCCGATAAGACAAAAACCTAAAATTGTTTTCATATTAGGCGTTTCTTCCAGGACAAGAAAAGAGAAAAATGTAAAGATTACAAGTGTAATTATCTCTTGCAGAGGCTTTAACTGGGCTACTGAATAAACGCCATAGCCAATTCTATTAGCTGGTACGGCCATACAATATTCAAAAAAGGCTATTCCCCAGCTCATGAAGATCGCAAGAGGAAGAGAGATTTTTGGAAATTTTAGATGCCCATACCAAGCGCAGGTCATGAAGAGATTGGAGGCGCATAATAGGAGTATGGGCGCAATCCGTGGTGAGGTTAAGAATATCTGCATGCCGGGCGCTTTCTTTTGAGTGAATTAGAAATTTTAGCGTTATATTAGGCCCCAGTTATGTCGAATTTTTTCAAGTGGCTCATGCGCAATTGAGAAATAATCTGGCCCGAGCAGTGGATCAGTTTTACAGTTTTTTCCTCTATTAATTGCCGCCGCAACCCGCTCTGCGCCTCCAGGCGAGGAGAGGGTGTAATGGTAACTCTGAGTTACGAGGCTTTTGAGGAGGCCTGTTTCATAAATACTGACAGCGCCTATAAATCCTAACATTGCTCCTTGAGATTGGCTGGCGCTCGCCATGAAGGCGGTTACCTCTAATTCCCCAATAGCTGTCGTATCGTAATCAGCAATAACATGCACCCAGTCATGATGCGCCAGAGCAGCGTTAGCGCCGCCAATCTCTCCGGGTAGTTTAAAACTCCGCAGTTGGTAAAACTGCCAGAGGGCTTTGCCTAAACTAGGGTCGGGATAATCTTTTAGCTTTTGCCAGCGAGCCGTTTCCTGAGGATCTGATTCAAGGGAAAGGGCATAAGCACTGTCACCATAATGTGAAAGTAATTCTTTAAAATGTCGATTGTCTTGTGGATCACCTTCACCGATCCAGTTTAGTCGATAGAAATCGAGTGTCGCCTGAAGCTGTGCGCCTTTACTGAGATCGCGCACCAAAAGAAGCGTTCGGTCATCGACAGCTAATGCATCTGCCCATCGGTCAACTGAGGCCTGTAAATCTTTTGAGATAGGCCGGCAAAGCATTTCTATCGTGGTCATTAGCTCGATTAACTCACGACGTTGAGAAGGGCTGGAGAGGTGTTCTTCTATATCTAGAGGATTTATAGGG
>BJGJ01000085.1 GCA_014190435.1 Methylocystaceae bacterium | reverse complement strand
TCCATCCTGCGCAATCGACAAAAAGATCTCGGCATCACCCCGGGTCTTGAGCAAAGCATCTCGCGCAGTCTGCTCATTCAACTGGGCCTTGAGCGGCAGCGTAATCTTGGCCTCAGCCTTTAATCATCTCTTTTTTAAAGGAAGCGTAATTTGGATAAAAAAATACAAAAACCAAAACAAGATGAGCTAGATCCAGCAGCTTCTGCCTTTGAGGCGTTACGCGGCGAAGTCTCAGATCTGCGTCAATCGATTAATCAACTCTCTCAAAATATCCAGCTCATACCAACCCAGGACTATCGCAGGACGCTTGCCCAGATCCTGCGCGCTCAGGAGAATATGTCAGGGGAAATTAAAGATCTAAAATCTCATCCAGCGATAAACCTCACGCCAGAGAGTTTCATAAATAAGCTCGAAGAGATCAAAGATCGTACCCTCGAGAGAGAACGCAAATCCTTAAGAGAAACAGAAGACACGCTTCGCTTCAACAGCAATACAATCGGAAACTGGGTCGAGCAGGCAGGAGAAGCTAATCGTCAGAACTGGTGGTTGGTACTGGTGGGGTGTGTTGGATTATTTATTGGCGGACTGATTATTTTTCTTCTGATAAAAAAATAATTTTTTATAACAATACGCAAAAAGAAAAATAATTAAACAGCTGACTCAGTGGGAAGACTACAAGCTTTGAGAGGATTTGGCAGCAAGAGGGGCTCAAGGTTTCAAGTAAGTAAGCCGAGCATAAGCGGCTTTAACTGCATGATGCTAACTTAACTTGTAACGCACCCACGAGAATGCTAATAAAATGAAACACTCTATCAGATTGCATACATAGTGAACTCCTGGAAATTCGTAAGATCTCGAGGGGAAGCTGACACCACAAACGGAGCAGATAATGTCGACCGAAAAGCGTCTCGATGACTACACGATTGACGGAGACGTCCACAAAGTCCTCATTAATGACGAGGGACAATATTCCATCTGGCCAGCAGGCCAAAAAGCTCCAGATGGATGGAAAGAAATTGGTCCAACGGGGACCAAAACCGAATGCTCCGCTTACGTCGACGCCAACTGGTTAGATATGCGCCCCATCAGCCTGCAAAAAGCTATGGCTAAACACACGCATTAATTTTAGGCAAAGCTTTGTCAAATTGGGCCTGATTAACAAGCCAAATGAGACGTCAAATTTTGAGGAGCTTTTATTAAAACATTTAGCCAATCAGGCAATAAGACACCACACCACCATTAAGGAAAATATTTCAAAAAATTCTTACACAGGAAAATAGAATGAGCAATGATGTTCCTGTCTTCTTAAAACCCAATGTCGTTATTGAGCCATTAGTGATGCGTTGGTATGCATGGACACATCTTATATCTCCGGCAACGGCTGCTATGAACGCAGCATACCGCCACATATCAATTATGGAGTCGTTCATCAAAGCCCCAAGCCTTCATGCTGAGGCAATTCGCACTCCCTCACTGCGAGGCGGTCCATTCTTAAATTGCCCGCCGTCTGATGTTATACGTGTAGAGGCGCTACTCGAAGAAACAAAAGCTCAACAAGCACAGCAAATTAAATTTGCCGAAGGAATTAAGGAATCAGCTCGTACAGTTCTGAAACTCGGGGACGGACACTCATTAGCTCCAATTTACCCAAAGCTTCCTGAAGCTGTGAGGGGCTATGTTGAATTATTCTACACAATAGGCGGAGGCGCTGATTTGCGTATCATCGAACCCCTATTGTATCGTAGCCCAATTTATAACCCATCCCTTCAAAGCGCTCTAATTTACCAGATCAATGACGACGAACGAGCATTCGCATTCAGCACCCCAAGACTGCCACGCAGGGATTCTATAGAATTTACACGACCCTTTAGCGATGCCTTTTATGACCTGTTAGCAGAACTTCGATACAAGCCTGAACCAGCAAAATATGTTATGGATTGCCTAGGGTTATCTGGCGATCAAGCAACTATATTTCGCGGTTTCTTTACCGAATCGCCGCCTCTACAAAAAATTAAAGACAAAACTACTCATACACGCTGGCGTTATTTCGGTCATGCCTGTGTTCTTGTTGAGGCACCCGATGGAACCAACGCTCTAATAGACCCAGTATTTGCTTACCAAAATGGCTCTAAACCAGAGCGCTTCACTTTTGCAGATTTGCCATCAAAAATTGATTATGTTTTATTGACCCACAATCATATGGATCATGTTCTTATAGAAACACTTCTTGCCTTAAGACCAAGAATTGGAGCAATAATTGTGCCCTCTTGTGGGGGCAGTCTTGCCGATCCATCTCTAAAATTAGCCTTGAATGCGTGTGGTTTTAACAAAGTAATAGAACTCGCTTCTTTAGATTATCTAGAGCATGGAGACTTTAAATTCACAGCATTGCCATTTTTAGGCGAGCACGCCGATCTTGACATCCAAACCAAAGCTGGATGGCTTGTTGAAGCGGCCGGATTATCTATGCTCTTTGCCGCCGATAGTAATAATATTGAGCCACGCCTATATGATATTTTGAAGCCATTAATAGGAGAGATTGATATATTATTTATTGGACTTGAATGTGCTGGAGCACCATTAAGCTGGGTCTATGGCGCACTTCTACCCAGACCGTTAGAGCAAAAGAAAGATAACTCTAGAAGGCTTAATGGATCCGATTTTCCAAAAGCAATGGAGGTTATACATAGCCTTAATTGCAAGAAAGTATTTGTCTATGCAATGGGTGCAGAGCCTTGGCTATCTTTTATAACTAGCATCGACCCAGGCGAGGATACAATCCCTAATCGCAATGCTCAAGAATTAATCAATGCCTGTAGACAGAGAGGAATTCCCGCTGAACGGCTCTACGGCTCAGCTGAGGGGTAACAAACTTAAGAGTATTCAGCGGGAATCAACGCTCAGGAAAACAATGAGAATCTATCCTGAACTCAAACGATAGACCACGGCCAAGCAGACTTATTAATACTACACGCATTAATCTACATCGCTGACGAAAATGTCTTTACGATCACACCATTGACGGCGACGATCACAAAGAACTTACCAAGGATGAGAGAAAATATTCAATTTGGCGAACAGGTCAAAATGCTCCAGATGGATGGAAAGAAGTTGGCCCAACCGGGACCAAAACCGAATGCTCCGCTTACGTCGACGCTAACTGGTTAGATATGCGCCCCATCAGCTTACAAAAGGCTATGGCTAAAAACGCGCATTGATACATCCTATCAATCAAAATACTAAGGTATCAATCTCTATAATGCGTCCAAATTTGTATGTGTTGAAAATCATAAATTATCTATCGCCTAATCATCCAGAACAGCGTCAATAGCGGCCGTAATCACTTTTGACGGCTCCAGCTCGAGCATTCTCATGTGTGTTGATTTAATCGGGATGTAAGTCACGCTTCTGCAATAGTTCTGCCACGCCAATCTGCCTTCAATAATTTCTGGCGTACTATCTTCAGCTTCTGCAGAAAAATAGACAGCGTTGAAGTTTCCTTTTCTTGGGACATAAGTCGCCAATCTTTGGCTGCTGAGGATCATTTCATTCAACATACGATCCACCCATTCAATTGGCGTTTCCGACGGAACAATATGTTGTTCAATAGAGATCTTTAGCGCTAAATCATTTAAAGCTACAGTGTCGATACACTCATCTATTTCCGGATAATAGTTTTTTACCATTTCTCGTAGCATTTCTTCTTTTGGCTTGGTTGGCCCATTATCTCCGCTCATAATTGGTAGTCCGTCAATTAAACCTACAAACTCAGCCTTACCCCCTTCAGAGCCGCAAGCAATACCTTCGACTTGAAGGCTATACTAAGATTGATTCATGATCTCCTGATCATCTCATCTACTGATCACCCGCAAAATAGTCGGCGAAATTGGCCACAAAACTCATTCTTCTAACTGTTCAGATTTCCGAACCTAGCCCTACTAGGTATTCTGTATCGAATTTATTTCAAATAGGTTGGCATATGTGAGAGAATCGGAGAATATAATAGATTATCAATAGATTTAGCTAATTTACAGTTTAGTAAATGATTACCATGGTAAGCGTTATTTTTGCTTCTCCAACAGACAAAATCCAAGATATCGGCAACAACTGTGAAAGCATCATAGCGTTGCGATAAGGCCAATAAAAAGCCACCTAGAATAACACCAATTAACTCAACACCTTATTTACAGCAAGCTGGAAATTATAAAATCATGATTATTACCCTCGGTCATACAAAGGGAGGCGTAGGTAAAAGCACGCTGGCTCTTAACATTGCTATTGAACGATTACATGCAGGATCAGACATTCTCTTAATTGATGGGGACCAACGCCAGACAAGCGTGAGCAAGGCTGTAGGCATTCGAAGCGACGCCGGTATTACTCCAACATTGCCGTGCGTTATTCTTGATGATATCCGTTCATTTCGTCAGCAGGTTGGACTACTAAAGCAAAAATATAATGATCTTGTTATTGATGTAGGTGCCAGAGATACGGGCGCTTTACGCGCAGCCTTAACAGTGACAGATGTTTTGTTACTTCCTATTGCGCCAGAATCAGTAGAAATATGGGCCATAGAGGATGTTATTGAAATTATTAGAGAGGCTCGTTCAATCCGTGATTTCAGGGTTGTTGCCATTCTCAACCGAGCCAAACCATCCGGTCGCGATAATGCTGATACAATTGCTGTGATTCGCGAATATGCCGACATTGAACTTATACAGGGATCAATCGGCAGCAGAGGCGCCTTCAGCAGCGCATTCGGTAGAGGTCTAAGTATTTCAGAATACAGACCGCTTAATCCCAAAGGCGTTGAAGAAATAACTTTGCTACTTAGAGCACTTTATTGCTGAGGAAATCATGGCCATAAATCGACCGCAAAAAAAAATCCAGTCCATAGATGTTAAAAAAAATCCTATATCTGTCGAAGAATTTATTGCTGGCGCCGAGAAGGATGCGCAACAACCTGAAATCATCCCATTAAATCCAATCTTATTAGACACACATACAAAATCAAAAAAAAATGAAGCCATTAAGATCGTAGAGAGCTACATACCTTGGAGTGCAGCTGCTGGAATTATGCCCGTACCCGTAATGGATCTCGCGGCTATTATTGCAGTTCAATTAAGCATGCTTGCAAAAATAGGTGATTGCTACGGAGTACCTTTCAAAAAACAAGCAGCCAAATCAGCGACGACAACCCTCATGGCTGGCTGCCTTCAGCAGACACTTGCTTTGAGCCTTTTTAGCAGCGTAAAATCATACCTGTCATTGGACAAGTGGCAAGCGTAACAATCCTCCCAGCCGTCACAGCAGCGGGAACCTATGCTCTTGGCAGAGTGTTCATTAGTCACTTTGAGGCTGGAGGAACATTTATAAATTTCGAGCCCTCTAAAATGCGAAAACAATTTAATAGAGATTTTGCAAAGGCTAAAAAGAGTCCTTAACATGATTTTTCAATTGGTAATATAGTAAGCTATTCAGCTCCTTTCACCGAGGAGAAAAAGCGCCTTAATAAAGCAGCTCATTGTATATAAGTTTAAAGCTATAAATCTAAAATTGATCTGTCACAGATTCTAATTCTATAATGGCTAAATCGAATGAACTTGCTATATAGCAATTTATCCTAATTATGTATGATAGACACCCATTACCGAGAGATTATAACATGCCTATACTAATTTTATGCATACTGATGTATTTGATGTCTACGATCGATACTCGAGCTAAAGACGCTCTATATTCTGACTTCAAATGCACAACCTCTACGGGGGAGGGAACAAAAGGAAACCTTAATTGGTGGGACTATACATACAGCGGCTTCACTTGGATTAATTGCCGTGTGGAGACAGATAGAATAACAATTACTAGCGTTAAAATAAACGGTGGAAACTGTTCTGCAGTCGATAATCTGTTTCTTAGAAAGGAATTTTTGCGTGGGGAAAATATTAAAATTACCCACTCATGCATGGACCCCGTAACTATTGAACTTACCGGAAATGGTAAAACATCCTTAATTAATCTAGAATAAAAATTTAATAAAATACTCCAACTTTAAAATTAACATATCAGAATTATTAAATCATAGAGATCATTGTTTTATAAAAAAATGAGAATAGAGAGTGGGCTTAATTATTCATGTATACGATACCGAGCCGTTCCAGCGGTAATACCCAATACCCAATAAAATTATATTTATATAAAATATCTTTGCATAAATTGACACATTAGGAATGATTTTTGACATAGTAGACACACAATCAAGCAATGTCTTAACATCTCTATAAAACTTATTAGAGGCAGACGTGATAATTCGAAAGTTTTTAGAATTCAAACCAAGACGAGATAATTTAGTAGGAAGCTATGCAATAGTTCTGACGGATTTAAATGATGAAATAAAGGTAAAAAAAAATTATTTATCTAGAGAGTGTCATCAATTAGGATTCCCTTTTGTAATTATGCATGATTCATAAGGAGTCGGCCGAATCGGAGGGCCGACTGATGACAAAACGTTATGCTCTACGCGACGATCAATGGAGTCGTATCAA